>NZ_JBSFYQ010000027.1:0-101384 GCF_053599855.1 Micromonospora sp. NPDC005161
GGTGTGCTCTTCCGTTCTCCGGGCCCGGGCCCGGCCCTCGCGCCCGGCCCGAGCGGTCCGGCGGGGGCAGGGGTGTGGGCGCAGTGCGGGGGCGGGCCGATCGGCCCGCCCCCGCCTGCTGTAGTACGGCTCAGTGAATCGCGGCGTTTGCGGCCGCCTCCTCCTGGGCGCGTCGTTCGTCCCCGCTGAGGGTGTGCAGGGGCTTTTCCTTGATGAACAGCACGACGATCAGCGCGATCAGCGCGATCGGCGCGCCGATCAGGAACAGGTCGGCGGTGGCGGTGCCGTAGACGTCCTGCACGATGCGCAGCACCGGCTCGGGCAGGGTGGACAGGTCGGGCACCTCGGCGGAGCCGCCACCGGCCGCGGCCGGGCCGAGTCGCTCGGTCGTCAGCGAGGTAACCCGGCTCGCCAGGACGGCACCCAGGGCGCTGACCCCGATGGCGCCGCCCATGCTGCGGAAGAACGTCAGCACGGAGGTGGTGGCGCCGAGTTCGTGAGCGGGCACGTCGTTCTGCGCGGCGAGCACGAGGTTCTGCATGAGCATGCCGACGCCGATGCCCAGCACGGCCATGTAGACCGACAGGACGACGACGCTGGTGTTGGCGTCGATGGTGCCCAGGAGCAGCATCCCGACGGTCATCACGGCGGCGCCGGCCACGAGGTAGGCCTTCCACCGGCCGAACTTCGTGATGAGCTGGCCGGCCACCGTCGACGAGACGAGCAGACCGAAGATCATCGGAAGGCTCATCAGGCCCGCGACGGTCGGCGACTTGCCCAGCGAGATCTGGAAGTACTGGGACAGGAAGACGGTGCCACCGAACATCGCGACACCGACCAGCACGCTGGCGGCGGTGGCCAGCGAGACCGTGCGGTTGCGGAAGATGTCCAGCGGAACGATCGGCTCCGCCGCCCGCGATTCGACGAGAACGGCCAGCGCCAGCAGGACCAGACCGCCCAGGACCATGACGGCCGTCCAGCCCGATGCCCAGGGGAACTTGTTCCCGGCGAGGGACGACCAGATCAGCAGCGTGCACACGCCCGCGGTGATGAGGACGGCGCCCAGCCAGTCGATCTTGAACTTGCGGCGGGCGACCGGGAGGTGCAGGGTGCGCTGCAGCAGGACGATGGACAGGATGGTGAACGGGACCCCGATCAGGAAGCACCACCGCCAGCCCAGCCACGACGTGTCGACGAGCAGACCGCCGATCAGCGGACCGGCGATGGTGCCGACACCGAAGACCGCGCCGAAGATGCCGGCGTAGCGGCCCAGCTCGCGCGGCGGGATCATCGCCGCCATGACGATCGTGGCCAGCGCCGTCATGCCGCCGGCGCCGATGCCCTGCACGACTCGGCTGATCAGCAGCACCTCGACGTTCGGTGTGAAGCCCGCGATCAGCGAACCCACCACGAACAGCCCCAGCGACAGTTGGATCAGCAGTTTCTTGCTGTAGAGGTCGGCCATCTTGCCCCACAGCGGCACGGTCGCCGTCATGGCGAGCAGTTCGCTGGTGACGATCCAGGTGTAGACGGTCTGGCTGCCGTTCAGGTCGGCGATGATCCGCGGCAAGGCGTTCGCCACCACCGTGGAGGCGAGGATGGACACGAACATGCCGACCATCAGGCCGGAGAGGGCCTGGAGAACCTCCCGACGCGACATGCGCGTGCCGACGTCGGCAACGTCAGCGGGCGGGGCGGTGGTGGTCATTGACGCTCCCTTTTCGGGGTCTTGATCGAAAGTGGCTGCCCCCGGAACCTGGTGCACCGGGGGACTGGTGGTCAGGACTGGTGTGGTGGATCCGGCAGGCCGGCGGCGACCGTGGCGAACGCCTCGTCCACGAAGTCGCGCAGGGGCCGGCTGTCGTCGGCGGCCCAGCGCAGCATCGCGGTGCGGAAGGTGGCACCGGCCACCGCGGTGACCAGCGCCGGGTGGCCGTGGTCGGGGTCGACGCCGAGGCGGGCGGCGAGGGCGGTGACCATGGCCCGCTCGGTCTCGATGTTCCCGGTCATCAGCCGGGGCACCAGCGCGGGGTTCTGTGTGATGACGGCCAGCCGTAGCCGCCACAACTCCCGGTCGGCCTGCATCGTGTCGATCGCCTCGTCGAGGGCGAGTCGAACGGCCTGCAACGCGGGCACGTGCGGTGGGGCGGCGGCAAGTCGCGCCACCACCGGTGTGCCGTCGAGCGCCGGGTCGTCGGTGAGCGCCTCGTCCTTGCAGGTGAAGTAGTTGAAGAAGGTGCGCGAGGAGACGTCGGCGGCTTCGCTGATCTCCTCGACCGTCACGTGCTCCAGGCCCCGTTCGGCGACCAGGCGCAGCGCGGCGGCGGTGAGCGCGGCCCGCGTCTGCCGCTTCTTGCGGTCGCGACGCCCGGTGGCGGCCTGGTCGGTATCGGTCACCCGGGGAGGCTAGAGGGCAAGTTGCGTACCGTGCAAGTTTTTATTCTGTGAAGTGATGTTCGTGACCCGCCCGATCCGCTCGACCGGTGCGGGGCACGGCGCCGGTGGTCTCCAGGATGAGCGCGGCGACCAGATCCGGGTCGTCGCTCATCGGTACGTGCCCGCAGCCGGGCATGGTCACCACCCGGGCCGCCGGCAGGCCGGCCCGGGCACGCTCGGCCTGGTGTACGCCGAAGATGCGGTCGCAGTCACCCCAGCCGATGGTCACCGGCACCGCCGCGTCGGCCAGCCGGAGACCGTCGAAGCGGTAGTCGCGGGCGGCCCGGGCCACGGCGCTGAAGCCGAGCCCACGCCGCAGGGCGAGCGCGTCGCCCAGCGCGCGGTCGGCGTCCAGCAGCCGTGGGCGGGCCACCAGCGGCGCGAAGCACATCGCCCGCAGGTACGCCGACCGCAACGCGACCCGCATGATCGGGGTGGGCAGGTACGAATTGGCCCGCAACATCGTGAGGATGGCCAGTGCCCGCCGGCGCTCAGCGGTGGTGAAGAACCCGGCGGGGGAGAAGGCGGTGGCCGAGGCGACCGCCCCGGTCGCGGCGAGTTCCAGGCCGATCGCCCCACCGAGGCTGTAGCCGGCCACGTGCGGGCGCTCCAGCCCCCACCCGGTCAGGATCGGCAGTATCCCGGCGACGGTGGCCGCCATGTCGGCGGGCATGCCCGCGTCGGGCACCGGAGAGTTCCCGAAGCCGGGCAGGTCGAGCGCGATCACCTCGTGGTGGGCGGTGAGCAGGTCGAAAACCGGCTCCCAGGCCTGGTGGCGGTGACCGATGCCGTGGATGAGCACGAGCGGTTCACCGCTGCCCGCGCGGCGAAAGTGAACTGTCATGACTACCCTTCCACGGAGGTGTGGCTCCATCACTTCTCCGGTAGCTCGGGCACGGAACCGGTTCGGCTGCCGGTGGCCAGGGTGGATCGCCCACGCCGGTGATCCGTACGCCGCCCCACGGGTCGACCTCGGCCAGCCGGGTGGGCCGGACCCGGTCGGCGATGCGCAGCTCGACGTCACGCCGGCCGGAGCGCAGCAGTTGCGCCACCTGCGGGTCGGGCTCGATTCGTCCACCCCAGTGGTAGCGGCCGTCGACCGGCTCCCACCGCCCGCTGAGGTGCACCCGGACGGTGGTGCCCGCGAGGCTCGCCGGGCCGTGGTAACTCACGCCGCCACCCGCTGCTGATGATTCGCTCGCTGACGCACGCTCATGGCGTGATCCGTTCGTGGGCGCGGGTGAGCTCGCGGGGCAGGTCGGCGCTGGCCCGTACGCCCTCGATCCCGTTCCACAGCAGAGCGGTCAGGTAGTCGGTGAGGGCTGCCCGGCTGATCGGCTGACCGTGCGTGGTCCACCAGTCGCCGACCGCCTGCACGAAGCCCACCAGGCCGTACGCCCACGGCTCGGCGGGGCCGGCGTCCAGCCCCAGCGCGCGCAGCCGGTCGCCGATCACGCGGGCCAGCCCGGCGGCGACCTGCTGGCTGGTCCCGGCGACGACCTGGTGGATGCCGGGATGACCGGACTGGTGCATCAGGAACCGGTAGAGCGTGGGCTGCGCTTCGATCACCCCCAGGTAGGCGTCGATCGTCGCCTGCACCAGGCCGCGTTCCTCACGGACCTGCTCCACCGCGGGCGCCACGGTGTCGATGATCCGGGCCGCCACCACCTCGCTCACGGCGACCCAGAGTTGCGACTTGTCGGCGAAGTAGCGGTAGAGGACCGGCTTGCTGACGCCGGCGGTGGCGGCCACCTGGTCCATGTCGACCTCCGGCCCGTACCGCAGCAACGCCTGCACAGCGGCCCCGATCAGTTCCCGCCGTCGTTGCTCACGATGGTCGGCCCACCGGTCCCGGCGGCCGTTGCCCTTCGCCCTCCGGCCCTCGTCGGCGGCCGGGGCTGCCGGATTGGATCCATTGACATCTTTGAGCGGCGATTGCATGCTACTACTCGTAACAGTTACCTGACGTCACGTCAATATGGAGGGGCCATGGACGCGACACCGGCGGAATCGGAGCGCACCGCGGTCGCCGAGCGACTGCTCACGTCCTCGCTCCGCACCAGCTACGACCCGGTCGTCGAGATCGACTGGGACGCTCCGCACACTCCGGGCGCCTACTGGCTCCCGCCGCACCGCAGCAGCCTCTACGGCACGCCGCTGTGGGAGCAGCTCAGCGAGGAGCAGCGCGTCGAGCTGACCAAGCACGAGGTGGCCAGTGCGGCCAGCGCCGGGCTGTGGTTCGAGACGATCCTCATGCAGATGCTGATCCGGGAGTACTACGGCGCCGACCCGACCAGCCGGCAGGCCCAGTACGCGCTGACCGAGGTCGCCGACGAGTGCCGGCACTCCATCATGTTTGGGCGGCTGATCGAGGCGATGGGCTGCCCGGTCTACCGGGCGAGCACGGTGGACCATCACCTCGGGCGCTTCCTCAAGGCCACCGCCAGCGGCCCCCGGATGTACGCCGCGATCCTCATCGCGGAGGAGATCCTCGACGCGTTCCAGCGCGAGATCATGGCCGACGAGTCGCTCCAGCTGCTCATCCGGATGGTCTCGCGCATCCACGTGGTGGAGGAGGCGAGACACGTCCGGTTCGCCCGCGAGGAACTGGCCGCCGCGGTCGCGGCCACCGGCCCGGTGGGCATGGCGTACGCCCGCCTGCTGGTCGGTCGTGCCGCCGGCACGATCGCCAACCGCCTGGTCCATCCCGACGCGTACGCGGCGGTGGGCATCCCACCGGCGGTCGGCCGGGCCGCCGCGCGCGCCAACCCGCACTGGCGCGCCACCCTGCGCTGGTCGGCAGAGCGGGTGCACACCCATCTCGCGGGCGTGGGTCTGGTGGCCGGGCCGGGCCGTCTGCTGTGGACCCGCGCCGGGCTGATCTGACCGATCGACACCCGATGGTCACCGGGGCGCTGCCCACATCAGGCAGCCGCGTCAGGCCCGTCCGATCCGCGGCTCCTGGCGATCGGTCAGCCGCAGCCCGACGCCGCGTACGGCCTCGATCGTGGCGCCGGTGCCGAGCTCGTGCAGCTTGCGTCGTAACCGCTTCACCAGCGACTGTACGTCCGCCTTGCGCTCGCGCCCTTCGTCGCGCCAGACCGACCGGTGTAGCTCGGCGTAGCTCCAGACCCGAATCGGCACGGTGGTCAGGCAGATCAGCAGGTCGTGTTCGAGTCGGGTCAGGTCGACCTCGCGGTCCTGACAGCGGGCGGTGGACCGGTGCGAGTCGATGACCAGGGCGGAGCCGGCCGCGACGGCGGGCGCTGGCGGGGGCGGCGTGCCGGCGGGCTGCTGTGGAGTCGCGATCAGCCGGCGCAGCTCGTCGAGGTCGGCCACCAGCAGCAGCGGTGCGATGCCCTCGAGCTGCTCCGCGAGCCGGATCCGCTCGGTCGGCGACGAGGTCACCGCGATCAGCAGCGGGAACGGCTCGTCGACCGGCTCGGACCCGTCCAACGCCGCCTCGTCGTCCTCGGCCACAGCACCCACCCGGGATCCATGGGCATCATCCCGCCCACCTCGCGTCATGGTCCTGACAGTGTTGGGCAAGCGTGCCGCCAGCCTGGCAACCGTTAGCGACAAGTTGCTCACGGCAAGTTCTTGATCGTCCGTTCTTCTCGATCATAGTGTCCACTCGGGCAACCGACGTGACCCGCGCGGTGCATGGGGAGGCATCAAGGGTTCGTCCGCTCGGTTCCATCGAGGCGGATCTCCCGCACCCTCACCATGGCCCATTTTTCACCCTGGGTCGTTCTGAGGGAGGCAGCACCGATGTTCAGACGTCCACAATGGAGGCGCACAGCCAGATCACTGGTGAGCGCTGGTGCGGCGATGATCCTCGCCGCGACATGTCTGGCCAGTATCGGCTCGGGCGCGCAGGCGGCGCCCGGCGGGACGGGGGCCGGCGCCGCTCCGGGGGACAAGATCCGACCGGAGCTCGCGAAGCAGCTCCAGGCCAAGAGTGCAGGGGACTTCTGGATCCGGTTCAAGGACCGGGCGGACCTGAGCAAGGCCAGCGCCATCAAGGACTGGTCCAAGCGCGGCACGGCGGTCGCGGAGGCACTGCGCAAGACGGCCGCGGAGAGCCAGGGCAAGATCCGGGCCGAACTCGACGGATCGGGCACCAGGTACCAGACCTTCTGGGCGACCAACGCCATCAAGGTGAGCAGCGGCTCGCTGGAGATGGTGCAGAAGTTCGCCGCCCACTCGGAGGTGGAGGGTCTCTACGCCCCGGTCGCCTACAAGGTGCCCGAGACCACGAAGGGCGCCGACGAGAAGACCGTGAACGCCCTCGAGTGGGGCATTGCGAACATCAACGCCGACGACGTCTGGAGCCAGTACGGCGTCACCGGCGAGGGCATCACCATCGCGAACATCGACACCGGGGTCCAGTTCGACCACCCGGCGTTGGTCGGCTCCTACCGCGGCAACAACGGCGACGGCACGTTCGACCACAACTACAACTGGTTCAACGCCGCCGGGACGTGCGCGACCGCGCCCTGTGACAGCAATGGCCACGGTACGCACACGATGGGCACCATGGCCGGCTCCGACGGCGCGAACCAGATCGGTGTCGCTCCCGGGGTCAAGTGGATCGCGGCGAACGGCTGCTGCCCCAGCGACGCGGCGCTGATCGAGTCGGGTCAGTGGATGCTCGAGCCGATGGACCTCAACGGCCAGAACGCGGACGCGAGCAAGCGACCGAACATCATCAACAACTCGTGGGGCAGCCAGAACCCGTCCAACGAGCCTTTCATGGAGGACGTGACGCTGGCCTGGGCCGCCTCCGGGATCTTCGGGGTCTGGTCCAACGGCAACAGCGGACCGGCGTGCCAGACCAGTGGTTCGCCGGGCAGCCTCGTCAGCAACTACTCGACCGGCGCGTACGACATCAACAACAACGTCGCCGGCTTCTCGGGTCGGGGCGTCGGACAGAACGGCGAGATCAAGCCCAACATCTCGGCGCCGGGCGTGAACGTCCGGTCGAGCATTCCGGGCAACTCCTACGGCAGCATCAGTGGCACGTCGATGGCCGCCCCGCACCTCGCGGGCGCGATCGCCCTGCTGTACTCGGCGGTCCCGTCGCTGGTCGGTGACGTCAACGCGACCCGTGCGCTGCTCAACGGCGCCGCGATCGACAAGGCCGACGACCAGTGCGGTGGCACCCCGGCGGACAACAACGTCTACGGCGAAGGCCGACTGGACGCCCTCGCCCTGCTCAACGCCGCCCCGACCGGCGACACCGGCACCCTGGCCGGCACGGTCACCGACGCGGCCACCGGCAGCCCGATCGCCGGTGCCACCCTGACGCTCACCGGACCGACCGGCCGCGAGGTGTCCACCGGCGCCGACGGCAAGTACTCGACCACGCTTCCGGTCGGTGACTACCAGGTCGCCGTGGCGGCGTTCGGGTACGGCAGCACGACCAAGCCGGCGACCGTCACCGACGGCGCGACCACGACGCTCAACGTCGCGCTGACGGCGGTGGCGAGCGTCAACGTCACCGGAGCGGTCACCGACGGTTCCGGACACGGCTGGCCGCTGTACGCCAAGGTCACCGTGACCGGCGTGTCGGGCGTGTACGACTACACCACGCCGGCGAACGGCCGCTACAGCATCAAGCTGCCGGCCGGGCAGACCTACACCCTGACGTACGAGTCGCAGTACCCGGGCTACCAGACCGTCACCAAGGAGGTGGTGGTCGGCTCGCGCAACGTGACCGCCAACGTCGCGGTGCCGGTGAACACCAACACCTGCACGACGGCGCCCGGCTACACGTTCGGCTCCGACGGTGAGTACGAGACCTTCGACGGCGCCACCGTGCCGGCCGGCTGGTCCGTGGTGGACAACAAGGGCAACGGCCAGGTCTGGAAGTTCACCGACGACGGCAACCGCGGCAACCTGACCGGTGGCACCGGCAACTTCGCGGTGGTCGACAGCGACGCGTACGGCGCCGGCGGGAGCCAGGACACCTCCTTGGTCAGCCCGGTGGTCAACCTGACCGACGTCACGGCCCCGGTCATCCGGTTCAACCAGGACCTCAACCAACTGGCCGACGACACCGGCGATGTCGATCTGAGCATCGACGGCGGTGCCACCTGGACCAACGTGCTCCGGCAGGAGACGGACGTCCGGGGTCCGAAGGTCACCGAGATCCCGATCCCGCAGGCGGCCGGTAAGGCGCAGGTCCAGGTGCGGTTCCACTACTACGACGCCTCGTACGAGTGGTGGTGGGAGGTCGACAACGTACTGATCGGCAGCCAGGTCACCTGCGTGCCGGTCGACGGCGGTCTGGTCGTCGGTCACGTCCATGACAAGAACGACAGCAGCTACGTCAACGGCGCCACCGTCACCAGTGCCGACCGGCCCGCCGAGAGTGCCGTCACCGTGGCGACCCCGGACGACCCAGGGCTGCCCGACGGCTTCTACTGGCTCTACTCGACCCTGACCGACACGCACAAGTTCACCGCGAAGGCCGGCAACTACGTCAGCCAGAGCAAGCAGGTCGACGTCCAGGCCGACTGGGCGACCGCCGCGAACTTCCAGCTCGCGGCCGGCCGGCTGTCGGTGGCGCCGGACCAGGTGAGCGCGACGGTGCAGATGCCCAACGGCAAGGCCAGCAAGACGTTCACGGTGACCAACACCGGCGGGGCGCCGGTCGAGGTCGAGTTCAGTGAGCGCGACAACGGGTTCGAACTCCTCCGGGCGGACGGGTCCCGGATGACCAGGCAGCAGGTGCTCGGAGCCACCGGCGCACCGGAGCAGCGGCTCACCGTCCCGACGTCGTTCGCCGCCAAGGCGTCCGGCAAGGCGGCCATGGCGGTCCCCGCCGCGGTCACCCCGCAGGCCGCACCGTGGACGGACATCACCGACTACCCGGCCAACATCATGGACAACCGGGTGGTGACGCTGGACGGCAAGGTCTACTCGATCGGCGGTGGTGACGGGTCCAGCTCGACCACGAAGAACTACGCCTACGACGCGGTTGCCCAGACCTGGACGGCGATCGCCGATCTGCCCGGCGCCCGCAACGCCCTGGCGGTGGGCGTCGTGGACGGAAAGATCATCGCGACCGGCGGCTGGGCGGACGGCGGCCCGGACGCGGCCACCTGGTCGTACGACCCGGCGGCCAACACCTGGACGGATCTGGCCGACAACCCGGCGCCGAGAGCTGCCGCCGGGCAGGCTGTCGTCGACGGCAAGCTGTACGCCATCGGTGGCTGCACCACGGCGGCCTGTACGCCGATGTCGAACACCGTCGTCCGGTACGACCCGGGCAGCAACACCTGGGAGACGATGGCGAACTACCCGAAGTCGGTGGCCTTCGCCTCCTGCGGCGGGATCGACGGCACCATCTACTGCACCGGCGGCAACGACGGGGCCGCCGCGCAGAAGGCCAGCTACTCCTTCGACCCGGGTGCCAACACCTGGACCGCCATCGCCGACGCGCCGGTCGACAACTGGGCCAGCTCGTTCGCTGTCGCCAGCGGCAAGCTCCTCGTCGTCGGCGGTTCGCAGGGCGGGGCCATCAGCAACGCCGGCTTCGCCTACGACCCGGGCACCAGCTCGTGGTCCAACCTGCCGAACTCCAACACCGCGCGGTACCGCGGTGGCGCGGCGTGCGGCTTCTACAAGATCGGCGGCTCGTCCGGCAGCTTCAGCGCGGCGCCGGACAGCGAGGTGCTGCCGGGCTTCGAGGGTTGCGCCGAGGCGGCGGCCGATGTCAGCTGGATGACGATCGACAAGTCGGCGGTCACCCTGACGCCGGGTCAGAACGTCACGGTCACCGTCGGGATGACGGCGAACGTGGACCAGCCGGGCACCTACTCCGGCTCGGTCGGCATCAAGGAGAACACGCCGTACACGGTGGCGCCGGTGGCGGTGACCATGACCGCGACGCCTCCGAAGACCTGGGGCAAGCTCATGGGCACGGTGACCGGGACCAGCTGCCAGGGTGCGACCTCGCCGATTGCCGGCGCGGTGGTCCAGGTCGACTCGTGGGCGATGTCGTGGACCTTCGCCACCGACACCCAGGGCAAGTACGCCTACTGGGTGGACCGTCGCAACAACCCGCTCACGATGATCGTCGCCAAGGACGGCTGGAAGCCGCAGACCCGTCAGACGAGGATCGACACCACCACGCCCACGGTGGAGAACTTCGGGTTGTCGCCGATCCGGTGCTGAACGCCTGACCGGTAAGTGACAGATCCGGCCCGCCTGGTCGCTGACCAGGCGGGCCGGACCATGTTCGTCGGCGGTCAGACCGGGGCGAGCCGGAAGCCGACGCCGCGGACCGCGTGGATCGTCGCCGCGGCGTTGAGCCGGACGAGTTTGCGGCGTACCCGGCGGATCACGGAGTGGATGTCCGAGCCGCGGCCGAGGTGCCGGTTGCCCCAGACCTCGAGATGCAGTCGCTCGTAGGTCCAGACCTGCCCGGGCGCGTCGACCAGGCAGAGCAGGACGTCATGCTCCAACCGGGTCAGGTCGATCTCCCGGTCGCGCCACCGCAGCACCCGGCGGTCGGAATCGACGGCCAGGTCCGGCGGTGGCGGCGCCTGCGGGCTCTGCGCCACGTCGGGCACCACGCTCTGGGCGGTGGGTATCACCGTGGTGGCGGCCGGCATCTCGACCACCCCGAGAAACTCCCGCGCCTGATCGACATTCGAGACGATCAGGAAGGCGTCACTCCCGCCGAGCAGCCGGGCCAGTTGCCTGCGCTCGGCCGGCGTGGACGCGATGCCGATGACCAGGGAGGCGACCGGAATCCCCTGCATTTTCCCCAACCCCTTCCGGTTCCCCAACGTGCTCCGGATGGTTTTCGCATCGCCGACCGAAACATTGCTTGATCGGCGTCCTGACCTTAGTGGTATTGCGTCTCGGCAGGGTAAAACATAGTTGCATGCAAGCATATGAATGACCCTTCACGCTTTGCATAAGTCATTCGAGATGACTTGGCCGGGTTTGCTGGTGAATTTGGGAAATCGACGCGTTGCGGCGTCCGTTGGCCGGTCGCCGTGCCCGGCGCGGTCCACCCGTTCTCCTCTGGCCCTGGCCGGGAACTGTGACAGAACGAAGACAATCCGCGGACGGCGTCCGGATCTGGCGGCACGACGATGGCCGGTATGTCCCTCGGATCGTCATACATCGGACGGTCGGCGCCCGCCCCGCGGCCGGCGCCACCGCTGCCACATGTCCGCGCAGCCGCGCCGCTGGGCCGGCTGCTGCTCGGGGCGGCCGTCGGCCACCTGCTCGCCCTGGGCCTCACCTACGCCGTGTTCGTGCGCACCCACCCCGGTCAGTGGCTGGACGGTCTGCTCCTGCCGCGTGCCGACCGGGGCGGGGGCTACGAGCAGCAGACCGTCCTGGTCGGTCCGGCCCGGACCGTGCTGGCCACCTTCGGCAGCCCGACGCTGCTGGCCGCCATGCTCGGCACGGTGCTGCTGGTGGGAGTGCTCTGCCGACGGATGCTGGCGGGAGTGGTGGGCGTCGGCATGGTCCTCTGCGCGGTGGTGGTGGCCGGCCCGGCGAAGTCGGCCCTTGCCCGCCCGGACTTCCAGATCGTGAGTTCCAGCACCCACAACAGCTTCCCCAGTGGTCACGTCGCGGGCGCGACGGCCCTGCTGCTGGCGTTCATGCTGGTCGTGCCCGGGTGGGCCCGAGGCTGGCTGGCGGTGCCGGGCGCGGCAGGTGTCTCGGTGATCGCCTCGGCCACCATGATCGCTGGCTGGCACCGGTTCAGTGACGCTCTCGGCGGCGTCCTGCTGGGTGTGACGCTGTTCTGCCTGGCCGCGGCGGCGTTGGCGGGTCGGCGCGGTGACGCCGGTCCGGTCGCCGGTCCGCGCCGCGAACCGGGCGGCGCGGTGGGGCGCGGGCTGGTCGGGGGAGCGGTGGGGCTGGCCGTGCTGCTCTGGGTGCTTCTGGTGGTGCTGCCCGGTCTGGCCGCATCGGTGCAGCCCGGGCTGCTGGTCGCCATCGTGGCGGTGACCGCGGCGACGATGGTGGCGGTGGGCTCGGTGGTGTTCCTGGTGCGGTCGGCGAATTTCGTCGTCCCGCCCCGCCTGTGGCAGCGCGCCCAGCGGCACGCGACGGCGACCAGCCGGGACGGCGGGGCCCCGCAGGGGTGAGACGCGACCGTCCGGCCATCGACCGAACGCTAAACCTATTCATGATGGGATACTTGCCGACATGTCTCAGGTCCTGCTGATCGAAGACCACCAGACGGTGCGCGACGGGTTGCAACTGGCGCTCACCCGACAGGGCCACACCGTCGACGCCGTGGCCACCGGTGAGCAGGGGTTGGCGCGGCTGCGGGTGGCCTCGTCCGACGTCGTGGTCCTCGATCTCATGCTGCCCGGAATGGACGGGTTCGAGGTCTGTCGCCGAATCCGGCAGCTCGGCGACCTTCCGATCATCATGCTCACCGCCCGCAACGACGACATGGACGTGGTGGCGGGGCTGGAAGCCGGCGCCGACGACTACGTGGTCAAGCCCGTGCAGGCCCGGGTGCTCGAGGCGCGGATCCGGGCGGTGCTGCGGCGGACCGCTGGCGAGTCGCGGCGCACCGGCGGCGAGCGGTCCGGCCTGGAACAGCACGGTGCCCTCACCATCGACCGGGCCGCGCTCGTGGTCAGCAAGGAAGGGCTGCCGGTCAGCCTCGCCCCGACGGAGCTGCGCCTGCTGCTCGAGCTCGCGCAGACTCCTGGCCAGGTGCTGAGCCGTCAGCAACTGCTGGAGGCCGTGTGGGAGCACGGTTACCTCGGCGACTCGCGGCTGGTGGACGCCTGCGTGCAGAGGCTGCGCGCCAAGATCGAGGACGACTCGTCGGCGCCGGTCTTCATCCAGACGGTCCGCGGTTTCGGGTACCGGTTCGGGCCGCTGTGACGCCGTGGCGCTGGACCGGTGGCCGAGCGTCGGGCCTGCGGGTCCGGCTGCTGCTGGCCTTCGTGTTGCTGGGCGTGACCACCACCGCGGTGGTGGCCAGCGGAAGCTACTTCCAGGCCCGGACGGTCATCCTCCAGCAGGCGCAGGACGCCGCGGTGGCGTCGCTGACCGATCAGCTCAGGCAGGCCTACCCGGTACGCCGACTCCCGCCGTCCCAGGGGGAACTCGACACGATGGCCCAGCTCCTCTCCGACCGGGAGGGGTACGCGGTGGTCCTCTACGGTGACATGCGGGCGCAGGGCGCTCAGGTGCCCGAGCCGCTCACCCCGGAGCTGCGGCAGGCGGTCGGGGATGGCGTCATCGCCTGGCAACGCGTCTCGCGAGGCGGAGAACCCGTGCTGCTCATCGGGACCCAGCTGAAGATCGACCGGACCGATGGCGGGTCGGTGCCGTCCGGCGTGGAGGTCTACTCGGTGCGCAGCCTCGCCTCCGAACAGCGGAGCATCGACCGGCTCGCCACCCTGGCGTGGCTCACCGGCGGGCTCTCCCTGGTCCTCGCGGTCCTGCTGGCCCTGCTGGCCGCCCGGGGAGTGCTGCGCCCGGTCCGCGAGCTGGGCCGGGCGGCGCGCCGGCTCGGTGAGGGCGACCTGACCACCCGGCTGGCGGTGCGGGGCGTCGACGAACTGGCCGACGTGGCGCGGACCTTCAACGACACCGCGGGGACGCTGGAGCGGCAGGTCGGTGAGCTGCGGCGGATGGAGGCCGACGCCCGACGCTTCGTGGCCGACGTGTCGCACGAGCTCCGCACGCCACTGGCCGCGATGACGGCGGTCACCGACGTGCTCGACGAGGAGGCGGACCGGCTGCCCGGGGATGCCGGCCGGGCCGCCCGGCTCGTCAGTCAGGAGACGCAGAACCTCACCCAGCTGGTCAACGACCTCATCGAGGTCAGCAGGTTCGACTCCGGCACCGCGCGGCTCGCCCTCGACGACATCGACGTGGCCGCGGCGGTGACCGCGACCCTCCGCGTCCGGCGCTGGGCCGATCGGGTGCGGGCGGAGCTGCCGTCCGGAGTCTTCGCCCGCCTGGACCCCCGCCGGCTGGACGTCATCGTCGCCAACCTGGTCGGCAACGCGTTCCGGCACGGCGCCGAGCCGGTGTCCGTGCGCCTGCGCGCCGAGCCGGACTGGATCACGATCGAGGTCCGCGACCAGGGGCCCGGCCTGGACCCGGAGGTGCTGCCGCACGTCTTCGACCGCTTCTACAAGGCGGACACCGCCCGGACCCGCTCGGAGGGCAGCGGCCTCGGCCTCGCCATCGCGTGGGAGAACGCGCGCCTGCACCAGCACGCCGGGCAGGCCGGAAGTCTCGTCGCGGGCAACAATCCGATGGGCGGCGCGGTGTTCACGCTCCGGCTGCCGCGCGTGGCCACGGACGTGGCGGACGCCGGAGGCGTACGGTGACCGGCCGCCGGGCCGGCCGGGCCTTGCTCGCCGGCGGGCTCCTGGTCACGCTGCTCGCGACGGGCTGCGGGGTTCGGCCCAGCGACGTCATCACCGGCCGCTCCGCGACGACCGGCCCAGCCGCGGGCGCCGCCCTCTACCTGCTCTCGCACGGACGACCCACGCTGGTCATCCGGGACACCAAGGCACGCAGCGGCGTCTCGCCGGAGAAGACGCTCGGCATGCTGGCGGCGGGCCCGGACGAGTCGGAACGGAGCCAGGGCTTCGTCAGCGAGGTGCCGGCCGGTCTGGTCCCGGCCTCCCTGGTGACGTCGAACGCCGACGGATCCGGCGTCACGGTGACGATGACGGGTGCCGTGCTGCCGCTGTCGGCGGCCGCGGCCGACCAGATCATCTGCACCCTGGCCGGTGCCGTGGCGCTCACCGGCCAGGGAAACAGCTTCTCCCCGGTCACCATCGCCGGGCCGGACGGCGCCCGGCCGCCCCGGCCCTGTCCGATCAAGTGACCGGGGCGACGGCCGCTCAGACCAGGTCCACCGCCCGTGCCGGCCGGGGCAACCCACTGGACCGGATCCGAGCCTGGTTGGCCAGCGCGCCGGAGATCAGGATGTCGAGCAGGGTGGCGAACCCGATCCCGGCCTGCTGCCAGATCTGGGGGAACTGCGAGGCGGTGGTGAATCCGGGAAAGGTGTTCACCTCGTTCACGATCGGCTCGGCGAACCCCTGCGTGGGCAGGAAGAAGTCGACGCGGAGCAGCCCGCGGCAGTCGAGGGCGTGGAAGGCACGAATCGCGCGGTCCTGGAGCACCTGGGTGGTGGCCGGGTCGAGCGCGGCGGGGATCTGGAAGACCGCCCCGCCGTCGTACTTCGCGTCGTAGTCGAAGAAGCCGGCACCGGTCACCCGTATCTCCAGGGGCGGACCGGCCTGCACCCGGCCGTCGGGATGCTGCAGGACGGCCACGTCGATCTCCCGTCCGCGCGCCCCCTGCTCGACGAGCACCTTCGGGTCGACCTCCCGCGCCTGCCGCAGCGCGGCGGGAAGTCCCGCCCAGTCGGTCACCCTGACCACGCCCAGGCTGGAGCCGGCCCGGGCGGGCTTGACGAACACCGGCAGGCCCAGCCTCCGCTGCTCGGCCGGGGACAGCTCCTCGCCGGGACGCAGGGTCACCCCGGGGCTGACCCGCAGGCCCTCCGCGGCGAGCAGTCTCTTGGTGACGCCCTTGTCCATGCCGGCCGCGCTGGCGAAGACACCGTTGCCGACGTACGGCACCCCGAGCCATTCCAGCAGCGACGCGACGGTGCCGTCCTCGCCGTACGGGCCGTGCAGGGCCGGGAACACCACGTCCTGAGCGCGCAACACGCGCAGCGCCAGGGGGAGTGGCACCGGACGGCCGTCGACGTGCCACCCGCCGTCCCGACCGATGAGCACCTCGGTGACCCGGTACCTCTCCCGGTCCAGGCCGGCGAGGATGCTCTCCGCCGAGCGGCGGGACACCTCGTGCTCGCCGCTCTGCCCGCCGTAGAGCACTGCCAGTCGGATCGTCATGACGTTGCCGCCCTTTCGTGGAGGTGGTCGCGGGCCACCCGGGCCCCGACACCGGTCAGGATCTCGTGCGGGTTCGTGCCTGCCCACCGCGCCCACTCGGCGACCGTCGGTGGGGCGTGGTCGCCCCGGTCGGGGCCGAACACCACGACCGGGTCCCCGATGGCCACGGGAAGGTCGCCCGCGTCGATGACGCACTGGTCCATCGCGATGCGACCGACGATCGGGCGACGCCGGCCGCCCAGCCACACCTCGGCGCGACCCTCGGCGGCCCGGGTCAGGCCGTCCGCGTAGCCGAGCGGCAGCAGAGCCAGGGTGGTCGGCGCGCCGGTCACGTACTCGGGCCCGTAGGAGACCGCGGTGCCGGCCGGTACCCGCTTCACGTTGACCACGGTCGTGCGCAGCGTCATGGCGGCGCGTAGTCCGACCTGGCCCGGCCCGGTCCCGCCGAACGGATCCACGCCGTACAGCGCGAGCCCGATCCGGCAGAGGTCGAAGCGGGTCCGGGGCGCCGCCAGCGCGGCGGCCGAGTTCGCCAGGTGCACCAGGTCCGGGTCGAGGCCGGCGGACCGGGCGACCCGCAGCGCCTCCTCGAAGACCGCCACCTGCCGGGCGAGCACGGGGCTGCCCGGTACGTCGGCGTCGGTCAGGTGTGACCACACGCCGCGCACCCGAACACCGCCCTCCACCTCGTACTTGCGGGCCCAGCCGACCAGCTCGGGCCAGTCGTCGCCGGCGGCGCCGTTGCGGGACAGCCCGGTGTCCGCCTTGAGCTGCACCGTCGCCGGCACGCCGAGTCGGTGAGCGGCGTCGGCGACAGCGTGCAGGTGGGTCGTGGTCGACACGCCGACGTCGACGCCGGCGGCGATCAACCGGTCGAAGTCGTCGTCGGGGCGGTGCAGCCAGCTCAGCGTGGGCGCGGTGATGCCCGCCGAGCGCAGCGCCAGCGCCTCGGACGCCGAGGTCACACCCAGCCAGCCGGCGCCGGCACGCAGCGCGGCCAGCGCGACCGGCACCGCCCCATGGCCGAACCCGTCCGCCTTCACCACGGCCATCAGCTCGGTGCCGGTGACCGACGCGATCGTCCGTACGTTCCTGGCGATCGCGTCGAGGTCGACCACGGCCTCGCCGAGGGCGCTCATCCGGCCGCCTCCACCCGCCGGACGCCGGGAAGGGCGAACAGCCAGCGTGCGTGCAGCGCCAGGAGCCCCCGGTGGACGGCCAGGCTCACGCCGATCACGAGCCCGGTCAGCAGGACCGGGTACCCGAGCACGAGCAGTCCCTGACCGACCTGGTCCAGCCCGGAGATCGGCCCGAGCAGCAGCCGGTGCTGCAGCGCCAGCACCGGCATGTGGATGACGTAGATGGGCAGGGTGATGCGGCCGAGGGTGGCGAGCCGGTTGCTGACGGCCGGCCACCGGCCCAGCCGGGCGGCGGCGGTGACGCCGAAGGCGACCGCCACGACGGAGACCACCGGCCACACGCCGAACCACTGCTGCGCGCCGACCGCCGCCATCGCGGCGAGCACGAGGACGTACGCGCCCGAGGTCACCGCGAGCCGGCGCCCGGTGGCGGTGGCGGCCCACCGTTCGATCTGCGGCCGCAGGTACAGGCCGGCGAGAAAGAAGACCAGGTTTCTGGTACAGGCCGGCGCGGTTGCCCGGCGTGTCGAGCAGCCCGGCGGCGGCGACGGCGGACAGCACCGCGGCGGGCGCCAGAACCAGCACGCGGGAGACCCGGCGAACAGCCTTGGCGAGCGTGAAGTAGAGCGCCAGGGCGTACAGGTACCAGAGGTTGGAGGGCGTGATGGTGAGCTGTTCCAGCAGACCGAGGGCGGACGTGGCCCGGTCGGTCGGGAAGTCCGGGGCCGCGGCGAGGACCGCGGTGTGGATCAGCAGCCAGACGGCGTACAGGTAGAGGAACCCCGCGATCCGGCCGCGGGCGACGACCCGCCAGGGCCGCTGGACGGCGTTCGCCGCGAAGACGCCGGAGATGGTGAAGAACAGCGGCATCCGCAGCGGCAGGAACTGCTCACCCAGCGCCCCCCACAGGCCCGGCACCGGTACGCCGATGTGCCAGTCGATCTGCAGGTAGTCCTTGACGACGACGTGCCACAGGACGACCAGGATGATGCAGCCCCCCTTCGCGGCGTCGGCCCACTCCGCTCGGTGTGGCCGTCCCGCTGCGGGGCCGGACAGCGTCCGGTGCCTCCGGTGACGGAACCGGACGTGGGTCACGTCGGGCTCGTGCTCGGGGGGCCGGGCGTCGGTGGATGTCGGCTGTCGGATCACCCGACCGAAGGTGTCAGCCGGATATCCCGGAGTGATCCGCGAATTGTCATGAACCGGTAATGGAACCCGCCGCTGGCGTCCGTCGCGATCCGCTGCCCGCGGGGGCGGACTCGCCGCCGTTGTCGATCAACAGGCCCGTCGCTGGCGTCCAGGACCACTAGGCTTGGTTCCGGAGGTGTCGCGAGGCATGAAACTCGGACTGCACTACTGGAGTTACTCGACCCCGGCCGAGGCGGGGGCGATCGCACCGACCCTGACCGAGGCGGCGACCACCGCCGAGCAGGCCGGCGTCGCGTCCTTCACGGTCATGGACCACTTCTTCCAGATGGAGGCGGTGGCCCCGGCCGAGGAGCCGATGCTGGAGGCGTACACCACGCTGGGCTTCGTCGCGGCGAAGACCCAGCGGATGACGCTGGGCGTGCTGGTCACCGGCGTGATGTACCGGTACCCGGGGCTGCTCGCCAAGACCGTGACGACGCTCGACGTGCTCTCCGGCGGCCGGGCCCGGCTGGGTATCGGCGCGTCCTGGTACGAGCGGGAGCAGCGCGGGCTGGGCGTGCCCGTGGTGCCGGTGGCCGAGCGGTTCGAGCGGTTGGAGGAGACGCTGCGCATCGTCCAGCAGATGTGGAGTGACGACAACGGGCCGTTCGCGGGGCGGCACTACCAGCTCGCCGAGACGATCAACTCGCCGCAGCCGTTGAGCCGTCCGCACCCGCCCATCATGATCGGCGGCGGCGGCGAGAAGAAGACCCTGCTCCTGGTCGCCCGGTACGCCGACGCCTGCAACCTGTTCGGCACGGCCGCCGGCGCCGACGACGTGGCGCGGAAGCTGGACGTGCTGCGCGGGCACTGCGCCGCGGAGGGCCGCGACTACGACACCATCGAGAAGACGGTCGTCGCCCACCGGCCGCCCCTGGCCGACGTCGACGCGTTCCTCGCCGAGGTGTCCTCGTACGCCGCGCTCGGGGTCAGCGAGGTGCAGGTCACGCCGGATCGCCACCCGGTGGAGTTCGCCCAACGGCTCGGCGACGAGGTGCTGCCCCGGCTGGCCGACATCGGCTGACGCCGTTGCGCTGGCACGGGCACTGTGAACAGAAGCCCCGACAACGCCGGGTGAACCGTGCTGCCGAGAGCTGACCTCCTGGGGAACCGGAGGACAGCCCTCGGCAGTGCTTTGTCGTGTCAGGCGACCGAGGCGGGGAATCGTTCCCACACCCGGTGCGCAGCCATCAACCGCTGCACCGCGGTCAGGGCCTCGACTCCGGAGCCGGCCGAGACGACGCCGGGAGTGCCGGTCACGCCCGCCTGCTCCAACACGCTGACGCCGCCGTCCCAGGCGCCGACCGCCTTGGCGTGCCGCCAGCACTCCTGAACGAGGAGCAGCACGCGGGGGTCCACGGAGGCTCGGTCCGTCGTACCCGCCTTCTCGTCGCGGGCGGGAAGCGCATCCGGGGCGGGCACCGGTGCGCCGGCCAGCAGGAGCGTGTCGAACTCGACAGATCGACCTGTGGCGAAGGTGCGCTGGACGGGCAGGTGACCCACCGTGCCACCGTGCGGGGCGATGAGGAGCGGCACCATCCCGGCCGCGAAGACGGCTTCGCGTACGTGGTTGACACCGTCGAGGTCGGTGTCGGGGTCGACGACGATTCCGATCGTGCGGCCGTCGGCCGGCCACTCCCCGCCGACCTGCGACAGTGCGGGGCTCGGGGCGACGTCGGCGAGCGGCACGGTCGGCGCTGGCGCGGGCAGGCCCAGACCGGTGGCGACCTGCGCGCACAGCACCGGATCGATGTTGGCGAGGCACTGGAGCTGACGTTCCTTGATCGCCTGGTGGTAGCACTTGCCGAGCTCGAAGGTGTAGGCGCGGATGATGTGCTCCTTCTCCACCGGCGACATGCTCAGCCAGAACAGGCGTGCCTGGCTGAAGTGGTCGTCGAACGAGACGGGGTTCGCGCGGACCTTCGGTGCCTCCGCGACCCGCACCGGCACGTCGAGGAACGCGTGGTCCTCGTCGCCCGCGGGGAAGGGGTTGCCTCCGTCGAGTGAGTTCGGCCGGTACGGCGCGACCCCCGCGTGGACGGCGTGCTGGTGGAAGCCGTCGCGCAACATGTCGTTGACCGCGGCGTGCGGGCGATTGATCGGGATCTGGGGGAAGTTGGGCCCGCCCAGCAGGGTGAGCTGCGTGTCGACGTACGAGAACAGCCGGCCCTGCAGCAGCGGGTCGTTCGTGACGTCGATGCCCGGCGGGAGGTGGCCGAGGTGGAAGGCGACCTGCTCGGTCTCCGCGAAGAAGTTCGTCGGCGTCCGGTTAAGCCCCAGGTCAGGTGGTCAAAACGCGGCGAATGTCCGCACCCCGGTCACCCGGGTGCGGACGCCGACGGTGAGCACGGCGTCCGGTGGTCGCGCCGGGCTCGCTGGCGGGCCCACCGCCGGGACTGGTGATTTCACCGATGCGGGGACCGGGTGGTGACGCCAAAACTGACGCACGTCGATATCCCTCGACTCTAGGGAGTGCCCGACGTGTCGTCACCAACCACCACCCGTCCCCGTTCCATGGCCGTCCGAGCCGCTCGGCTCGCGCTGGCCGCCGCTGGTCGCCGGCGGCGTCCTGGCCGGACCCTCCGGCGCCGTGCAGGCGGCGGAGAACCCGTACGAGCGGGGCCCGGCCCCGACCACCGCGATCCTGGAGGCCAGCCGCGGTCCGTTCGCCACGTCCTCGCAGAACGTGTCCTCGCTGAGCGTTACCGGCTTCGGCGGCGGCGTCATCTACTATCCGACCAGCACCAGCGAGGGCACCTTCGGCGCCATCGCGATCTCGCCGGGCTTCACCGCCGCCTGGTCCAGCATCAGCTGGCTCGGGCCGCGGCTCGCCTCGCACGGCTTCGTGGTGATCGGCATCGAGACCAACTCCCGACTGGACCAGCCGGGCAGCCGGGGCCGCCAACTGCTCGCCGCGCTCGACTACCTGGTCGAGCGCAGCTCGGTGCGTACCCGGATCGACGGCAGTCGGCTCGCGGTCGCCGGCCACTCGATGGGCGGCGGCGGGAGCCTGGAGGCGGCGTCGGCGCGGCCGTCGCTGCAGGCCGCGGTGCCGCTCGCACCGTGGAACACCGACAAGAGCTGGTCCGAGCTCCGGGTGCCCACGCTGATCATCGGTGGCGAGAGCGACACCGTCGCGCCGGTCTCGTCGCACTCGGAGCCCTTCTACAACACCATCCCGGCGTCCGCCGAGAAGGCGTACCTGGAGCTGAACGGGGCGAGCCACTTCTTCCCGCAGACGGTGAACACTCCGACCGTACGGCAGATGGTCGCCTGGCTGAGCCGTTCGTCGACAACGACGCCCGCTACGAGCAGTTCCTCTGCCCCGGCCCGAGCGGCTCGCAGATCCAGGAGTACCGCAACACCTGCCCCAGTTCCTGATCGCGATCCCGGGGCGGTCGCCGGTGGCGGCCGCCCCGTCCGCGTGCCGGCGACAGGGGGCATTGAAGGTCTTGACGCGGTACCCGAGAAACGTACACTGCGAGTGTAAATAACACCCGCCACAACAGAGGGATGGGTGATGGAGCGCGGTCTCGAACTGCACCACATCGGCGTACGTTTCGGCGGCCTCACCGCCCTCGTCGACGTCTCGCTGCGGGTGGCACCCAACCAGGTGGTGGGCGTCATCGGGCCCAACGGCGCCGGCAAGACCACGCTGTTCAACGTGATCTGCGGCTTCGTCGCGCCGGAGACGGGATCGCTCACCCTCGACGGCCGACCGCTGCGGCCACGGCCGCACCGGCTGACCCGGCTCGGCATCGCCCGAACCCTGCAGGGAACCGGCCTCTTCGCCGGGCTCACCGTGCTGGAGAACGTGATGACCGGCGCCTCGCACACCGCGCGGGCCGGTTTCGTCCCGGCGCTGCTCGGCCTGCCCAGCAGCGACCGCGACGAGCGGCGGCTGCGCCAGCACGCCCTGGACATCCTGGACGGCCTGGGCATCGCCGGGCACGCCGACGCCGCGCCGACCACACTGCCCTTCGCCGTACGCCAGCGGGTCGCCCTGGCCCGCGCGCTCGCCGCCCGACCCCGGCTGCTTCTGCTCGACGAACCCGCCGGTGGCCTCGGGCCCGACGACATCACCGAGCTGGCGGAGCTGGTCCGGCAGCTGCCCCGGCGGGACGCCGACCCCTGCGCGGTGCTGCTGGTCGAGCACCACATGGACCTGGTGATGGCCGTCTGCGACGAGATCGTGGTGCTGGACTTCGGCCGGGTGATCGCCGCCGGCACACCGGACGAGATCCGCGACGACCCGGCGGTCACCGACGCCTATCTCGGAGCCGCCGTCGACGAGGTCACCACGTGAGCGCGAGGAGTGAGCCGGGTTTGCGAGCCCCGCAGTCGCGAACGAAAGACGGTGCGGTGAGCGCCTCCGACCTGCTCGTGGTGCGCGGGTTGGTGGCCGGCTACGGTGCCGCGCCCGTGCTGCAGGCGGTCGATCTCACCGTTCCGGCCGGCACGATCGCCGCGGTCGTCGGGGCGAACGGCGCCGGCAAGACCACCCTGCTGCGCGCGCTCTCCGGCATGATCCGTCCGACATCCGGGCAGGTCGTCCTCGCCGGGGAGGACCTGCGCGGCACGCCCGTGGAGCAGCTCGTCCGGCGCGGCATGGCGCACGTGCCGGAGGGGCGGGGCGTGATCAGCGAACTCACCGTCGACGAGAACCTGCGGCTCGGCGGGCTGTGGCGCCGCGACCGGGCCGACGCCGGCCGCGCTCTCGACGAGGTCTACCAGCTCTTCGAGCCGCTGGCCCGGCGCCGTCGGCACCTCGGCCACCAGCTCTCCGGTGGGGAACGGCAGATGCTCGCGCTCGGTCGGGCGCTGGTCGGCCGGCCCCGCCTGCTGCTGCTCGACGAGCCGTCGCTCGGCCTGGCGCCTCGGGTGGTCGCCCTGACGATGGCTCTGCTGCGCCAACTGCGCGACCAGACCGGCCTGACCGTGCTGCTGGTCGAGCAGAACGTGCGCAGCGCGCTCGCCGTCGCCGACCAGGGCGTGGTGATGTCCCTCGGCCGGGTGGTGACCGCCGCCCCGGCCGCCACGCTCCGCGACGACACCGACCTACGGCACGCGTACCTCGGTTTCTGACCATCACCTCGTCCCCAGGAGGGAGGACTGTTGGACCGCTTCGTCTTCCTCACCGTCGACGGCCTGTCCCGGGGCGCGGTGTACGCCGCGTTCGCGCTGGCCCTGGTGCTCATCTGGCGGGCGGCGCGGGTCGTCAACTTCGCGCAGGGGGCGATGGCCGTCGCCGCCGCGTACGTCGCCTACACCGTGTCCGCGCATACCGGGTCGTACTGGCTGGGTTTCGTGGTCGCGATCGTCGCCGGGCTGCTGCTCGGCGCGCTGGTCGACCGCGCCGTGATGCGCTTCGTCGACCACACGTCACCGCTCAACCCGGTGATCGTCGCGCTCGGGCTGGTGCTGCTGATCCAGGCCGTCCTGGGCATGGTGTACGGCAGTGAGTT
Source organism: Micromonospora sp. NPDC005161 (assembly GCF_053599855.1). Classification (NCBI taxonomy): domain Bacteria; kingdom Bacillati; phylum Actinomycetota; class Actinomycetes; order Micromonosporales; family Micromonosporaceae; genus Micromonospora; species Micromonospora sp. NPDC005161. The sequence continues at coordinate 24,118 of NZ_JBSFYQ010000027.1, forward strand.
CCGGCCGGCCGAGGCGCCGTTCAGCCGGTCCGCTCTCAGCCTGGGCGGGGTCGCCGTGCTCTCGCCGTACGACCTGTTCGTCTTCGCGACGATCGGGGTGGTGGTCTGCGCGCTGGCCTGGATGTTCGCCCGGACCCCGGTCGGGCTGCGGATGCGCGCGGCGGCCTTCGCTCCCGAGGTTTCCCGCCTGCTCGGGGTCAACGTCGGCGGCATGCTGACCCTCGGCTGGGCGCTCGCCTCCGGCGTGGGCGCGCTGGCCGCGATGCTGGTCATCCCCACCGAGCTCGGGCTGCACCCGCACGCGATGGACCTGGTCTTCGTCTCGGCGTTCACCGCGGCGGTGGTCGGCGGCCTGGACAGTCCACCAGGGGCGGTCGTCGGCGGCCTCGTGGTGGGGCTGCTGCTCTCCTATGTCAGCGGCTATGCCGGCAGCGACCTCACCCCGCTGGCGGTGCTGGTCCTGCTGCTGGCGGTGCTGCTGGTCCGGCCCGGTGGGCTGTTCGCCCCGGTCGCGGCGAGGCGGGTGTGAGCGCCACCCGGGCGGCCCTGCCGCGCAAGCGGGCGCTGGCCGACGCCGGCGAGCGTCCGGTCGACCGGCGACGCGGCTCCACCCTGCTGCGCCACCTCGCCTTCACGCTCGCCGCCGGGTTGCTGCTGGTCGGGGTCAGCTACGCCGTCGAGCCGTTCCGCAACTTCCAGCTCGCCACCGTGGCGGCCTACCTCTGCGCCACCGCCGGGCTGACCCTCCTCACCGGGCTCAACGGCCAGCTCTCGCTCGGGCACGGCGCGTTGATGGCGACCGGCGCGTACACCGTGGCCTTCTGCCAGAACGCGTTCGCCGATCGGGGGATGACGGGTGGTTGGCTGCTGCCGCTATCGCTCGGTGCGGCGATCCTCAGCACGGTCGTTGTCGGCGCGGTGGTCGGCGTCGCCGCGGCCCGGCTGCGCGGCCCCTACCTGGCCGGGGTCACCCTCGCCGTGGCCGTCGTCGTCCCGGCGCTCGCCGTCACCTTCGACGGCGTCTTCAACGGTGAGCAGGGGCTGTCGGTGCCGGTGGAGCCGCCGCCGGTGTCGCTCGGCCCCTTCTTCCCCTATGAGCGGTGGCAGCTCTGGCTGGCCGGCGCGGCCACCCTGCTGGCCCTGTTGCTGCTGGCCAATCTCATCCGGAGTCGTTTCGGGCGCACCTTCCGGGCGGTCCGCGACGACGAGGTGGCCGCCCGTCTCGCCGGCATCAACGTGGCCCGCACCCAGGTCCTCGCGTTCGTGGTCAGCGCCGCCACCGCCGGCCTCGGCGGTGCCCTGCTGGCGGTGCTCGCGCAGAGCGTCTCGCCCGGCGCGTTCTCGCTGACCCTGTCGCTCTTCCTGCTGATGGCCGTGGTGATCGGCGGTCTGGGCCGCCTCACCGGTGCGCTGTGGGGCGCCGTCCTGCTCGTCGCCCTGCCCGATCTCACCCACTCCGTGACCGAGCTGTTCACACTCTCGCCCGCGGTGGCGCAGCGGCTGGAGGGCAACCTCCCGCTGGCGATCTTCGGAGTGACCCTGATCGTCGTCATGATCGCCGCACCCGGCGGCGTGCAGGGTCTGCTGTCGCGTCTCGGCCGGGCACTGCTGGCCCGGTGGCCGGCCCGGCGTTCCTGAGCTGTCCCTGTCCGGCCTCGGCCGGGCGCCCCACCACCACCGAAGTTCGATTGAGAACCGGACCGAGAAAGGTCGGTGTTTCCCATGCACCGTACGGCACGACGCGGTCTTGCGATCGCCAGCACCATCGCCTTGCTGATCACCACCGTCGGTTGCAGCGGCGACGACGGTTCCGGTCCCGGCGGGGGATCGGTGCCGGGCGTCACCGACACCGAGATCGTCGTTGGCACCCACATGCCGCTCACCGGACCGGCCTCGGCCGGGTACTCGAAGATCGCCCCGGCCACGAAGGCGTACTTCGACTATGTCAACGCCAACGGCGGCGTGCACGGTCGAAAGATCACCTACAAGATCATGGACGACGGCTACAACCCGGCGAACACGCAGCAGGTGGTTCGTCAGCTCGTCCTGCAGGACAAGGTCTTCGCCATCCTCAACGGCCTCGGCACGCCGACGCACACCGGCGTGCTCGACTTCCTCAAGAGCAACCGGGTGCCCGATCTCTTCGTCGCCTCCGGCAGCCGCAGCTGGGACCAGCCGGACAAGTATCCCGGCACGTTCGGCTTCAACCCGGACTACACGGTCGAGGGCAAGATCCTCGCCAACTACGCCAAGGCGAACCTGGCCGGCCAGAAACTCTGCTTCCTCGGCCAGGACGACGACTTCGGCCGCGACAGCCTGGCCGGCGTGGAGAAGGTGCTCGGCGCCGGGGGCGTGGCGGTGAAGCAGACCTACGTCACCAGCAACACCAACGTGGCGCCGCAGATCGGCGCGTTCAAGGCGGCCGGATGCCGGGTCGTCGTGCTTGCCACCGTGCCCGGCTTCACCGCGCTCTCCATCGGCACCGCCGCGCGGCTGGGCTTCAAGACGCAGTGGCTGGTCTCCAATGTCGGCGCCGATCAGCCGACCCTGGCCAAGCAGCTCGGAGCCGCCGCGCCGCTGCTGGAGGGCGTGGTCGGCACCAACTACCTGCCGATGCAGAACGACACCGCGAACCCGTGGATCCAGCTCTACACGAGGATCAACAAGTCGCACAACGGGGACGCGCCGTTCGACGGCAACATCGTTTACGGCATGTCGGTCGGCTATCTCTTCGTGCAGGCGCTGCTGGCCGCGGGCAAGGACCTCACCCGGGAGAAGGTGCTCGAGGCCGTGCAGAAGGGCGGGTTCCAAGGCCCCGGGCTGGTGCCGCTGCGCTTCTCTGCGACCGACCACTCCGGTTACGGCGGGCAGCGGCTGAGCCGGGTGAGCGGGGGAGTGCAGAGCTACTTCGGGCCGGCGTACGAGACGGACGAGGCGGACGGGCCGGTCAAGGAGTACACCGCCACCCCGGTGGCGCCGCCGGCGAACGGGGTGCCGACCGTCTCCTGACGACCCGTACGCCCGGCAGTCGACCGGGTGTGGTCGCGCGGCACACCGCCGTGACCACGCCCGGTCGTCCGGCTGCCCGGACGTCGTGACCGCATCTGATCGCCGCCGGCCGGCGGTTGGCGAGTGCGGGCTGTCCGAGAGTCGACGCTGCTTCCCCCGACGTTGACCGACACCGATCGCTGCTCATAATATCTGCACCGTGAATGCAGATTCAGGTCGGCTCGTGGGTCAGGTCGCCATCGTCACCGGTGCGAGTCGAGGGATCGGCCTGGCCATCGCCCAACGGCTGGTGGCCGAGGGCGCGCGCGTGGGTCTGACCGCCCGACGGCCGGAGGCGCTGGCCGACGCGGTCGCCACCCTCGGCGGGCCGGCGTACGCCGTGGCCGTGCCCGGTCGGGCCGACGACGCCGCGCACCGGGCCGCCGCGGTGGGAGAGGTCACCGCGGCGTTCGGGCCGGTGGACCTCCTGGTCAACAACACCGGCATCAACCCGGTGCACGGCCCGCTGCTGGGGCTTGACCTGGCGGCCGCGCGCAAGATCCTCGACGTCAACCTGGTCGCCGCGCTCGGCTGGGTGCAGGAGGTGTGCGCCGCCGGCATGACCGACCGGGGTGGCTGCGTGGTCAACGTCTCGTCGATCGCCGGCCTCGGTCCGTCGCCCGGCATCGCCTTCTACGGGGTGAGCAAGGCGGCGCTCAACCACCTCACCGCGAGCCTCGCCGCGGAGCTGGGGCCGACCGTCCGGGTCAACGCCGTCGCCCCCGGGGTGGTGAAGACCCGTTTCGCCGCCGCGCTGTACGAGGGCCGGGAGGACGAGGTCGCCGCGCGGTACCCGCTCGGGCGGCTCGGCCTGCCGCAGGACGTGTCCGGCGCGGTCGCCTTCCTGGCCTCCGCCGACGCCGCCTGGATCACCGGGCAGACCATCGTGTGCGACGGCGGGGTCACGCTGACCGGCCGCGCCGGATGACGGCGGCCCGGGTGCCGATGATCACCGCCTGTCTAGACTCGGCGGTGCGTCTGGGGACGTCATGGCGGTGAAGGGGCGGGGACGGATGGGCGGGGTCGAGGTCGCGGGCCGGGTCGACGGGCGGACCGCCCGGGCCGAGCGCACCCGTGTGGCCATCGTCGAGGCGCACCTGGCGCTCATCTCCGAGGGGGACTTCCGGCCGACCGGGGAGCGCATCGCCGAGCGGGCCGGCATCTCGCTGCGGACCCTCTGGACCAACTTCAAGGACATGGAGACGCTCTTCGAGGCGAGCGGCGCGGAGGTGCTCCGCCAGCAGGACGCGGCCTACCGGCCGGTCTCAGCCGGGCTGCCGCTGGCGAAGCGGGTCGACGCGTACTGCCGGCAACGGGCCCGGCTGCTCCAGCTCATCGCGCCTTCGGCGCGGGCCGCGCAGATGCGCGAGCCGGTCTCCGACCAGTTGCACCGCAACCGCCTCAAGCACATCGACCGGGTCCGGGACGAGGTCGAGCAGCTCTTCGCCGCCGAGCTGGCGCAGGCCGGGCGGGGCCGGGAGCAGCTGCTGAACGCGCTGGTGGCGGCGAGCATGTGGCCGGCCTGGTCGATGCTGCGCGACGGCCTGGGGTTGGGCGTGGACCAGGCCCGTGGGGTGATGGCCCGCACCGTGGGCGCGCTGCTGGCCGAGGTGACGGCCGGCTGACGCCGGCCCCGGACGATACCGCCCGCCTCTTTCCATCCGGTTACCAATAGGTGACACTGAATGCATGGTTACTGCATTAAGAGTGCAAATAACCGTGCTGCGCGGCCGGGACGACGAGTGCCGCGCTGTCCGGAACCTGCTCGACGGCGTGACCGACGGCGGTGGCGCCCTGCTGCTGCGCGGCGAGCCGGGGTCGGGCCGCACCGCGCTGGTCGACTACGCCCACCGGTCCGCCGAGCACTGCACCGTGCTGGCCGCGACCGGCCTGGCCGAGGAGGCCGCGCTGCCGTACGCCGGCCTGCAACGCCTGCTCGATCCGGTGCTCGGCCGGGCCACCGCCCTGCCCGACGCGGCTGCTGTTCCTGCTCAACCACCGCACCGAGCCGGTCGAGGTCACCGCCCGGGCCGGCGGCGTCGACCTGCTCACCGGTGACCGGGCGGAGACCGGGCAGTCGCTGCGGCTGCCGGCGTACAGGGTCGTGGTGCTGCGGGAGGACCGGTGAGCGCCGACGAAGCGCGGGTGCACGCCGCCTGGCTCCCGCCGGAGGCGTTCCGGGCGCTCGGCTCGCGCCGCGTGCTGGTGCACGGCGACGGGATGCTCGTCGACACCGTGCTCGACGAGGTCGCCCGCGCCTGCGCCCGGTACGGCGGGCGGATGTGGCATTCCCCGTCCTGGGACGTGCACGTCGATCTGGTGCTCGCGCTCCGCGGCGCCGACGAGTTGCCGAGCGCGGCGGTGGAGGCGGCGCGGGCAGCGGGGGAGGCGGCGCTGGCGAAGGCGGGCAACGACGCGGTGCTCGGTGCCGAGGGGTTCGTGCTGGCCCGGGCGGGCGACGTGACCGCCGTGCTGGCCGACGCGCCCGCCGGCCTGCTGTACGGGCTATTCCACCTGGTCCGGCTCGGCGCGGCGGCGTTCGACACCACCCGCCAGGCGGAACGGCACCGGCCCGCACTGCGCCGGCGGATGCTGAACCACTGGGACAACGTGGCCGTGCACCCGGTGATGGGCCAGGTGGAGCGGGGGTACGCCGGCGGCTCGATCTTCTGGCGGGGCAGACGGTCGCGCGGCGACCTGGCCCGGGTCCGGGAGTACGCGCGGCTCCTGGCCGCCTGCGGCATCAACGCGATCTCGGTGAACAACGTCAACGTGGGCCGGACCGAGGCGCGGCTGCTCACCGACCGGCTCGGCGAGGTGGCTGAGATCGCGGACGTGCTGCGCCCGTACGGCATCCGGGTGCACCTGTCGGTCACCTTCGCCGCGCCGGTGGTCCTGGGCGGCCTGCCGAACGCCGACCCGAGGGACGAGGCGGTACGGGCCTGGTGGGCCGTGACGACCCGGCAGGTGTACGAGCGCATCCCGGACTTCGGCGGCTACGTGGTGAAGGCCGACTCCGAGGGGCAACCCGGCCAGTTCACCTACGGTCGCGACCACGCCGACGGGGCGAACCTGCTCGCCGAGGCCCTCGCCCCGCACGGGGGAGTGGTGCACTGGCGGGCGTTCGTCTACAACCATCACCAGGACTGGCGGGACCGGTCCACCGACCGGGCGCGTGCCGCGTACGACCACTTCGTCCCGCTCGACGGGCGGTTCGCTGCCAACGTGGTCCTGCAGGTGAAGTTCGGTCCGGTGGACTTCCAGGCACGCGAGCCGGTCTCCCCGGTGCTCGCCGCGATGCCGGCCACCCGGCTGGCGGTGGAGTTGCAGGTCACCCAGGAGTACACCGGCCAGCAGCGCCACGTCTGCCACCTCGGCCCATGGTGGAGCGAGGTGTTGCGGTTCGCGCCGTGGGATCCGGGCGGGCGGACAGTCGCCGACGTGGCCGCGGGGGAGGCGGGCGAGGGTGGTGGCCTGGTCGCGGTCGCCAACGTCGGCGACGACCTCTTCTGGACCGGGCACCCGCTGGCGCAGGCGAACCTGTACACCGTCGGCCGGCTCGCCTGGGATCCCCGGCTGGATCCCCGGGCGGTCCTCGACGAGTGGATCGCGCTGACCTTCCCGCCGTCCGCGATGGCCGACCCGGAGCTGGTCGGGCGGACGCTGCACGAGGTCATGGACGACTCCTGGCGTACCTATGAGCGGTACACCGCCCCGCTGGGCGTCGGCTTCATGGTTCATCCCGGTGACCACTACGGCCCCGACGTGGACGGGTACGAGTACACCCGGTGGGGCACGTACCACTTCGCGGATCGCGATGGCGTCGGTGTGGACCGCAGCCGCGCGTCGGGCACCGGCTTCGCCGGTCAGTACCCGCCGTACTGGGACCAGGTGTTCGAGTCGCCCGAGCGGTGCCCGGACGAGCTGCTGCTCTTCTTCCACCACGTCCCGTACGGGCACGTCCTGCACAACGGTTCCACGGTCATCCAGCACATCTACGACACCCACTTCGCGGGCGTCGAGGAGGTGGCGGCGATGCGGGGGCGGTGGCGGACGTTGAAGGGGTTGATCGACCCCGCCGTGTACGAGCGGGTGGAGCAGCGCCTCGACGAGCAGGTGCGCAGCGCCACCGAGTGGCGGGATCAGATCAACACCTACTTCTTCCGCAAGTCCGGCGTGCCGGACGCGCGCGGGCGTCGCATCCACTGACCCGGCGGCTTCCGGAAGCATCCCGATAACACCCCGCCGGGCAGGTCCGTCGATGGTTCGGTCGGTGCCCGTCGATGCACAGGTCACAGCCGACCCCGACCACCGAAAGGCTTCCGGAAGTCTTGACAATCGAGTTCTCTCGATTGAAGCTGACAAGGTCACGCGAGCCGCGGTCAGGGTCGGGCGAAGGGCAGTCCTCGACTTACTCCCCTTCCATGCGCCATTCTGCTGAGGAATCGCGAACGATGACACTGAAAACAAGAACGCTCGGCGTCGTCACGGCCGTGGTCACACTGGCCGCCGCCGCGTTGACGTTCGCCGCGCCGGCGTCGGCGGCGACGCTTACCCAGGTGACCGGCTTCGGCACCAACCCCACCAATCTCCAGATGCACCTGTACGTCCCGGACCGGGTGGCCACCCGGCCGGCGGTCCTGCTCGCCCTGCGCTACTGCACCGGATCGGGTCCGGCGTACCACTCCGGCACCCAGTACGCGTCCCTCGCCGACCGGTACGGGTTCATCGTGATCTACCCGTCGGTGACCCGCAGCAGCCTGTGCTGGGACGTGTCCTCCCCGCAGGCACTGCGCCGGGGCGGCGGCAGCGACCCCGTCGGGCTCATGTCGATGGTCGACTACGTACGGCAGCGGTACGCCGCCGACCCGGCGCGGATCTTCGCCACCGGCACCTCGTCCGAGGCCATGATGACGAACGTCCTGCTGGGCGACAACCCGGACGTGTTCGCGGCCGGCGCGTCCTTCGCCGGGGTGCCGTTCGGCTGCTTCGCCACCGGGGGCGGCTCGGAGTGGAACAGCGAGTGCGCGAACGGACAGCTCATCAGAACCCCGCAGCAGTGGGGTGATCTGGTCCGCGAGGCCTATCCCGGTTACACGGGTCGTCGCCCACGCATGCAGATCTGGCACGGCACCAACGACGAGACGCTGCGCTACCCGAACTTCGGCGAGCAGGTCAAACAGTGGACCAACGTGCACGGGCTGAGCCAGACCCCGACGTACACCGACTCGCCGCAGACCGGCTACACCCGCACCCGCTACGGGAGCAGTGGCGGAACGGCCCCGGTCGAGGCGATCAGCATGCAAGGCGTCTCGCACAACCTGCCGGTCGACGCGGCGCAGGTGATCCGCTTCTTCGGGCTGGACACCGGCACCCCGCCCACCACCCCGCCACCGACGACCCCGCCGCCGACGACCCCGCCCCCGACCACTCCGCCGCCGACCGGCGGTGGTTGCCGGATCGGGTACGCGGTCAACGCCTGGAACACCGGCCTCACCGCCAGCGTGACCATCACCAACACCGGTGCGACGGCGGTGAACGGATGGGCCCTGACGTTCGCGCTGCCCACCGGCCAGCGCATCACCAACGGCTGGAACGCGCAGTACTCCACGACGAGCGGTGCGGTGACCGCCCGCAACGTCTCCTACAACGCCGCCATCGCCCCGAACGCGTCGGTCGACATCGGCTTTCAGGCCACCCACGAGGGCGGCACCGGTAAGCCCTCGTCCTTCGCTCTGAACGGCATCGCCTGCTCGGTGGCCTGACCCCTCGGGACACCACCACCATCGATTGGAGTTGCACGATGAGAAACGCGCAATGGAAGGCGGTATCGAGAGCCGCCCTCGCGCTGACCGCGGTGAGCGCCCTCGCCGCCGGCGTGGCGATGGTCCTGGCTGCTCCCGCCGCCGCCGGCACCACGCTCGGTGCGTCCGCCGCCGAGCAGGGTCGGTATTTCGGCGCCGCGGTGGCCGCCAACAAGCTGAACGACAGCGCCTACACGACGATCCTGAACCGCGAGTTCAACTCGGTGACGCCCGAGAACGAGATGAAGATCGACGCCACCGAGCCGCAGCAGGGCCAGTTCAGCTACGGCGCGGCGGACCAGATCGTCAACCACGCGCGCACCCGCAGGATGCAGGTGCGTGGTCACACCCTGGCCTGGCACTCGCAGCAGCCCGGCTGGATGCAGAACATGAGCGGCACCGCGCTGCGCCAGGCGATGCTCAACCACGTCACGCAGGTGGCGACGCACTTCCGGGGACAGGTCGTCGCGTGGGACGTGGTGAACGAGGCGTTCGCCGACGGTGGCTCCGGCGCCCGGCGGGACTCCAACCTCCAGCGGACCGGCAACGACTGGATCGAGGCGGCCTTCCGGGCCGCCCGGGCGGCCGACCCCGGCGCGAAGCTCTGCTACAACGACTACAACACCGACGACTGGTCACACGCCAAGACCCAGGCCGTGTACACGATGGTGCGCGACTTCAAGCAGCGTGGCGTACCCATCGACTGCGTCGGTCTCCAGTCGCACTTCAACAGCGGCTCGCCGTACCCCGGCAACTACCGCACCACGCTGTCCAGCTTCGCGGCGCTCGGCGTCGATGTGCAGATCACCGAGCTGGACATCGAGGGGGCGTCGGCGGCCACGTACCGCAGCGTCGTGCAGGACTGCCTCGCCGTGACCCGCTGTAACGGCATCACCGTCTGGGGCATCCGGGACAGCGACTCGTGGCGGGCCTCGCAGACCCCGCTGCTGTTCACCAGCGGCGGCGCCAAGAAGCCGGCGTACGACGCGGTACTCGCCGCGCTGAACAACGGGACGACCCCACCGCCGACCACCCCGCCGCCGACCACTCCGCCGCCGACGACTCCGCCCCCGACGACTCCGCCCCCGGGACCCGGTGGCTGCACCGCGACGGTGGCGGTGAACCAGTGGACGGGTGGCTTCGTGGCGACGGTGCGGGTGACGGCCGGATCAGCGGCGATCAGCTCCTGGGCGGTGACGATCACGTTGCCGTCGGGCGCGACGGTCACCAACGCCTGGAACGCCAACCGCAGCGCTGACGCCGGAACGACGCGCTGGACGAATGTGGCCTACAACGGCCGGGTCAGCGCCGGGCAGTCCACCGAGTTCGGATTCCAGGCCAACGGCACCGCCGGCGGCCTGACCCCGGCCTGCGCCGCGGGCTGACGCACACCGGCCGGTGTGGAGGATGGCCCCGAATCCTCCACACCGGCCAGGGCGGTCAGGTTCGGCAGATCTTCACGTTCGGCTGGACGTCCAGCTTGTTGAACACGTTGTCCACCCGACCGATACCCGCCTTCTCCTCGATCGAGCCGGCGTTGAACAGCCTCAGGAAGGTGTTGACCGCCTTCACCAGGCCGGCTGGGATGCTGTAGCCGACGCCGTACTCCAGGAACACGCCGAGCTGGGTGCTGCGGCACAGCTCGATCGGCGCGCCCAGGGCGGAGCCGACGGTCAACCCCACCGAGGCGGTGACCGTCGCGTACAGCCCGGCGGTGAACCCGAAGACGCCCAGGCCGGCGCGGAAAAAGGCCTGGTAGTGGACGATGATCCCGCTGACGCCGACTGATGGCCCGTAGATCGAGTCGGTGATGCTGTTGCGGACGGTGAGGTTCCACGGCTTCGTGACGCCGAAGGCGCCGTCGGCGTAGCCGAACCCGACTGAGCCGCCGAGCGACCACTCGCCGGCCGCCTTGATGTTGCCGTCCTTGGAACTGAACGCCGTCTGCACCCCGATGAGCTGGTTGGCGGTGATGGCGAACGGAACGCCGAGGATCTGACCGACCGGCACGCTGAAGTCCAGGGGGATCGGAATGCGCTTGTTGACGTTGTGCCCGGCGTCGGTGGCGCCCGCGATCTCGATCCGCAGCCCGGACATGCCGTCGATCCGCAGTTCCGCCCGACGGACCGTGCCACCCCGGATCTCCAGGTGGAACCGGGCCGACGGGCTCTTCATCAGCAGGGTGACCGTACCGGTGATGCGGATCCCGCCGCCGTTGTAGCTGAAATGCGCGCCGACCCCGTTCGCGCAGCAGATCGGGGTGACCGGAAACCCGGCGATCCCTCGTGCATCGGCCGCGGTCGCCGGTGCCACGGCGAAGGGCACGCCGACGACCGGCGTCATCGATCCGCCGCCGCCGCTGCCGGCTCCGGCCTCGGCGTCGTACTCGGCCCAGAACGGCGTGCCGGCGTCGTAGCGGATCGGATTCTCCAGGGAGACCGGACCGTCGGTGGCGAAGGTGCCGTCGCGGATCACCTGGGTGATGTCCACCGGCCCCAGGGTCACCGCCAGATCGTTCCCGTCGCGGCGGACGTCGAGCACCCGCCCGACCGACCGCCCGGTGAGGAACATGATCTTCCCCCGGGCGAGCCGGTCGGCGCCGCTGGCGTCGGGGTCGATGCGCCAGGTGAGTGCGTCGTCGGAGAGCCCGCGCACCGACCCGCCCCCGCCGCCAACGAACACCACGTCGGGCTGGTAGGTCACGTGTCGATCCGGCGCGGGCGCCGCCCCGTACCGCTGGTCTGCGCCACTGCCCCCGGCCGGTGGAACCGGTGACGTCGGGCCCGCCCCACCCCGGTCGCAGGCGAGAAGCAACAGCGTCACCGCGACCAGCGCTGTCATGGCCCGGCGACCCCGGGACCCGGCTGCCAGCATGTCGCCTCTTCGCGAGCTCAGAGCCGGCCGGCGGCCGTACGGGCCACGGCTGTCAGGGCGGTGCGGTACTTCGCCGGGTCGTCGGTGCGGACCAGCCGGATGGAGACCCACACCCCGCCCTTGCTGAAGAAGACCGTGCCGTCCTCGGCGTACGCCTCGTCGCCCGCGCCGCTGACCGGGGTCAGTTCGTGCCCGAGTTCGCGCTCGATGTCGAGGAACTTCTTCGCGCCGGGGCCGACGAACACCTCGACCTGGGCGGTCGGGCCGCTGACCGGACCGGTGTAGGTGCAGGTGTCCCGGTCTGGCGCCGGCTTCTCCAGTGGGTCGTCCAACGGGGTGCCGGCCAGCTTCTCGGCGTCCTTCTTGGACACGAGGGCGCAGGCGTCGACGGTGGACGCGGCGGGCGACTCCTCGTCCGGCGTGGCGGCCGGCGGGTCGCCGTCGACCGTGGTGGCGATGCTCGGCTCCGCACCGGCCACCGGGCCGGCCGGGTCGGCGCCGCCGGCGTCGTCGGGGCCGCAGGCGACCAGCGGGAGGAGCAGCAGTGAACACCACAGGGGTGCGATCAGACGGCGCACAGTCATGCTTCCTTCGCCACTCAGGGGAGTTCCGGGTTGGTGAGGCCCGGTGGAAAGAGCCACTGGGCCGGGATCAGCCGGTCGACCCGCCAGGCGGCGGCCGCGGCGGCCGCGGCCACCACCTCCGCGTCGGGCCCCTCGACCAGCGCGATCACGACGTCGTCGGTCGGCAACCGGACGGCCGCGACCAGCCGGCAGTCCGGGGTGCCGAACACCGGCACCGTCCCGCCCGCGCCGGGGGAGCAGTCGTACTGCTCGAGTGCGAACAGGTAGCCGGCCATGAACCCGAGGCTAGGTCGCCGCGGGCGGCGAGGAATCGGGCGTTTCCCTATGCTTGCGCGTCGGCCCTGGTCATCGCGGCACCCAGCTCCGCCCGGGTGGAGATGCCGAGCTTGCGGTAGATCCGAGCGAGGTTCGCCTCGACGGTCTTCGGGCTGACGAACAGCTCGTCGGCGATGGCCCGGTTGGTCCGCCCGCGGGCGGCGAGCTGGGCCACCCGTTCCTCGGTGGGGGTGAGGTGCCGGGGCGTCGGCGGGCGTCCACCGACGCGGGCCAACTCGGCGCGGGCGCGATCCGCGAACGCGGCCGCGCCGATCGCGGTGAACTCCGCGACCGCCGCCTCCAGCGCCTGCCGGGCCGGCAGCTTGCGGCGGGCCCGGCGGTGCACGATGCCGGCCACGAACAGGCAGCGGGCGCGGTCCAACGGCAACACCTCCGGCGGTACGGCGTCCCGTGCCGCCGTCAGCGCGTCGAGCGCCGCGCCGGGGTCGACACCGGTCGCGCTGTCCAGCAGCGCGCGGGCCCGAGCAGCGCCCAACATCGTCCAGGGACGCGGCAACCGACGGTGTCGGGCGGTCAGCCGGGCCAGCACGGTCGCCGCCAGGTCGAGGTCGCCCACCCCGACGCACGCCTCGATCCAGTCCGGCTCGAACCGCATGGCCAGCGGCTCCACCAGCCCGTTCGCGTCGATCGTCGCGGCCAGGCCGGTGTACGCGGCGGCCGCCTCCGCCATCCGGCCGGCGGAGAGCGCCACGAATCCGGCCAACTGCTGGTGGATCCGTCGGCACCAGTCGTCGTCCAGTTCGTCGGCGAGCCGCAGGCCGGACTCGGCCACCCGGCTCGCGTCGGCCAGCCGGCCCCGGTGCGCGTCGAGCAGCGCGGCAAGCCAGGCCTCACCGACCAGGCCCGTGCCGAGCTGGTCACCCAGCTCCCGGGCCGCGCTGATGTGCCGTTCGGCGTCGTCCCACCGCCCGGCCAGCAACTCGGCCTCGCCGAGGTGGGAGAGCAGCTCGTGTTGCAGCGGCTCGTCGCCCCTCGCCTCGGCACGACCCAGCATCCGGTGCAGCCGCAGTCGGGCCCGCTGCGCGTCGTCGATCGACTTCCACCAGATCGCGGGCACCGTGCTCGCCAGCCACGCCGGTTCGTCGCCCTCCAGGGTGAGGGCCCGGTCCAGCAGGTCGGTACGCGGTGGCCGCCCGAGCCGTACCTCCTGGAAGAAGAGCAGGACCAGGGCGGCGGCGAGCAGGTCGTGGTCGTCGTCGCGTCCGTCCAGCAGGGCGGCGGCCGCCTCGGCGTGCTTCCGGGCCGACTCGGTGTGGTCCTGAAAGACGGCGAGGTGGGCATGGATGCGGCCGGCCAGGGCCGAGCCGGCCGGGGCCGCCGCCAACGCCCGGGTGCCGTTGTCCACCGCGACCCGGCTGGCCTCACCGCCGGACCAGGCGACGACGGCCCGCAGCAGCAGCGACTCCGCCCGTACCTCGCCGGTGAACTCGGCCGCGACCGCCTCGGCCGCCTCCCGGGCCGCCGGGAAGTCGCCGCTGTCGAACCGGCAGCGGGCCGCGGCCAGTCGCCGCCGGCCCAGGCGTGGCCGGTCGTCGGCGGGGGTGAGTTGGCCCGCGCGGTCGTGCAGATCGGCGGCGAGGTCGGGCGCACCCCGGCTGTGCCAGCGTTCGGCCGCGGCGGCGAGGGTGTCCGCGACCACCGGGTCCGGGTCCGTCGCGCAGAGCGCGAGGTGCCGGGCCCGCTCGTCCGGATCGGCAAGCAGGTCGGCGAGCTGGCGGTGCAGGCGGCGGCGGACCCCGGGCGGGATACCGGCCCGGACGGCCGCCGCGTACACCGGGTGGGTGAACCGCACGCCGTTCGGCGTCACCACGATCAGCCCGGCCTCCTCGGGCGCGTCCAGCTCGGCGGTGGACACCCCCGCCGCCGCCAGGTCGGCCAGGGTGGGCACGGTCAGCAGCGCGGCGAGCCGCACCGCGGTGCGGCTGGCCAGGGGCAGCCCGGCGAGGACGTCCACGAGCAGGTGGTGCATGGACGCGGCCACCGGCAGGTCGTCGCCGGGTGCGGGCTGGCGCGGGAGGCGTTGCACGGCGCGGACCACCTCGATGGCCAGCAGCGGATTGCCCTCGGCCTCCCGTGCCACCCGCACGAGCATCGGCCGGCTGAGCGTGACCCCGAGCTGCCCGCGCAGGACGTGGTGGAGCGCGCCGACGTCCAGGGGAGGCACCTCGACCCGTCCGACCGGGCCGCCGACGTGACCCGCACCGAGACCGAGCGGTACGTCGTCGGGTGTGCCCTGGCCACGTCGGCGGCTCAGCAGGGTCGCCAGGCCGGTCACCCGGCGCAGGGCGTACCGCAGCGCGCGTTCGCTGGGCCGGTCCAGCCAGGGCGCGTCGTCGACCGCGAGGAGCACCGTCGGATGGGTGCTCGCCGCCGTCGCGGCCTCCAGCAACGAGCGGGTGGCCGCCCCGACCACCCGTACGTCGACCGCCTCGTGGGCGTCGCCGGAGAGGAGCACCACCTCGGCGGCGATCCGCTGTGGCCGGGGCAGCTCGGCGACCCGGTCGGCGAGCGGGCGGAGCAGGTCGGCCAGGGCCGCGTACGGGAGCTCGGATTCGGCCTCGGTGGGCGCGCAGCTCAACACCAGCCACCCGGCCTGCGTCGCGCGCGCGACCAGCGCCCGCCACAGCTCGGTCTTGCCGATGCCGGCAGGCCCTTCCAACAGCACCGGCCCAGGCTGGCTCAGGAGGCGCCAGGCCTGGTCGAACACCTCGTCCCGCCCGACGATGGCGCGTCGCATGCGGGAATTCTGGCATCGAGCAGGTCGACGGACCATCCCGCCAACGGGTGACCGGGCTGGCTCGTCGGTCGGGCCGTTGAGCAGGCGTACGGTGCCGTCCGCCCAGCACCGGTGTGCCGTGCCATTTCAGCGTGCCTGGCCTGCGGCGTCCGTGCCGCGGTTGGCTGCGCCCGGCGGCGGCACCTTGGATCGGGTCGGCCGTGCGGGACGCTCAGGGCTGTGCTGGTTCGTGCCTGTCGAGCTGCCCCAGATGTGGGCCCGTGACCGTACGTCCCTGTCCCTGTCGCGGGCGCGACGCGCGCCGACCGCCGCCCCCAGCCCGGACGGCCGTAGACCCACGTCGGTGTCGGCATTGAGACTCGCGTGTTCGTTCGGGATGAGCTCTTCCTCCGCACGCTGGCCGGGCCACGGTCGCAGGTCAATGAAACAAGTAGCCGATGACCGGATGCAGGGGATTCAACCGGACGGAAGTGCCGAGCAGCGATGGATCTACGGGCCGCTCGGCGATGCGGTTGTCCGTGCTTCGTCGCGACGAGGCAGCCGGTCAGGCTCAAGCAGGGAACGAAGCAATGCCGGCAGGGCGCCAAACACGAGGGGAAGGCCGCCCAGCTCGCCGATCCCGACCCATGCGATGTCGTCATGCTCCTCAGGTGCACGGTTGGTGGGAGAGCCGACCCAGTCTCTGATTTGCCAGACGCCCACGTGGACGGCGTCCTCGCCACTGCCGGCATGCAGGTCGCCCAACCGTGACGAGGACTCCGCCACAATGTGAACCCCTAGCTCCTCGTGCATCTCACGCGCGAGGGCCTGTAGTTCCGACTCACCCGCTTCGACGTGCCCCCCGGGCAGATCCCAGAGATCCGGGTATGCCCGGCGGGTCGGGCTGCGGTGTACCAGCAGGACCGCGCCGTTCTCCACGAGTGCGCCGCAGACGACGACATGCATGACGGGATTAGAGCACAGGGATAGGACAAGCTCGCTCCAGCCAGAGGGCACGCGCTGGCGGAATCCCAGCGCCCGCGCCACTCGGCGCGACGGTTCCGGTCGAGCCCGCCACTGCGGCAGCAGATGGTTCGCCAAACCGTCCGCGGCTGCTACGGAGGCAACGGCACGTGCCAGCCCGCGCCCACGGCGATTCGGCTTTGTAAGCCATGGAGGCATCCTCACGCCTGGCCCAGTGTTCACGCCACCGAGTTCGCAGCTGTCAGGGTCGGCACCCGCTTTGGCCGCAGACCGTACGCTACGCAGCCGTCGCCATAACTGCACCAAGCCCGCACCCGGTCGTGCCGAACTGAGCGCGGTCAGTGTGTTCGGGTTTCCCAGGCCGGCTGCTGGGGCTCGTCGTTGTGCACGATGACGTCGACGTGATCGGTTGGGCGGACCGTAGCGTAGTAGAGCTGTTGGGAGGGGATGTATCGCTCGCGCCAGCGCCGTTCGACGTCGGCCCGAGATGACACCCGGCGCTCTCGGGTCACGGCACGATCCACGGTCTTCTCGAGCGCGGTCGACACGAAGATGCGCAGGTCCCACCGATCAATCAGTTCCGGGCGCATGAGGAAGACGCCGTCGAAGACCAGCACGGCGTCGGCGGGCGCAGTCGTGACCGGCGGGGACAACGCGGTATCCGCCGTGTGGTCGTAGACCGCGGATTGGAAACGCCGATCTCCGCCCGGGCCGAGCGGATCGAGCAGAACCCGGTTCAGCGCCTCGTAGTCGTGGGCGTCGAAGTAGCAGCCTTCGGCCGAGTACTCGCCGCGCGGATAGCGCTGTGTCCGGGGGAAGAGGAAATCGTCGATCGTCGCGCGGATGACGTCGTGGCCCTGTGTGCGCAAGACGACGGCCAGCTCGTCGGCGAGGGTGGTCTTGCCTGCGGCGGGCGGTCCGTCGATGGCAACCCGCGTCGGGTGTGCGGCTGTGACGGACCCGACTGCCTCAGCCAGGCGGCCGAGCACCTCGTCGCGGGTGCCTTGGTCCATGTCCTGCCCCGTCCTGGTCTGGCGAAGGTCGCCGTGTCGGGCCGACCTTATGTCTGACAGCCCCTTCGCGCCCGCCACTCCCCGAGCCAGCGGGATTGCCCCAATGCGGAAGTGGCTTCGGTCGCGGCGCAAACGGACTGTCATGCCGCGGCTTCGTCATCCTCGACGCTGACGACGGCGGGCGCTGGTCGCTCAGTACAGCGTGACAGCTCATACCGGCGACCGTGCGCATGGCACGGCAACGGGTGGACGTCGCCTCGCCGCGGATGGACGTGTGGTGGCGCCCGACGCATGAGCGCGTCGATGAGCGCAATGTGCTCTATGTGGTGTAGCCAGGGCCCCGAGGAAGATGCGAATCGCTCCCGGGTGGACGGCAGTCCCGACGTGCCTCGGACGCCTGAGCCGTCCGATCACGACCGGACGCCGCCGCACCGGCCGGCTACGGCGTCCAGTCGCGTCGGAGTAGACCGTAGATCACCATGTCTACGAAGCCGTCGCCGTCGTACTCGCGCTCCCGCTGGGTGCCTTCGTGCGTGAAGCCGCACGTCTCCGCGGTCCGCCGCATGGCCGTGTTGCTGGCCAGCGTCTCCAATTCCAGACGGCGTAGGTTGCGGTTGCGGAAGCCGTACCGGCAGAGCAGCCGGATCACCTCGGTCCCGTACCCCTGGCCACGCGCCTCAGGTAGCAGCGAGATGCCGAGGTGGGCGTACTGATTGAACGCGTTGATCCCCCACAGCACGCTGCCACCGAGGAAAGTGCCGTCGGCCACGGTTTCGGCCAGCAGCGACACCGTGGTCTGGCCGTCGGGCGGCTCGGTGACCTGCTTCTCCAGCCGGGCCCGGACCTGGCCGACGTGGCGCGGCAGGAACGGCTCGCCGTCTGTGATCAGGTGCAACTCGGGATCACCGTACAGGCGGAACATGTTCGGCGCGTCGTCGGGCGTGGGCGGGCGCAGTCGGACCCGGTCGGTGGCGAACATGCCGCGACGCTAACAGCCGGCATGGAGATCCACGACCGGGTTAGACCGGGGCACCCGGACCGCGCGAGGGTGCTGGTCTCCGAGCCGCGGCGTACCAATATGACGAGATGAGTGCGTTGCTTATCCCGCCGAGCAGCTATACCGCAGGGTGGGAGTCGAGCAGGAATTGGTGCAGGTCGCCGGGGGCAGCGAGATTGGTTGGGGTCAGCCGACGGACCTCGCCGCGGAAGGACCGGAGTTCCAGCCAGCTGTCAGATGCGGCTGCCGCGAGCTTGGGCAGCAGGGTGTCCAGGCGGGGGCGTGGGTACACCTTGAACGTGCGATCGCGCTCGGGGTAGGGGCCTTGGATGTCGAAGCGCAGGTCGACGACCGGATGCGGTCGACGCGCCCAGTCGCTGTAGGGCAGCGCCCCGTGCCCGTGGATCCGGGCGTCGACGAAGGCCTCCGCATCGGCGTCGCCGATCTCGCAGTCGTAGATCGGAAAGACGGTGGCCACCTTGGCTGCGATCGTCGGGTGAGCGACGGCGGCTTGGCCCAGCGCGGGCGAGCACAGCAGCGCGTGGCTGAACGGCCCTGCCGGGCGCGACAGGGCGATCTTGTGGTGCGATTGCCCGTCGAAGGGAAGGTCGCGAACGGTGACGACCGTCTCCAGGAACTCCGCGACGGACTCCGGTCGATGCGACGATTCGTGGACGTTGAACGCGAGAGCACTGCGGCCCTGGTCACGCAAGATCAGGTAGCGGTAGAACCCTTTACCTGGAGACTTCGGATAGATCTGTGCGTGGCAAACCACGTCACGGAATTCCTCCACGGGCCGATACTGCGGTCGCGGAAGCCCGTAAGCCCGCTTTGCTACCGCGTCGGCGATAGTCCCTACCACGAGCGCGTCCGGGTCGCCGATCGGTGCGGGTAGGCCGGCTACCTCGAGGAAGCCCTTGCGAAGCTGTCCCCTGATCTTCTTCTCGACGTGCGACTTCGCGTGACGCTCATCCAGCAATGCCACGGTCGTCGACCCGCCACGACGGCTACCGTCACGGCCCCAACTTATGAAGCAGCGGATGCCTTCCTGACGAATCTGCCAGAACTCACAGGCGCCGCCTTGGACCCGCTCGAACCGCCGCCAATGGCCCACCCAACGCCCACCTTCCTGCCGCGGCGACCCTACCAACGACGCACGCTCATCCCGCGAACCGGTGCTGGAACGGGCTGGCTCCACGTGTCGGTCAGCTGGCGAGTTGGTCGCGGCGGCGGGTGAGGTAGGCCCGCTCGGCGGGGTTGCCGGCGAGACCGATGACCCGGTCGTACGCCGCCCGCGACTCGCCGCCGCGCCCGAGTCGCCGCAGCAGGTCGGCGCGCGCGGCGTGGAAGGCGTGATAGCCGTCGAGGATCTCGGCGAGACGGTCGATCTCGGCGAGCCCGACCTCGGGTCCGTCGACCTCGGCGACCGCGACCGCCCGGTTGAGCCGCACGATCGGCGAGGGGTCGAGCAGCATCATGCGGCCGTAGAGGGCGACGATGGTGGACCAGTCGGTGTCTCGGGCGGATGAGACATCCATGTGGACCACGTTGATCGCGGCCTGCAGTTGGTAGCGCCCCGCTGGGTCACCGCCGGCCGCCACCACCTCGACCCGCTCGCGGATCAAGGCTCTGCCCTCGGCTATGAGGGTGCGGTCCCAGGCGCCGCGGTCCTGCTCGTCGAGGGTCACCAGTTCCCCGGTGCGGGACACGCGCGCCGGCCGCCGGGCGTCGGTGAGGAGCATCAGGGCAAGCAGGCCGGCTACCTCGCCGTCGTCCGGCAGGAGAGTTCGGAGCAGGCGGCCAAGGCGGATCGCCTCGCCGGTGAGGTCGACGCGCACCGGCTCTTCCCCCTCGGTGGCGAGATAGCCCTCGTTGAAGACGAGGTAGACGACCGCGAGCACACCGGCGAGCCGCTCGCGGATGTCGTCGTCCCTGGGCACCCGGTAGGGAATGTGTGCTGCCTTGATCTTTGCCTTGGCGCGGGTGATCCGTCGCGCCATCGTGGTCTCCTGCACCAGAAAGGCGCGGGCGATCTCGGGGACGGTGAGGCCGCCGAGCAGGCGCAGGGTGAGCGCCACCCGGGCCGCCAACGCGAGCGCAGGGTGGCAGCAGGTGAAGACCAGTCTGAGCCGGTCGTCCTCGACCGGGCCGGTCGGCTCATGAGGGGTGTCGTCGTACACGATCCGGGCCGCCTCGTGCTTGGCGTCGCGCTGCGATTCGCGACGGAGCCGATCGATCGCCTTGCGGGTCGCGGTGGTGGCGAGCCAACCGCCGGGACTGGGCGGTACGCCGTCACGCGGCCACCGCTCCGCCGCCGCTACGAACGCCTCGGCCGTCGCTTCCTCGGCGACGTCGAGGTCGCCGAAACGGCGCGCGAGGCCGGCGACCACCCGCGCCCACTCCTCGTGGTGGACACGGGTGATCGCCTGCTCGACGGTGGGATCGGTCACGGCTCCGGCAGCGCTCGGACGGATTTCTCGGACAGTAGGTGCCTGGGCGCCGCGTTCACTCCTTCCCGGAGCCGTCACGCCGGGCCTCCCCGGGACCTCGGAACCGGTGAACCTCCTGCGGCCAGTCGAGCACGGTCGCGAGCCGGCCGGCCCAGTATCGCGCCGCCGCGTCGTCGGGCACGTCCACGACGGCGAAGCCGCCGAGGTGCTCCTTGGTCTCGACGTACGGGCCGTCGGTGAAGACGGGCTTGCCGTCAACCCGCTCGACACTGCACACCGCGGTGGACCGGTCGAGCCCGCCGTTGCTGAAGATCAGGACACCCTCGGCCTGCATCTCCTCGATCACGACCCGGGCGGCCGTGCCCTTCTCGCGTATCTCCTCCGCCGTGTGGTCGGGCACCCACTCGTCGTTGAAGGTGATCAGGTACTCCGTCATGGTCGTCTCCTCTCAGTCCCCGGACGAGGGCCTTTCCCGACTCCTCGTGTCCGTCGGCCCGGCCGGCCGGCCGCACCACTGGTTCCACGAACGGCTGCGCCTCGATACGACACCATCCCGGAAACTCATCTTCAAGGCAGCCCTGGCGGCAGGACACCACTGCGGTCCACCGTGTGTTTACCTTCCGATATGCCGCACCCCATGATGTTTGACGAGGCAGACCCACTCCTGAGCCGGCTGCGGGCGCTCGCCCTGGCCTTCCCCGACGCGGCCGAGAAGATCTCCCACGGCCATCCCGCCTTCTTCACCACCAAGGTCTTCGCCTACTACGGGGGATCGGTGAAAGTCGACGGGGTCCATCGGCAGCATGAACATTCGTTGCTCGTGCTGGTTGATCCCGACGAGCGAGCGGCGCTGTTGGACGAGGAGCGCTGCTTCGTGCCGGCCTACCTGGGGCCCTACGGGTGGATCGGGGTGGACCTGACCGGGGACACCGACTGGGACGAAGTCGACGAGTTACTCGACGCCAGCTACCGACGTACGGCCGGGCTACGCAGGGTTGCCGTGCTCGACTCCCGGCGTTCCCGACCGTGATGCTGTGTGCGTGATCTCAGTGGCGCCGTGGGCCCACGACCCCTCGAACCAGGATTCGTGTTCCGTGCCGTAGAGCGACTCATACTGCACCCGAATTGTGATTCGCTGCTTCACCGCCGTCCAGAAATCGGCGTCTCTCGCGGGGTCATACGCCTCAAGAGCAAAGATCATCATCTCGTGACCGACCGGGATGTGCCTGCCGGGACGGAGTGACACGAAGTGCGGCCAGAGCGGGAAGGTGCCGCGCAGGGGGTCGACGACGTGCTTCTCCCATGGGCCGACGGCTTCGCCGTCGAGGAACAGCATGGTGGTTTTGATGATGGCTGGCCCGAGGCCGGCATTGGTGATTTTGATGCCTGCCGTATGCCCGTCGTTTCGTAGGCATTCGAAGCCCAACAAAGGTCGGACGGACTGCCAGTTGTGTCGCCGCGTCGCCCTCATCTCCCCGATCGACACCACCAGGGAAGCGATAGCGATCGTCGTCGCGCAAGCCGCGATGATTGAGCTTGCATCCATGCGTTCTCCCGACCTGGAGGGGTTCAGCCGTCGATGCGGGTGATGTTGCGGATCTTGTTGGACGCGTCCAGGGCGGCCACCTTGTACGCCTCGGCCAGCGTCGGGTAGTTGAACACCGCGTCGACCAGGTAGTCGATCGTGCCGCCGCAGCCGATCACGGCCTGCCCGATGTGGACGATCTCGGTGGCGGCCGTCCCGAACACGTGCACGCCGAGCAGCCGGCCGTCGTCGGGTGAGACGAGCAGCTTCAGCATCCCGTACGAGTCACCCACGATCTGGCCGCGAGCCAGCTCGCGGTAGCGCGCGATGCCCACCTCGAACGGCGTCGACGTGTCGGTCAGCTGCGCCTCGGTCTGCCCCACGAAGCTGATCTCCGGAATCGTGTAGATGCCGATCGGCTGGAGGCCGTGCATCTCCCGGATCGGCTCGCCGCAGGCGTGCTGCGCGGCCAGCCGGCCCTGCTCCATCGACGTGGACGCGAGGGCCGGGAAGCCGATCACGTCACCGACCGCGTAGATGTTCTCCACCGAGGTGCGGTAGTTGGCGTCCACCTTGATCCGGCCGCGCCGGTCCGCCTCCAGCCCGGCTGCCTCCAGAGCGAGGTCGTCGGTCTGGCCCTGCCGGCCGGCCGAGTACATGACCGTGTCCGCGACGATCTTCTTGCCGCTCTTCAGGATGCACAGCGCCGCAGTCTGGTGTTTCTCGACGGCGGCGACCTCCTCGCCGAAGCGGAACGCCACGGACAGGTCGCGCAGGTGGTACTTGAGCGACTCGACGATCTCCTCGTCGCAGAATTCGAGCATCCGGTCCCGGCGTTCCACCACGGTCACCTTGGTGCCGAGGGCGGCGAACATGGACGCGTACTCCATGCCGATGACACCGGCGCCGACCACGACCATGCTGCGGGGTACGGCCTGGAGGTTGATGACGCCGTCGGAGTCCACGATGGTCCGGTCGTCGAAGTCGACGCTGTCCGGGCGGGCCGGGCGGGTGCCCGCCGCGATGATGATTTTGTCGAACGTCACCCTGGACTCGCGGCCGGAGCCGCCGTCGACCCAGATCGAGTGCGCGTCCGCGAACCTGCCGGTGCCGGTGATCATCGCGACCCGGTTGCGGGCGAGCTGGTTGCGGATGACGTCGGTCTGCCGGGTGATCACGTGCTGGGTCCGGGCGGCCAGGTCGCTGACCGTGATCTCCTCCTTGACCCGGTAGCTGCTGCCGTAGAGGTCCCGCTGGCTGAGCCCGGTCAGATAGAGCACAGCCTCGCGCAGCGTCTTGGACGGGACGGTGCCGGTGTTGATGCACACCCCACCGATCATGTCGCGGCGGTCCACGATGCCGACCCGCCTGCCGAGCTTGGCGGCGGCGATCGCGGCCTTCTGCCCGCTGGGTCCGGAGCCCAGCACCACCAGGTCGTAGTCATACACAACCGCTAGCGTCGCAAGATGCCGCGCTCTGCGCCAGACCTCGGGTCAGCCGACGAGGCGGCGTTCCCAGGCCCAGGCGGCGATCTCGACCCGGTTGCGGGCCTTGAGCTTCATCTGCACGCTGGCCAGGTGGGTCTTGACCGTGCCGACGGCGATGAAGAGCTGCGTGGCGATCTCGGCATTGGTCAGGCCCCGGGCGACGAGCTTGACGACGTCGAGTTCCCGCGGGGACAGGCCGGCGTCGTCGCGCGCCGGAGCGGGTGAGCTGAGGTGCTCCAGCAGTCGTACCGTGATCGACGGGCTGATCAGCGCGTCACCGGAGACGGCCGCGCGGACCGCTTCCACGAGGAGCGCCGGGCCGGAGTCCTTGAGCAGGAAACCGCAGGCGCCGTTGGAGAGTGCGGTGTGCACGTACTCGTCCAGGTCGAAGGTCGTCACCACGACCACCCGGACCGGGTCGGCTACGCCCGGCCCGGCGAGCAGCCGCAGCGCTTCGAGGCCGTCGAGGCGGGGCATCCGGATGTCCAGCAGCACCACGTCCGGGCGGAGTCGCCGGGCCAGCTCGACGGCGACGACCCCGTCGGCGGCCTCGCCGATCACCTCCATGTCCGGCTGTGCCCCGATGATCATGCCGAAGCCGGTGCGGACCATCGCCTGGTCGTCGGCGATCAGCACCCGGATCATCGGCTCACCGCCGTGCGCAGCGGGAACGCCGCATCGAGCACCCAGCCGCCGGTGACGCCGGGCCCGGCGGAGATCGTGCCGCCGAGGGCGCGTACCCGTTCGGTGAGGCCGATCAGGCCGAAGCCGTGTCCCCGGGCCGGCGTGGTGCGCGCAGACGCGCCGTCGTCGGCCACCCGGACCAGCAACCAGTCGGGGGTACGTCGCACCGCCACGTCCACGGACCGGGCGTCCGGCGCGTGCTGACGGGTGTTGGTCAGCCCCTCCATCACCACCCGGTACGCCGAGGTCGAGACCTCCACCGGCAGCCCGTCCAGGTCGCCGTCGACGTGTAGCCGGGCCGGTGCGCTCGCCGTGCCGTTGAACCCCGTCAGCAGCGGCGCCAGGTCCGCCACACCGGCCAGCGGGGCCAGCGGCGCGTCCGGCGGGGCGTCCGGGTTGCGCAGGATCCCCACCATCCGCCGCATCGACGCCATCGTCTCCGCGCCGGCCCGCTCGATCTGCTCCAGGGCGACGATCACCCGCTGCGGGTCCTGCTCGGCGACGAACCGGGCACCCTGCGCCTGCACCACGATGCCGGTCACGTGGTGGGCGATGAAGTCGTGCAGGTCACGGGCGAACTCGGCGCGCTGCTCGGCCCGGACCAGCGCGATCGCCCGCTCCCGACCGGCGGCGATGATCCGCAGGTAGAGCCCCACCCCGGCGGCGCCGGCCGCGGCGAGCACCTGAAGCAGACCGAAGATCACGAGCAGGCTGTCGGTGCCGGTGCGCAGCGGCACCGCGGCGACGGCCAGTCCGGCGGCCACCGCCGCCCATGGGGCGAGCCGAGGCGCGCCCCAGCGGGTCACCACGAAAACGACCCCGAGCAGCCCGGCCGACTCGGCGAGCCCCCAGCTGCCGCCGAGCACGTCGCTGTTATGGGCGACGACCCGGATCCCCGCGGTCACGGCAAGTGAGGCGGTGGCGAGCGCCAGGGCGCCCAGCGGCAGTCGGCGGGAGTTCGGACGGTGCACCGGCAGCCAGAGCGGCACCGTCGCCACCGCCAGCCCCAGCCGCACCAGCAGGAGCAGGAGAGCGCCCGTGCTCATGCTCCCGGACGCGCTGAACCGCAGGTCGAAGAGAGTGAGCAGGCCAATGGCCAACAGGCCGGCAGCCTGGGCCAGGCGTACCGACAGACGTCGAAGGTCCGGCGTGCTCATGGTGACCCAGCGTAGCCAGCCAGGTGGGGCTGCCAGATCAGCCGAAAGACAGACCCGGCGTTGGCGATACCTCACCCCGGGCCGATGCGCCCACCGTCCGGCGGCGGCGACGCTTCCCACGTCACATCGCAGCCACTGGAGGAACAATGACGACGCATGCCCCGCCGGAGACCAGCCACGCCGCGGTCGCCGCGGTCGACCTGGTGAAGGTGTACGGCAGCGGGGACACCGCGGTCCGGGCCCTGGACGGGGTCTCGGTCGGCTTCAGCCGGGCCGAGTTCACCGCGATCATGGGCTCGTCCGGGTCCGGCAAGTCGACCCTGATGCACTGCCTGGCCGGCCTCGACACGGCCACCTCGGGCCGGGTCCTGCTCGGCGGGGCGGAGCTGACGGGCCAGTCGGACCGGACGCTGACCCGGGTGCGCCGCGAGCGGATCGGGTTCGTCTTCCAGTCCTTCAACCTGCTGCCGCAGCTCACCGCCGCGCAGAACATCACCCTGCCGCTGGATCTCGCCGGCCGGCAGCCCGACGCGGAACTCTTCGCACACCTGGTCGGCGTGCTGGGGCTCGGCCAGCGGCTCCGGCACCGCCCCAGCGAGCTCTCCGGTGGCCAGCAGCAGCGGGTGGCGCTGGCCCGGGCGCTGGTGGCGCGCCCCGAGGTGGTCTTCGCCGACGAGCCGACCGGCAACCTCGACTCCCGCTCCGGCGCTGAGGTGCTCACCATCCTGCGCGACTCGGTACGCGACCTCGGCCAGACCGTCGTCATGGTCACCCACGACCCGATCGCCGCCGCGTACGCCGACCGGGTGGTGCTGCTCGCCGACGGCCGGGTCGCCGGCGAGATCGACAAGCCGGACCAGATGTCGGTCACCGACGCGCTGCGTGATCTGGCGGCCGGCGCGTGAGGGCGACGGTGCTGCGTACCCAGACGAGCGCCGCGGCCCGGCGCCCCGGCCGGCTGGTCCTGACCGGGCTGGCGATCCTGGTCGCGTCGTTCGTCGTCTTCGGCACCGTGCTGGTGCAGCAGATCACCGAACGGACCGTGCGGGACAACCTCAGCGGCACCCCGGCCGCCACCGACCTGGTGATCGGCGACTCCGAGCAGCCGCCACCCACCGTGACGGACTTGCAGCGCGTTCGCGCCGTGCCCGGTGTGGCCGAGGCGGTGGGCCGGGTGGCGATCGGGGTCTCCTTCGGCGAGGGATACCTCAACCTGCAGGCCGACCCCGGCACCGGCCCGCTGGCCACGGTCCGGGTGGTCGAGGGCAGCTATCCCGAGGGCCCCGGCGAGATCGCGATCACCCCGCGTACCGCCGAGCGGCTCGGGCTCCGGGTCGGCAGCACGACCAACGGCACGGCCGGTGAACTCACCACGCCGACCCGGCTCACCGTGACCGGCGTGGTCGAAACCGCCGTCGACGCCGGCTCCGACGCGTACGCCCCGGACCGTCTCGTGATCTCCTGGGCGCACCTGACGACCGTGGAGCGCGTCGATGTGCGGGCGGCCCCGGGCGAGTCGGAGGCCGTCCGTCAACGGGTGACCGAGGTGGTCGCGGCAGGCCAGCCGGTCCGCTCCGGCGCGGAGGTACGCCAGGCGGAGGCCGACGCGGCGGCCCAGGAGATCGGGAGGCTCTTCATCCTGGTCGGCATGTTCGTCTCGATCGCGGTCGTCGCGGCGGCGCTGGTGGTCACCTCGACCTTCCGCATCGTCTTCGCCCAGCGGATGCGGCAGCTGGCGCTGCTGCGCGCGGTCGGCGCGAACCGGGGCACCCTGGTCGGGGCGTTGACCGCCGAGGGAGCCGTGACCGGGTTCGTCGCCGGCGTCGCCGGCGTCGCCAGCGCCCTCGCCCTCGGGTACGCGCTGCCGGCGGTCCTGCGCTCCACCGGCCACGCGGTCTCGTCGCCGGGCCTGCCACTGGCGGCGGCGGTCGCGGTGGTGATCGGCGCCGTCGTGATCACCGTGCTGGCCGTTCTGGCGCCGGCACTCTCGGCCGCCCGCGTCTCCCCCCTGGAGGCACTGCGCACGGCGAGCACCACCGCCGGTCGGCGCGGCATCGGCGTACTGCGCCTGGTGTTCGGGTTGCTCCTGGTCGCCGGCGCGGCCCTGGCCGCTGTCGCGACGATCAGCCAGTTGCCGGAGCCGGAGCAGCGGTCGTACGACCCGACGGAGCCGCTGCTCCTGCTGGTCGGGTCCGGTGCGCTGGCGTTCTTCGCGTTGGTCGCGCTCGGGCCGCTGCTGGTGCGTCCGGTGCTGGCCGTGGTGGGTTGGCCGCTGCGCCAGCTCGGGTCGCTCGGGCGGATGTCGGTCGGCGGGATCGGCGGGGCGCCGCGCCGGGCGGCAGCGGTCTCCGTCGTGGTCGCGCTCGGCGTGACCCTGATCTCCGGGGTGGTCATCGGCGGCGCGTCGCTGCAGGTGCTCGCCGAGCGCGAGATGGCGCTCTCGGCACCGAGCGACTTCGAGGTCACCAGCAACGGTGGGACACTGCCGGCCGCTGTCGTGACCCGGGCCGAGGCAGCGCGGGGCGCGCTGTCCCGAGTGGTGCCCTACCGGCGCATCGACGACGTCACGCTGATGCGCGGTGCCGACAGGCTCGGCGACGCCGAGTTCGGGTACCCGACGAACGACCTGGACCTGGCGGTGTTGCCGAGCACCGGCGATCTGGACGTGGCGGAGGGCACGCTGGCCGACCGCGGCCCCGGCCGGATCGTGCTGAACAGCTGGGTCGCCGGGAACGCCGGTCTTCGGGCCGGCGACGCCGTCACGCTCGCCATCGCCGCGCGCAGGGTCGACGTGCGGGTGGCCGCGGTCCTGCCCGGCGACGGCCCGCTGCACGCGGGCATCCTCACCGACCGGGCTGACCTGGACCGGCTCGGCGTGCCGACGGCGTACACCGGTCTGCTGGCCGACGCGGCCGGCTCCGGCGAGGACGGCCGCACCGCCGGCGTGCGGGCGCTGCGGCAGGCGATCGGGGGCAGCGAGGGGGTGGGCCTCGCGGTGCTCGCCGACGAACGGGACCGCAACGACGAGGTGGTGAGCACCCTGGTCTGGATCGCGGTCGGCCTGGTCGGCCTGACCGTGCTGATCGCGGTCGTCGGCGTCGGCTCCACGACCGCGCTCTCGGTGGTGGAGCGGGTACGCGAGTCCGGGTTGCTTCGGGCGATCGGCCTGTCCCGGCCCGGCCTGCGCACGATGCTGACCGTCGAGTCCGGCCTCTACGGGGTGATCGGTGCGACCATCGGTCTGCTGCTCGGCGTCCCGTACGCCTGGTTGGCGGTCCAGACCCTCGGAATCAACGCGCCGCTGACCGTGCCGGTGCTGCCGCTGGTCGGGCTCTTCGTGGCGCTGATCGTCCTGACCGCGTTGGCCGGGGTACTGCCGGCCCGGCGGGCGTCGCGGGTCAGCCCGGTGGTGGCGCTGGGGGCCGATGGCTGAGCACCGCCGCGGGTCGGCGCCGGAAGCCCGGCGCCGACCCGCGGCGACCCGGTCAGGGATGCATGGTGGCACCCTTGAGCACCTTGTCCACCACGTTGCGCGGGGCGTGCAGCGCCAACCCCACGAGGTCGATCTTCTCCCGACCCGCCGCCCGCACGGCGGCCCGGTTGTCCCGGTCGTTACCGGTGGCGAACAGCTCCTGCGTGAAGATCGAGAGGCGTAACCCACGGCTGAGCGCACGCGAGTGCGCGCCGGCCAGCACGGCCCGGTCGCCAGCGAAGACCAGCACCGGCTGGCGGAACATCGGCAGGTACGTGGTGCCGTCCGCGTCGCGGTACTCCTCGCCGAGCAACTCCGGCTCGGCGTTCGCGACGCCGCTGATCAGGAAGGCGGTGACGTTCAGCTGTTGCCAGCCCGCCAGGTCGTTGCGGAGCAGCACGGCAATCTTGGTGGGAAAGCGGATCGGTTCGGTCATGGCGTCGAACCTGCCCGAACCGGTACCGGCAGGTCTTGTACGTTCTTAGCGTGGTCACCCGGCCAGCGGGCTCGCACGTCAGCGCGTGGCGACCCTCGGTAGCCGGGGTCGCCGAGGTCTTCCACGCCCACTTCGTGGATCACGCGTACCCGCCGCACACCCACGACGCGTGGACGCTGCTGATCGTCGACGATGGCGCGGTCCGGTTCGACCTCGACCGGCACCGGCACGGCGCGCTGCGGACGTCCGTCACCCTGCTGCCGCCGTACGTACCGCACGACGGCCGCGCCGCCACGCCGCACGGCTTCCGCAAGCGGGTCCTGTATCTCGACACCTCGACGCTCGGTGCGGAGCTGGTCGGCCGCGCGGTCGACCAGCCGAACCTGGCCGATCCGCGACTGCGGCACCGGATCCACCACCTGCATCAGGTGCTCGCCGTACCCGGCGACGAGTTCGAGGCCGACAGCCAGCTCGCGCTCATCCTGGACCGGCTCCGCCAGCAGCTCAGGCAGCCGGCCCGAGCCAGCGTCCAGCCGGCCGCGCGCGGCCTCGCCGTCCAACTGCGTGAGCTGCTGGACGCCCGCACCGTCGAGGGCGTCCCGCTGCGGGAGGCCGCCGCCCTGCTGCACGCCCACCCGACCCATCTGGTCCGGGCGTTCACCCACGTGCACGGGCTGCCGCCGCACTCGTACCTGACCGGTCGCCGGGTCGAGCTCGCGCGTCGCCTGCTCCTCGAGGGGCGGCGTCCCGCCGAGGTCGCCGCCGCGGCGGGGTTCTTCGACCAGGCTCATCTGACCCGCCACTTCCGGCGTCACCTGGGCGTCAGCCCGGCCCGCTACCCGGCCGCGCAGCGCTGGCACGGACCGCGTTCGGGCGAAGCGGCCGTCCCGCCCGCCGGCCGCACCTAGCATCGGGGGAGGACCGTCCCGGACCCGTTCAATGGTGTCCGCAGGTACGGCGCCGGCACGGGGTGCCCGCCGTGGCCCGTCCGTCCGATTCCCGACCCGCGACCAGGAGGCATCGGCATGAGCTACGTCAAGGCCAAGGACGGCACCAAGCTCTACTACAAGGACTGGGGCGAGGGGCCTGTCGTCACCTTCTCCCACGGCTGGCCGTTGAGCGCCGACGCCTGGGACGGGCAGATGCTCTTCCTCGTCCAGAACGGGTTCCGGGTGGTCGCGCACGACCGGCGCGGGCACGGCCGGTCGAGCCAGGCCCGCAGCGGCAACGACATGAACGGGTACGCCGACGACCTGGCCGCCGTCATCGAGGCACTGGACCTGCGGGACGCCACCCTGGTCGGTCATTCCACCGGCGGGGGAGAGGTGGCCCGCTACATCGGCCGGCACGGGACGGAGCGGGTCGCCAAGGCCGTGCTCATGTCCGCCGTACCGCCGATCATGGTGCAGAGCGCGGACAACCCGGAGGGGCTGCCGATCAGCGTCTTCGACGACCTGCGGGCCCAGCTCTTCGCCGACCGGTCGCAGTTCTACCAGGACCTGGCGCAGATGTTCTACGGCGCCAACCGGCCGGGTGCGAAGGTGTCGAAGGGGATCCTCGACCAGTTCTGGCTGTGGAGCATGCAGTCCGGCATGTGGAACGCCTACGAGAGCATCAAGGCGTTCTCCGAGACGGACTTCCGGGACGACCTGGCGAAGTTCGACATCCCGACGCTGGTGATGCACGGCGAGGACGACCAGATCGTGCCCGTGAAGGACTCGGCGCACAAGACCGCGAAGCTCGTCGCGAATGCCAAGGAGATCTACTACCCGGGCGCACCGCACGGCATGACGGCGACGATCCAGGACCAGGTCAACAAGGATCTGCTCGCGTTCCTGCGGAGCTGACCGGGGTCAGACGAGCTGGGCGCCGATGACGGTGAGCAGCCGCAGCTTCTCGTCGCTCTCCGACCCGGGCACGGCGGTGAAGACCAGCAGCGTCTGGGACTGGTCGGGATCCACCAGCGTCTGGCAGTGCAGCTCCAGCGGCCCCACCTCCGGGTGGACGAAGCGCTTCGGAAGGCAGTAGCCGGCCTGCACCGGGTGCTCCCGCCACAGCTGGGCGAACTCCGGGCTCGTGGCCAGCAGGGAGTCGACGATCGTCGCCGCCCGCGAGCCCCGGCCGTCGCGGGTGTACGCCGCGTGCAGGTGCGCCACGAGGAGCCGGCTCTGCGTCTGGTGGTCCTCCGCCGGGTGTAGCTGCCGGGTCTGCGGGTCGGTGAACCAGCGGTGGTGCAGGCTGCGCGCCAGCCCGGTGTGCCGGGTCTC
Source organism: Micromonospora sp. NPDC005161 (assembly GCF_053599855.1). Taxonomy (NCBI): domain Bacteria; kingdom Bacillati; phylum Actinomycetota; class Actinomycetes; order Micromonosporales; family Micromonosporaceae; genus Micromonospora; species Micromonospora sp. NPDC005161. The sequence goes on from NZ_JBSFYQ010000027.1 coordinate 55,952, forward strand.
GTCGCCGAGCAGCGCGATCGCCGGCACGGTCTGCGCCAGGGTCTCGCCGAGGTGGTTCACCACCTGGGCGGGGGTGTCGTGCAGCCGGTCGAGGATCCGCATCATGCCCGGGTTGACGTGGTCGGCCCGGACCGTACGGTGCGGGACGGCGTGACCGGCGAGCTGGAACAGGTGGTCCCGCTCGGCCAGGGAGAGTCGCAGGCCACGGGCAAGGGCGGCGAGCATCTGCTCCGAGGGGTGCGGCCCCCGCTGCTGCTCCAGCCGGCTGTAGTAGTCGGTGGACATTCCGCTCAGTGCGGCGACTTCCTCGCGTCGTAGCCCTCCGGTACGCCGGCGCCGGCCCCGGGGCAGCCCCACGTCCTCGGGCTGGAGCGCCTCGCGTCGGGTACGCAGGAAGCTGGCGAGTTGGGCGCGGTCCACGGTGGCTCCTCGATCGGTGGGTGCCGGTGGGGGACCGGCACAGTGACTGCAACAGGCGAACCGGGGCGGGGTGTTCCGCTCCGGCGCCCCGAGGATGCCGGGGGCGGCGGCCTTGCATCAGTCCTTTGCTCTGCTTCACCCCACGCAACACCAGACGTCCGCTATCCGGACAACCGGTGTTGCGCCGGTTGAAGCAGAGCAAAAAGCGCGCGGAGGGCGGGACCGGGCGGCCCGGCCCCGACGGCGCGGGACAGCCCCGGCCCGACGGCGCGGGCCGGGACGCCGGGCGCGATCAGCGCTGGATGGACTTGGTCTCCAGGAACTCCTCCAGGCCGAAGCGGCCGAACTCGCGGCCGTTGCCGGACCGCTTGTAGCCGCCGAAGGGGGCGAGCGGGTTCCAGTGACCGGCGTTCACGTCGACCTGGCCCACGTGCAGCCGCTTCGCGACCGCGAGGGCGTGCTCCGGCTCGCCGAAGACGCCGCTGGTCAGGCCGTACAGCGTGCCGTTGGCGATGGTTACGGCCTCATCCTCGTCGGCGTACGGGATGATCGTCAGCACCGGGCCGAAGATCTCCTCCTGGGCGATCGCGGAGTTCGGGTCGACGTCCGCGAAGATCGTCGGCTGCACGTAGGCGCCCTTCGCCAGGCCCTCCGGCCGACCTGGGCCACCGAACACGAGCCGGGCGCCGTCGGCGACCCCCCGCTCGATGTACCCGACGACCTTCTGCCGGTGGGACTCCGAGGCCATCGGGCCGATCCGGGTCGCCTCGTCGGCGGGGTCGCCGACGGTGAACTGCTTCGCCGCCTCGACGGCGAGCGCCACGACCTCGTCCTGCCGGGAGGCGGGCACCAGCATCCGCGGCCACGCGCCGCAGACCTGGCCGCCGTTGGCGAAGGACATCATCACCCCGGTGGTGACCGCCTTCGAAAGGTCGGCGTCGTCGAGGATGATGTTCGCGCCCTTGCCGCCCAACTCCAGCGCGACCCGCTTCACGGTCGCCGCGGCCACCGCCCCGATCCGCTGCCCAGCCCGGGTGGAGCCGGTGAAGGAGATCATGTCGATGTCCGGGTGGGCGGAGATGGCCTCGCCGACGACCGCGCCGGTGCCGTACACCACGTTGAACACGCCCGCCGGTACGCCGGCCTCGGCGGCGGCCTCGGCGAGGATCCGCGCGGTCAGCGGGGCGTTCTCGGACGGCTTGAACACCATCGTGTTTCCCGCGAGCAGCGCCGGCGCCAGCTTGGAGACGATCTGCTGCAGCGGGAAGTTCCACGGCGTGATCGCGCCGACCACGCCGATCGGCTCGCGGACGATCAGCGAGTTGCCGACCTCCTCGGTCCAGGCGAAGTCGTCGGCGAGGCCGGCGACCGATTCGATCACGGCGGCGGGGAAGGCGACCTGGGCGGTCCGGGACATGCCGATCGGGGAGCCCATCTCGGCGGTGATCGCCCCGGCGACCTCCTCCTGCCGGGCGGCGAGGCCCGCGCCGAGGCGGCGCAGCACGTCCGCCCGGTGCTGCGGGGTGGTGGCCGCCCAGGCGGGGAAGGCCGCCCGGGCGGTGGCGACGGCCCGGTCGACGTCGGCGGCGGTGCCGGCCGGCGTCTCGGCGACGATGTCACCGGTCGCCGGGTTCACGACGGGAAGGGTGCCGGCCGAGCCGGCGACGATCTCGCCACCGATCCAGTGGCCGGTGACGGTGTGGGTGGAAGGTGTCATGCACCGACCGTGGCACCGGCGCCGAGCCCCAACCAGGTGCGGTCTATCCAGGGTTTCGCGATCCCTGGCTGGGGCCGGGCCTGGTCAGAGCGCGAGGACGACGCGGCCGGCCGCGGTGCCGTTGTCCTGCCGGGACCAGGCGTCCGCGACCGAGGCGAACGGCACGATCTCATGGTCGACGGTGAGCCGACCGGCGGCCGCGTGCCCGGCCACCACGGCCAGCGACGCCGCCCGCTGCTCGGTCGACAACCCGTTGTTGGTGTAGCCGATCATGCGCAAGGAGCCACTGCGCAACACGGCGGACTCGATCGGCGCGGTGGCGCCCGCGGCGCTGCCCAGGTTGACCAGGCGGCCACCCGGGCGCAGCACCCGCAGCGCCGCCGCGGCCGGAACGCCGAAGACCGGATCGAGGACGAGATCGATCGGACCGTCGGCCGCGTCGCGCAGTCGGTCGGCCATCGACGCGACGTCGTCATCCGGCAGCAGCGGGAGGGCGGCCGCCGCCCCGAGCTCCTCGGCGCGGGCCCGCGCCGAAGCGGAGCGGGCCACCGCGATCACACGCCGCGCCCCGCCGAGCAGGGCCAGCTGCACGGCCGCCTGGCCGACCACGCCGCCGGCGCCGAGCACGATGACCTGCTCGCCGGCCACCAGGCCGCCGGCGCGGGTCAGGGCCGCGTGCGCGGCGACCGCGGAGAGGCCCAGGGCGGCGAGCAGGGTCAGCGGTACGTCGGGCGGCAGCGCCACCACGTCGGCGGTGGGCACCGCGACCGTGGTCGCCATGCTGCCGTCGACTCCGGGCCGCATGCCGGCCGCGGTCCCGAACCAGACGGGGGTGCCGTCGGCGAGCCGGCCGACACCCTGCACGCCCGGCACGTACGGCGTCGCCGGCGTGCCGAAGTAGCTGGTGCCGGTGGCGCAGAGCACGTCGAGCGGGGTGATCGGCACCGCCTCGACGGTGACCACCACCTCGCCGTCGGCCGGCACGGGGGCCGGCCGCTCGGAGACCGTCGGCGGAGTGCCGCAGGCGGTGAGCTGGGCCGCGCGGATCACGTCGCGATGTCCGGGTAGGGCATCGCGAAGTGAGCCAGCCGCGCGCCGTAGGACTTCTGGTACTCCAGCGGCTCGGTGTTGTCCCGCTCGAAGACGGCGATGAAGAGGGTCAGCGTCAGGAACGGGTGGGCGCCCAGCTCGAACAGCTTCACGTGGTCGTGGGCGGCCAGCGCCTCGCGCTCGACGTCGTCGAAGCGCAGCCAGGTGCTCGCCTCCCCGCCGTGGCAGTTGAGCACCGCGTTGGCGCGTTCAGCCTCCCACCAGGCGACCAGCTCGCGCGGCTCGCTCCGGTAGCGCTCGACCAGCTCCGGATCGCGGTCGACGGTGTAGAGGAACTTGTTCAGCAGGTACTTGCTCATGCCGCCGGCGCTCCGTTCGGGTACCAGGTGAAGTACGCCTCCATGGTGTGGAACAGGTCGAGGGTGTCGACGTAGTCGGCCTTCACGCCGGCACCGGCCACGCCCATCATGAGCATGAAGTCCATGAAGCCGTGGGTGGCGTTGCCCGGTGAGTGCAGGCTGTCCAGCGTGACCTCGCGCAGGCACCCGTCCAGGTCGCCGTTGGCGATCCACTCGACGGCCCGCTGGTCGAACTCCGGGTCCGGGCCGTGCGGGCCGAACTGCCGGGGCCCACCGAGCTCGAGCGAGAGGTGGCCGGTGCCGATGACGGCGACCCGCAGGTGCGACGGCCACGACTCGACGATCTCCCGGATCGCCTCGCCGAGCTGGACGAAGCGCTTCGGCTGCGGCAGCGGCGGCGCGAAGATGTTCGTGTAGATCGGCACGATCGGCAGGTCGGCCTCGGGCCGCAGCGTGATGATCGGGCAGGTGATGCTGTGGTCGATGCGCAGCTCGTTGCTGAACGCGAGGTCGAAGCCGGCGTCGAGCCCCGCCCGCAGCACATGCGCGGACAGGTCCTCCTGACCCTTCAGCAGCATGCGGGGCAGGCCGAACTCACGCTCCTCGTTGTACCAGTTGGCGTCGTAGAAGGGCGCCTTGCCGACCAGGAACTGCGGCATGTTGTCCAGCCAGAGCTGGTGGAAGTGGTCGGAGCCGACCATCACCAGCACGTCGGGCCGGGCCCGGGTCAGCGTCTCCCGGAAGGCCAGGATCTTGCTGGTCCACTCGTCGGCGAACGGTGGCCGATCCTCGCCCGTGGCCGTGCTGGCGCGGTAGTAGAAGGGGTGATGGGTGGAGGCGATGACCGCGACGATGGAGGCCATTCCCACTCCTCTCGGGGGCTGAAAAGGGGGATCAGGGTTCGTACACGGCGTTGCGGTCGACGGTGCGGTAGATGTCCATGCCGAGCGGTCGGCGCCGTTCCTCAGCGAGGTGCCCGAGCAGCCCGGCCGCGCGGGCCAGCAGGGCGAACCCGCGCAACATCTCGACGGGGAGCCCGAGGTCGGCGAGCGCCGCGCCGCAGACCCCGGCGCCGTTGAGCGGCAGGGTCCGGCCGAGCACCTGCGGGTGGACCCGTCCGATTGCCTCGAACAGTCGCAGGTGCGGGCCGTGCAGACCCTCCTCGGTGGCGATCCGGATCAGGACGGGGGTGCGCGGGTCCTGCTCCTTGTGCACGGGGTGCCCGAGCCCCGGGACCAGCCGGCGCTCCTGCCGGGCACGGGTGACGGCGTCGAGCGCCACGGCGTCGTAATCGGTCACCTCTCCTGCCTGCGCGAGCGTGTCGGCGAGGAAGCGTCCACAGTCCTCGGTGACGCCGAGGAAGCGCGAGCCGCCACCGAGCAGGCCGGCGGCGAGCGCGCCCTGAAGCGACTCCGGGGCGGACAGGTAGGTGAGTCGGGCGGCGATCGCCGTCGGGGTGAAGCCGTGGTCGGCGAGCGCCACCAGTACCGCCTCGAAGACCCGCACCTCGCCCCGGGTGGGCCGGCGGCCGGCGACCAGCCAGTACGCCAGCTCGCCGAAGCCGACCTGGCCCATCAGGTCGGCGGCCAGGTCCTGCCCGAGCAGCGAGATGGTGGTCGGGTCGGACGTGCCGATCCCGGTCGGGAAGCTCAGCTCTTCAGCCACGCGCGGATCTCCTCGCCGTGTTCGTCGAGCCCGGGCGGCGGCAGCTCGTACCGGGCGGGGGTGTCGGAGAAGGTGATGGGGTTGCGGACCCCCGGCACGTCGCCGACGGCGACCACCGGGTCGAGCCCCAGCTCCTGGGCGAGCGCCACGCCGCCGTCGATGGTGTTGATCGGTGCGCACGGTACGCCCGCGGCGAGCAGGTCGCGGAACCACTCGTCCTTGGTCCGCTTGGCGAGTCGTTCGACGAGCAGGGGTCGCAGCTGTTCGCGGTTGGCGGTGCGATCCTGGTTGCGCCCGAAGCGCGGGTCGTCGGGCAGGTCGGGCAGGTCGAGTACCTGGCAGAGCTTGCGGAACTGCCCGTCGTTGCCGGCGATGACGATCAGCTCGCCGTCCGCCGTGGGCAACGGCTCGTACGGGAAGAGGCTCGGGTGCGCGTTGCCCATCCGGAACGGGACGGTGCCACCGGCGACGTAGCCGCTGGAGTGGTTGACCAGGCCGGACAGCGCGGAGCTGAGCAGGTTGACCTCGACGTGCTGCCCCTTGCCGGTCGCGCCACGGTGGTGCAGCGCGGCGAGGATGCCGATGCTCGCGTGCAGCCCGGCCATCACGTCGAACACGGAGATGCCGGCCCGGTACGGCGGGCCGTCCGGGTCGCCGGTGAGACTCATCAGGCCCGAGATCGCCTGCACCATCAGGTCGTAGCCGGGGAAGTCCGCTCCGGCGCCGGTGCCGAAACCGCTGATGCTCGCGTACACGACCTTCTCGTTGCCGGCGGTGACGGTGTCGTAGTCCAGGCCGAAGCGGGCCAGGCCGCCGGGCCGGAAATTCTCGATCATCACGTCGGCGCGGCGGGCGAGTTCCTGCGCGGCCGCCAGGTCGTCCGGCTTCTTCAGGTCGAGGGCGATCGACCGCTTGTTGCGGTTGATGCCGAGGTAGTACGTCGAGACGCCGTCGCGGGTGGGTGGCATCCAGGTGCGGGTGTCGTCGCCACCGGGGCTCTCCACCTTGATCACCTGGGCGCCCAGGTCGGCCAGGAGCATCGTGGCGTACGGCCCGGCGAGGATCCGGGAGAAGTCCGCGACGAGCAGGCCGGCTAGTGGCCCCGTCGAATGCTGCACCATGTTTCCGCCCGTTCTGCGGACACCTGTCCGCAGAAATAGCTTGCGTCACCGGCTGGGAGCTGTCAACGGTCAGCTCATCGTACCGAAACGGGTCCTTGACACGACTTCGTGACCGGGACCACACTGGCGCCACTCGGGGCTGGCCGCACAGCGGACAACGGTCCGGAACCCCTCGTACCCGGAAAGGAATGGGTGGCGATGAGCGCAACCTCCCGGCCGGTGGTCTTCCGCAACGGCCTGGTTCTCACCATGGACGACGCACACACGGTGCTGCCGGGCGCCGACGTGCTGGTCATCGGCGACCGGATCGCGGAGGTGGGCGTCGGCCTCACCGCTCCCGACGACGCCCTGGAGATCGACGCCGCCGGCGGCATCCTCATGCCGGGAATGGTCGACACCCACCGGCACATGTGGCAGACCGCCATGCGCGGGTACGGCGCCGACTGGACCCTGACGCAGTACTTCGTCTGGTACTACCTGGAATCCGGCAAGCTGTTCCGGCCCGAGGACGTGTACGCGGGCAACCTGCTCGCCGCGATCGAAGCGGTCGACGCGGGCGTCACCACCACCGTCGACTGGTCGCACGGCCTCCAGACACCTGATCACGCCGACGCGGCCGTCGACGCCCTCGAGGCGGTCGACGGACGGTTCGTGCTCGCCTACGGCAACATCCAGCAGGGCCCGTGGGAGTGGGCCACCTCGCCGGAGTTCCGCGACTTCCACCGGCGCCGGATCGACGGCGGCAAGCTGGCCGGTTTCCAGATGGCGTTCGACGTCACCGGCGATCCCGCCTTCCCCGAGCGCGCCGCCTTCGAGGTGGCCCGGGAACTGGGTGCCGCGGTGACCACCCACGCCGGCGTCTGGGGCGCCACCAACGACGACGGCATCCGGCTGATGCACGAGCACGGCTTCATGAACCCCTCGACCGTCTACGTGCACGCGGCGACGCTCACCCACGACTCGTACAACCGGATCGCCGCCACCGGCGGCTCCGTCTCCGTCTCCACCGAGAGTGAGCAGAGCGCCGGGCAGGGTTACCCGCCCACCTGGCAACTGCGCCACCACGACATCCCGGTGTCGCTTTCCATGGACACCAGCGTCTGGTGGAGCGGCGATCTCTTCTCGGCGATGCGGACCACGCTCGGCGCCGACCGCTCCCGCGAGCACCTGGAGGCGCACGCCAAGCAGGACACCATCACCCACTGCCACCTGCGGGCCGAGCAGGTCGTCGAGTGGGCCACCCGGGGCGGCGCCCGCGCCCTCGGCATGGACTCCACGATCGGCGCCCTCACCCCCGGCCGGCAGGCCGACATCGTCCTGATCAAGAACGACGCCTCGCCGGTGATGTTCCCGATCCTCAACCCGCACGGTCACGTCGTCTTCCAGGCCCAGCGCGGCGACGTGCACACCGTGCTGGTGGGCGGCCGGGTCGTGAAGCGGGACGCCCGGCTGGTCGACGTCGACCTCGCCGCCGCGCGGGCCAGGGTGGCGGCCACGATCGACCACCTCCGCGAGACCATGGGGGAGGAGGCGTGGCTGCGGGGCATGAACCCGGACGTCCCGGAGACCGCGATCCTGGAGAACCCGTACCAGTACACCGAGTGGGACGCCGGCTCGGCGCAGTGGAAGCATTAGGACATGAGTGACACCGGAAGGGGCGCCGGGCCCGACTTCATCGAGGCTCTCGCCCGGGGTCTCGACGTCCTGCGCTCCTTCCGTCCGGCCTGCCCGTCGATGACGCTCAGTGAGATCGCCGCCGCCACCGGCCTGGCCCGGCCCACGGTCCGGCGCATCCTCATCACACTCGAGTCGCTGGGCTACGTCCGCGCGGTCGGCCGTGGCCACGCCCTCACCCCGCGCGTCCTGGAACTGGGGATGGCGTACGTCAACGCGCTGAACATGTGGGACGTCGCCCGCCCGCACATGGAGAAGCTCGTCGCGCAGACGAACGAGTCCACCTCGATGGCCCAGCTCGACGGCAGCGACATCGTCTACGTCGCCCGCGTCGCCGTACCGAAGATCGTCACGCTCGCCGTGACCATCGGCACCCGCTTCCCGGCCCCCGCGACGTCGATGGGCAAGGTGCTGCTCGCGGGGCTGCCGCCGGAGACGCTGGCCGCCGTGCTCGCCGAGCCGACCCGCTCCGGGATCACGCCCCGCTGGCAGCCCTCGCCCGGTGAGTTGGACGCCGTGCTGCGCGAGGTGCGTGCGAAGGGTTGGGCGCTCGCCGACCAGGATCTCGCTCCGGGGATCCGGTCCGTCGCCACCGGGGTCCGCGACGGCGACGGTCGGGTCATCGCCGCGATCAACGTCACCGTGCACGCCGCGGAGACGTCGTTGGAGACGCTGGTCGACGACCACCTGCCGCGGTTGTTGCGCGCGGCCGCCGACATCGGGCACGACTGGGCGCTGACCGCCGCGGTGCCGGTGTCCACCGCCTGAAGGTCCACCTCCCCGGCCGCCCCTTGTGGGACCCGCTCGGCGCCGGCCGGGGCGGACCGCGTCGACGGCGGGCTCGGCCGTTTCGGCTGGCTGATCGACACCCCGACAACCGGCTGCAATCGGACGGCCGAACGGATGCGCCGCCGCGCGGTCACGAAATCCGGCGGCGGACCGTCACAGGGGACAGATAGTCTGCCTGCGCGCGTCGTCGCCTCGGTACGTCGCGTCCTGCGCCTGGTAGGCGCGGCACCGCCGCCACCGCCCACCATTCGCCGGTTCAACCGACTTCAGGAGAGTTTGTGACCCAGCAATCTGTCGCGACATCGGACAAACTCGACGCCGCGGTGCTCAAGGTGGCGGGCGTCGTCGTCCTCGGCGCGATCATGTCGATCCTCGACGTGACGGTGGTCAGCGTCGCGCTGCCGACGTTCCAGAGCGAGTTCGACGCGTCCTACGCCCGTGTCGCGTGGACGATGACCGCCTACACCCTCGCCCTGGCCACGGTGATCCCGCTGAGCGGGTGGGCAGCCGACCGGTTCGGCACCAAACGCCTCTACATGGTGGCGCTGGCCCTGTTCACGATCGGGTCCGGGCTCTGCGCCACGGCCGACACGATCGGCGAGCTCATCGGTTACCGCGTCCTGCAGGGCCTCGGCGGCGGCATGCTCATGCCGCTGGGCATGACCATCATGACCCGGGCCGCCGGTCCGCACCGGATCGGCCGGTTGATGGCGGTCCTCGGCGTCCCGATGCTGCTCGGGCCGATCGGCGGCCCGATCCTGGGTGGCTGGCTGATCGACACCGCGAGCTGGCACTGGATCTTCCTGATCAACCTGCCGATCGGCGTGGTCGCGCTGGTCTACGCGCAGATGGCGCTTCCGAAGGACGCGCCCGAGCCGTCGGAGTCGTTCGACTTCATCGGCATGCTGATGCTCTCACCGGGGCTCGCGCTGTTCCTCTACGGCGTCTCGTCACTGCCGGAGACGGGCACCTTCGCCGAGACCAAGGTGTGGGCGCCAATGCTGGTCGGCGCCGCGCTGGTGGTGGCGTTCGTGCTCTACTCCTTCAAGCCTCGGCACCCGCTGCTCGACCTGCGGCTGTTCACCAACCGCAACCTGACCATCGCCTCGGTGACGCTGTTCGTGTTCATCATCGCGTTCATGGGCGCCGGCCTGCTGTTCCCGAGCTACTTCCTTCAGGTGCGCGGCGAGTCGACGCTGGCCGCCGGTCTGCTGATGGCGCCGCAGGGCATCGGCGCGATGATCACCATGCCGATCGCCGGCACGCTGGCCGACCGGGTGCCCATCGGTCGCACGGTCCCGTTCGCGCTGGCGCTCATCGTCGTCGGGTTCTTCAGCTTCACCCAGGTCGACCCGCAGACCTCGTACTGGCTGCTCGGCGGGTCCTTGTTCGTGATGGGCCTGGGCATGGGCGGCACGATGATGCCGATCATGACGTCGGCGCTGCGGACGTTGCAGGCCCACGACGTGGCGCGCGGCTCCACGCTGGTCAACATCCTCCAGCAGATCGGCGGGTCGATCGGCGCCGCGGTGATGTCGGTGATCCTCACCAACGAGCTGAACGGCTCCCGGCCGATCCCCGGCCTGGTCGACCCGAGCGGCAAGCCGGTCACCGAGGCCGGGCTGGCCATCGCCGCCCAGCAGCGGCCGGAGCTGCTCCAGCAGACGCCGGTGGACCCGTCGCTCATCGAGCGCGGGCTCGACTTCGCCGCCAAGTCGTTCGCCACCACGTTCTGGGTGGCGTTCGCGCTGGTGCTGCTCACCTTCATCCCGGCTGCCCTGCTGCCACGCCGGCGGAAGCCGGCGCAGCCGCTCGACGACCAGGGTGAGCTGGCCAAGGCCCCCGTCGTCATCCACTGAGCGACCCGCTCGCCGCGCTCGGCACCCCTCGTGGTGCCGAGCGCGGCGGCGCGGCGTTCAGCGAAGCGGGCCGTCCCCGGGCCCGTTCGGGTCCTCGACCAGGTGGATCGCAGCCTCCTCGGCGCTGGCGGCGCCTCCATCGATCCCGACGTCCCACGCCACCGACTCGGCCTCGTCGTCCTCGCTGAGCCCCTCGTCGTCGGCGACGAGCCGCCCCGCCCGCGCCTCGCGCTCGTATCCCCGCCGGGTCAGCTCATCCTCGTCGTCGACGCTCTCCGCGTACGGGTCGGTGTCCGGTTCCTCCTCGGCGAGGAGCTGCGCCAGAGACTCGCCCGCCCGCTCCTCGGCCGGCGTGGTGCCGAACCGGTTCGCCGCCGTCCAGTGGTCCTCGGCGATGATGCCGGTGTCGAGGGGGTCGCCGACCCGGTCGTCGTCGAGGGTGTCGGAGGCGTCCAGGACCCCGTCGTCCTCGGCCACGTTCCACTCGTCGACGGAATCCATCCGTTCGGTCTGGCTCACGGCGGTCTCCTCTTTGTCACGGTGCAGCAAAGTGCTCAGCCTATGACCGTGCAACGCGCCTGTACGCCGAGGCCTGCCCGCTGTGACGAACGACCTCGGGACGCGCTGTGCCGGGGTGGGTCACCGCTTCAGCAGCTCCGCCACGGCGTCGGTGAACTCCACCGGCTGCTCGATGTGCGCGAAGTGCCCGCTTCGCTCCAGCGTCACCAGCCGCGAGTCCGGAAGCCCCGCGTGCAGCTGCTCGGCCCAGCGGGGGCCGCAGATGAAGTCGTACGTCCCGACGATCACCACGACGGGCACGGTGATCTCACCGAGGTTGTCCCGCACGTCGAAGGGCGTGGGGTCCTGCGCGTCGGCCGGCGTCGACCAGATCCGGACGGCCGCCTGAAACGGGGCGAACTCGTCCCGTCGACCCCAGAAGTCCGCGAAGTACACCGGCAGGGCGGCGCGCAGCGCGGCCCCCAACGACTCGTCGTCCGTCGCGCCGCCGATCTGCGCGAAGGCGGCCGGGACCGCCGTCGCCTCCGGCCGGTCCGGGTGCCGCTGCGGGTAGGCGGCGAGGCTGGCCATGGCCTCGGCCCAGAACTCGGCGCCGGTGACGGGTGAGGTGTCGTACAGTGCGAGGCCGGCGATCCGGTCCTGGTGGGTGAGCGCGTACCGCTGGGCGACGAAACCGCCGTGCGAGTGCCCGAGGAGGTAGACCCTGGGTTCGCCGAGGTGCTCGACGACGGCGTGCAGGAACCGGACATACGTGTCGAGACGGTAATCGTCGGGGTTGTCGAGCTGTCCCGACGCGCCCGTGCCCACCGGCTCGACGTAGACCATGGTGAAGTGCGCCTCAAGGCTGGGCGTCCGCAGGTACGTCCACTCGATGCCCGGGCCGCCGGAGTGCGCCACGCACACCGGGCCGGCGCCGGCGACGTGGTAGACCTGCCGAACGCCGTCGACGGTGAACGTGTGGGCACCGGGTGTGAGGGCGCTGACGTCGTGGCGGGTGGAACCCATGAACTATCTCCCGATCCGAGACCCGCGCGGCGTCCGCCGACACGGCAACTGGTGCATGACGCGGACCAGATGCGCGGGCCGAGGGGAAAGTTCGCTCGGTCGGGAAAGTTTTTTCAGACCAGCGCGGGGACGGGGTGGAAGAGGGTGAGTTGGCGTACCCGGCCCTCGCGCAGCACCTGCATCCACAGCGCCCCGGGCGGGCAGTGCTCCGGGTCGTCGGGCGGGCTGATCAGGTCGGTTTCCCAGATCAGCACGTCACCGCTGGCCACGACGTTGCGCAGCCGCTGTCGTACCCCGTTCGTCAGGTCCTTCGTCATGCCCTGGACCGCCAGGTCGGTGCCGCCGCGCAGGCCACCCGGCGCGAGCATCTCCGCGTCCGGCCACCAGCTCTCGCGCACCACCCGGTCGAAGTCACCGCGCATCGCCGTCGTGATCATGTCGCGGCCCTCGCGCCACCGGGCGTCGCTGGACGCGGTGACGTCGACGTGCGCCGCGGCCGCCGACGCCCGCAGGCCGCCGGCGAGGGCGCGGCGGGCGTGGCTGAGCCGGCTGCGGACGGTGCCGACCGGCACGCCGCAGACGGCGGCGATCTGCTCGTACGAGGAGGCGTCGCTGAAGTACCGCAGCAGGGTCACCAGCCGGTCGGGCTCGGACAGCGCCCCGATGGCGTGCCACACCCAGTCACGCAGCGCGCCCCGGTCCAGCGCCTCCTCGGGGGTGGGGGTGGTGGCCGGCTGCGCGAACCACTCGGGTTCGGCGACCGGGACGGGCCGGGGCCGGCGCAGGGTCGTCCGACTGTTGTTACGGACGATGGCCCGCAGCCACGGGCCGATCGAGGCCGGGTCGCGAACCTCGCCGATGCGGCGCAACGCCACCACCATCGCGTCCTGGACCGCGTCCTCGGCGTCCGGACCGTAGCCGAGCAGGCTCAGCGCGACCGCCCGCATCTCTGCCTCGTGCCGGGCCAGCAGCACACCGAGCGCCGCCGCGTCGCCCGCCTGCGCGAGCAGGACCAGCTCCGCGTCACCACGCGTCACGCCCGCTTCCCCCCACTATGTGGCCTTTCAGTCGTTTCGGCCACGCCATCGGCCGTTCGAGCCTAGGCCGGGCGGTCGTGCCACCGCCCGCGCTGCCTACCCGGTTGTCGGGCCGGCAGCCCGGGTGGCCCGCGCGCCGATCTCGCGGAGGTACGCGATCAGCTCCGGCGGCTCGTGCACCTCGAAATCGCAGCCGAGGGTCAGCAGGCGCCACGCCAGCCACTCCAGGGTGTCGGCGTGACTGCGCAACCGGCAGGAGGTGGCGTCGATCGGCTCCAGGTCGACCGAGGCGCCACCGAGCGGGCCGGTCATCCGCTCCACCGGTGCGTGCAGGGTCACCACCGCCCGGTAGACCGGGGTCAGTTCGAGCAGCTTCTCCGTCACGAACGCCGCTGCGTCGGGGGCCGGCAGCGAACGAGGTGCGACACGGGTCCGGGTGGATCGCAGCTCGCCCATCCGGTCCACCCGGAAGATCCGCCAGTCGCCCCGGTCGTTGTCGTATCCCACCAGATACCACCGGCGGCCCGCCGACACCAGCTTGTAGGGCTCGACCAGCCGCTCGCCGGCCGCGCCGTCGCGCCGCCGGTAGGTGAACCGGAGCTGCTCGCGGTTGGTGACGGCGGCGGCCAGCGCGGTCAGCTGCTCGGGGTCGACCGTCGGCCCGCCCCAGGTCAGCAGCGGTTCGGTGGCGGCACCCAGCGCGCCGAGCCGGTGGCGCAGCCGGGCGGGCAGCACCTGTTCCAGCTTCGCCAGCGCTCGCACCGATGCCTCCTCGATCCCGGCCACCGCATGACCGGCGGCGGTACGAAGACCGACCGCGATCGCCACCGCCTCCTCGTCGTCCAACAGCAGCGGCGGCATCGCCTTGCCGGCGACGAGGCGGTATCCGCCGATCGCGCCCATCGTCGCCCGCACCGGATAGCCCAGGTCGCGCAGCCGTTCCACGTCCCGGCGGACGGTGCGCAGGCTGACGCCGAGCCGGGTGGCCAGCTCGTTGCCGGGCCACTCGCGCGGGGTCTGCAGCAGAGAGAGCAGATTCAGCAGCCGGGCGGGGGTGTCGGACATGGCTCCAGAATGCCAGCGATGTGTGACAGGACCTGACCTATATAGGTCGTAGCGTGGCCGACATGACGCCATTTCGCATCGACATCCCGCAATCGGAGCTCGACGACCTGCGTGACCGGCTCTCGCGGACCCGGTGGCCCCGCTCGTTGCCCGGCGCCGACTGGACGCGCGGAGTGCCGGTGGGCTACCTGCGCGAGATGGCCGACCACTGGGCGACCGGCTACGACTGGCGGCTGCACGAGGCGCGGTTGAACGAGTTCCCGCAGTTCGTCACCGAGATCGACGGGCTGGAGGTGCACCTGCTGCACGTACGCTCGCCGGAGCCGGACGCGCTGCCGTTGCTGCTGACGCACGGCTGGCCGAACTCGGTGGTCGAGTTCACCGAGTTGATCGGCCCGCTGACCAATCCGCGCGCCCACGGTGGGGACCCCGGGCAGGCCCTTCACGTGGTCGTGCCGTCGGTGCCCGGCTACGGCTTCTCGCAGGCGCCACCGGCCGGGTTCACGGTCAACCGGGTCGCCCGGATGTGGGCCGAGCTGATGCGTCGCCTCGGCTACGACCGGTACGGCACCCAGGGCGGCGACCTCGGCGCGTACGTCGCGCCGGAGGTGGCGACCGTGGCGCCCGAGCAGGTGGTGGGCGTACACATCGACGGAGGGTTCGGCTTCCCGACCGCCGCCGACGTGCCGGGCATGACCGAGGCGGAACGCGCCGAGTGGGAGCAGATGCAGCAGTGGATGAGCGGCGGCGTGGACCATCACGCGCTGCTGCGGGCCGCGCCGATGACCCTCTCGTACGCCTGGAACGACTCGCCGGTCGGGCTGCTGGCCTGGATGATGCACAAGTTCAAGGAGTTCACCATGACGGTGCCGACGCCGGAGCAGGCCATCGACCGGGACCACCTGCTCACCAACGTGAGCCTGTACTGGTTCACCGGCACGTCGGGATCGTCCTCGTGGCCGATGTACGAGCGCGTCACGATCGCGGACGACGGCGGTTTCGCCTGGCCGAAGGGGCAGCGGCGGGTGCCGTCCGGCGTGTACGGCGGAGGGTCCGCGCTGATGCGGCGCCTCGCCGAGCGGGACAACGCGATCGTCCACTGGCCGGAGGGCAACCCGGGTAGCCACTTCGTGGCGATGGATGAGCCGCTGGCGCACGCGGCGGACATCCGCGCGTTCTTCGGGAGCCTGCGGTGATCAACCTGAGCTGGGGTCAGGTGTGCGCCCGGCGCATGGACCGGCACGGGCTCTCCGCGCCGACCGCGACGGGTTCCGCCCCGGAGGCCGACACCGTCGCCGCCGTGGTGTCCGCGATGTGCGGCGCGCACGCCCAGGTCGCCTCCGCCGCCGAACTGTCCGTCGGGCTGCGGGTCCCGGGCGCCACCCGTGCGCTGGTGCGCCAGGCGCTGTGGACGGACCGGATCCTGGTCAAGAGCCGCGGGCCGCGCGGCACCGTGCACCTGCTCGCCACCGCCGACCTGCCGATGTGGACGGGCGCGCTCTCCGCGCTGCCGGTCCCGTCGTGGGAGCAGGGCCGCGACCTGCTGACCCCGGCGCAGACCGAGCAGGTCCTCGCGGCCCTCGCGGACGCGCTGGCCGAGGCCGAGCTGACCACCGACGAGCTGACGGAGCAGGTGGTCGCCCGCACCGGCCCCTGGGCCGGCGAGCGGGTCATGGACGCGTTCCAGGACAAATGGCCGCGCTGGATCTCCGCGATGACGGCCGCCACCCGGGGCGGCGTGATCTGCTTCGGCCCGAACCGGGGCCGCTCCACCACCCACACCAGCCCAACCCGCTGGCTGCCCGGGTTCGCGCCGATGGACGGCACGGCCGCGCTGGCCGCCCTCGTCCGGAGCTACCTGTACGCGTACGGGCCGGCCACCCCGGCGCAGTTCGCCCGGTGGCTGTCGGTACCCGCGACCTGGGCGGCGACGCTGTTCGAGTCGCTGGACCTGGCACCCGTCACGGTGGAGGGCACGCGGGCGTGGGTGGCGGCCGGCGACACCGACTTCCCGGACGACGGGCCGTCGGGGGTGCGCCTGCTGCCCTACTTCGACGCGTATACGGTCGGCTGCCACCCGCGTGACCTGCTCTTCCCCGGGGCTGCCGCCGACCGGGCGCTGGCCCGTGGGCAGGCCGGCAACTACCCGGTGCTGCTGGTCGACGGAACGGTCGCCGGGGTGTGGCACCAGCGTCGCTCCGGTCGCACGATCCACGTGACGGTCGAGCCGTTGATGGCACTCGGCGCCGGTCGGCGGCGGGCGTTGGAGGAGCAGGTCGAGCGGGTCGGTCAGGTCCTGGAAGGAACAGCATCGCTGACCATCGGCCCGGTGCAGGTCGGTCCGCACGCGTGAGCCGGGGCAGGATGGGGGTGTGGACATCGAGCCCGTCGACGCCGCGCCCCGGCGCGCGTTCCCCTGGGCGATGCTGCGGCAGCGTTGGCAGGATCTGACCTTCCTGCACTGGCCTGTCGCACCGGACCTCGTCGCGCCGCTGCTGCCGGCCGGGACCCGCCCGGACACCCTGGACGGGGTCAGTCACGTCGGGCTGATCGGCTTCCGGATGGTCGGGCTGGGCCTCGGCCGCGGGCCGGGGGTGCCCTACTTCGGCACCTTCTGGGAGACCAACGTCCGGCTCTACTCGGTCGACGGCACCGGCCGGCGCGCCGTGGTGTTCCGGTCGCTCGACGCGTCCCGGCTGGTGCCGGTGCTCGTCGCCCGTGCGACGCTGCGGCTGCCGTACCTCTGGTCGTCGATGCGGTTGGACCGCGACGGCGACCGGCTCACCTACCGGTGCCGGCGTCGTTGGCCGGGCCCGGCCGGCGCGACGAGCCGCATGGTGGTCCGGGTGGGGGAGCGGATCGCCGACCCGACCCCGCTGGAGCACTTCGTCACCGCCCGCTGGGGGCTGCACACCCGGGCGTACGGGCGCACGCGGCACCTGCCGAACTGGCACCCGCGCTGGCCGCTGCACCGTGCCGAGCTGCTGCACCTGGACGACGAGCTGATCGCCGCCGCGGGGCTGCCGGCGCCGACCGGGCCGCCGGTCAGCGTGCTGTATTCCCCCGGGGTCGGGGTGCGCTTCGGTCCGCCGGTCACCGTGCGCCGGCCCGGCTGACCCGCTGGTACGGGTCGCCGGGCCGGTCGCGGTGGTGCGTCGAGCGTCAGTAGCGACCGCCCTCGGGCGCGGGCAGGGCGTCGAGGTCGGCCAGATTCTCGGCGCTGAGCCGCACGTCGCCCGCCGCGCAGTTGTCCACCAGGTACTTCGGGGTCTTGGTGCCGGGGATCGGAATGACCTGGTCACCCTGGGCGACCACCCACGCGAGCGCGACCTGTGCGGGGCTGACGGCGGCCCGGTCGGCGATCTCGCGGACCCGGCCGACGATGGCGAGGTTGGCGCGCAGCGCGTCCTGCTGGAAGCGCGGCAGGCCACGCCGGAAGTCGTCGGTGGGCAGATCGTCGAACGAGGTGAACCGGCCGGCGAGGAAGCCCCGGCCCAGCGGGGAGAACGGCAGGAAGGCGATGCCCTGCTCGGCGCAGTACGGCAGCACCTCGGTCAACGGGTCGCGGGTCCACAGTGACAGCTCGGACTGCACCGACGCCACCGGGTGCACCGCCTGGGCCCGCACGATCTGGGCCACCGTCACCTCGGACAGACCGATCTGCCGCGCCTTGCCCGCCGCGATGACCTCCGCCATCGCGCCCCAGGACTCCTCGATGGGCACCTCGGGGTCGACCCGGTGCAGCTGGTAGAGGTCGACGTGGTCGGTGCCGAGCCGGCGCAGGCTGTCGTCGATCGCCGCGCGGATGTGCTCGGGGCGCCCGTTGTTGCCGAGGACCGGCGAGTTGCCGGGGCCGCCGGTCGGGGACGTGACCACCAGCCCCACCTTGGTCGCCAGGACCGCCTGCTCCCGGTGGCCGCCGGCCAGGGCCCGGCCGACCAGCTCCTCATTGGTGTACGGCCCGTACACGTCCGACGTGTCGATCAGGGTGGCTCCCAGGTCGAGCGCCTGATGGATGACCGAGATCGACGTCTCGTCGTCGCGGGGGCCGGTGATGTCGTATCCGTGGCTCATGCCCATGCACCCGAGCCCGATGACGCCGACCTCGGGACCCGTACTGCCCAGCGTGGTGGTTCTCATGCGCCCCACGCTACGGCGGGCTCCGGCGTTCGGCGAACGCGTTGCGGCACCCCCGGCGACCGTCGACCTGTGGTCGACTGTCCGCATGGAGCTCTCCCGATTCCTCGACTGCCTCGGGGACGACTTCGCCCGGTTGCGGGCTGTCGCACCGACCAACCTCAGGGCAGCGGTGCCCAGCTGCCCCGGCTGGAGTGTCGCCGACCTGACCCGCCACGTTGGCGAGGTCTATCTCCACAAGACCCTGGCCATCCGCGACGGCGCCGAGCCCGAGCCCTGGCCGCCGGCGGAGCTGGCGAGCGAGGAGCCGCTGGCGTTGCTCGACCGGACGTACGCCGGGTTGCTGGCCGAGTTCGCGGCCCACGACCCGAAGGACCCGGCCGGCTCCTGGTACGCGCCGGGCCAGACCGTGGGCTTCTGGATACGGCGGATGGCGCAGGAGACCGTCATCCACCGCATCGACGCCGAGTTGGGCGTCGGTGTCCCGGTCGCGCCCGTCCCGGACGACCTCGCCGTCGACGGCGTCGACGAGCTGCTCAAGGTGTTCGTGGAGTATTCGGCGGCCGAGTGGGCCGACGACTTCAACAAGATCCTGGCCGATTCGCCGAGCTGGACGTGCGCGATCCGTACCGATGGCGCGGCGTGGACGGTGCGTACCGAGCCGGGGCTGTTCCGCGTGACCGACGGCGTGGCCGACGCCGCCGACGTGACGGTGACCGGCCCGCCGGCGGCGATGCTGCGCTGGGCGTGGGGCCGGAACCTGACCGGTGAGCCGGGCGGCGTCACCGTCGAGGGTCCGGTCGAGGCGTTGACGCCGATGCGCCGCTGCATCGTCACCGCGACCCAGTGAGCTGTGCCGGCGGCTCCGCGCCGCGACCACCATAGAATCGATGGTGTTCACTGCCTTTGTCGGCGGTGTCGCTGGTGGCCAGCGCGGAGGGCGGTGCGGGAGATGGGACCGGACGAGCGGGAACGGCTGTTCGAAGGGGCGCGGGAGGCGTCGACGCGGCAGGACACCTGGGCGGAGGCGGACCGACTCTGGGTGCGGGTGATCGACGCCTACCGGCAGGCCGCGCAGGGCTCGGGCCGGGTCGACCGTCGCGACCAGCAGCAGCTGGCCCGGGCGCTGTGGCGGCGTGGGATGCTGCTGTCCGCTCATGGCAGGGCCGCGGACGGGATGGCGCCCGGCGGTGCGGCGGTCGCCCTCTTCGAGCGGGTGCATGACGCGGTGACGGCCGAGGGTGGCGACGTGACCGCTCCGGCGCGGGACGAGGCGCTCGCGGAGCTGATCACCGCACTGGTCGACCTGGCGGAGGTCGCGTTCGCCGCCGGTCAGCCCGTCACCCGGCTGGAGCTGGTGGAGCGGGCCGTGTCCGTGGGTCTGCGCACCGTCGCATCGCCGCCGGCCGCCGGCCCCCGGACCAGGGAGGCGATGGGCACCGCCTACCACAACCAGGCCGTCGCCCTGCTGCACCGGTCGGTCACACGACCCGCCTCGGACGACTCCGTCCGGGAGGCGGCGCTGGCCGCGTCCCGGGCCTGCGAGCTGCGTCAGGGGCTGCTCGATCCGCTCCGCCCGCTGAGCCTGTGGGAGATGGCCAACACGTACGGGGTGTACGCGCAGTGCCTGGCGCTGATCCGGGATTTCGACCGCGCCGCGATGGTGCTGGGCCTCGGCAATCGGCTGGTGGAGCTGCTGGGGCCGGCCGGCGCGCAGCCCGCCCAGGCCCTGCGTGTGGCGGCCGAGATGGTGGCCCGGGAGAGGTCGGCGTCGGGCGCGACCGCCTCGCGCCGCTGGGGATGGCGGCGGCGCTGACCTCCCGGCCAGCGGGAATCCGCTCGCCCCGCCTTGCCATGCATCGTCATTGATCGATACTGTGCGCCCAGGCGCCGCCCCGCCTCAGGCCATCACAGTCGATCGACCGAAGCGGGTTCAGCATGCGCACACTGAGACTTGTCACGGCCCTGGCCGTCGCCGGCCTGCTCGCCGGTGCGGTGGCGATCACCGCCACACCGGCCAGCGCGGCGACCGCCGTGTTCTCCGTGACGAACAACTGGGGCAGCGGCTATCAGGGCCAGGTCACCGTCACCAACAACACCTCCGCACAGATCACCAGTTGGCGGGTCGAGTTCGACCTGCCGTCCGGGTCGAGCATCAGCCAGTCGTGGAACGCGCAGCAGGCCACCGCCGGTGGCCACTACACGTTCATCAACCTCTCCTGGAACGGGACCCTCGCCGCCGGCGCCTCGACCTCGTTCGGCTTCCTCGTCGCCGGCTCCGGCACCCCGGTCAACTGCACGGTGAACGGCGCGTCCTGCGCGGGCGGGCCGGCCCCGACGCCCACCCCGACGACCCCGACGCCCACACCGACGCCCACCCCGACCGTTCCGCCGCCGACCCCCGGCACCCCCGTCGAGCGGTACGGGCAGCTGCGGGTCTGCGGCACCGGAATGTGCGACAGGAACGGCGCGCGGGTGCAGCTGCGCGGCATCAGCAGCATGTGGCTCAACTGGGAGACGGCCCCCTACGCCGAGAACCTGTCCGCGCTGACCTGGATGCGGGACAACTGGAACCTCCAGGTGATCCGCGCGGCGATGGGCGTGGAGCCGGCGGGCGCGTACCTGAGTGACCCGGTCAAGGCCCGTACGCAGGTCGAGACGATCATCAACAACGCCGTCAGCGCCGGCGTGTACGTGATTGTCGACTGGCACGCGCACGAGGCGCAGCACAATCAGTCCGAGGCGGTCGCGTTCTTCGCCGACCTGGCGCGCCGCTACGGCAACCTGCCCAACGTCATCTGGGAGCCGTGGAACGAGCCGCTCCAGGTGAGCTGGACGGGCGTCATCAAGCCGTACCACCAGGCTGTGGTGGCCGCGATCCGCGCCGCCGACCCGGACAACATCGTCGTGCTGGGCACCCCGACGTGGTCGCAGGATGTGGATGCGGCAGCGGCCAGCCCGGTCGCCGGCACCAACCTGATGTACACGCTGCACTTCTACTCGTGCACCCACGGCGCGTCGCTGCGCGCGAAGGGCGACGCGGCGATCCGGGCCGGTCTGGCGCTGTTCGTCACCGAGTGGGGTGCCAGTCACGCCGACGGAGGCCTCGACGGCCGGGCCTGCCTTCCCGAGGCGCAGACCTGGGTGGACTGGATGAAGGCGAACGGCATCTCCTGGACCGCGTGGAAGCTCGACGTCGGCACCGACACCACCAACCTGCTCAGCGCCGGCGCGCCGGTGACCGGCGGGTGGAACAACTACCTGCACGGCCACGCGCCGTTCGTGGTCGCCAACATGAGATGACGACGTTCGGGCCCAGCTCCGACCGGGAGCTGGGCCCGCGCGGGCCAGTGCCGCGACTGCGACCAGCGGCGGCGAAGGCGTTATCCTGCGCCGGTGGAGGTCACGGCGGAGGGTGAGCGGCTGGCCGCCGACCTGGGCCGCTGGCTGGACGACCTGACCTTCGTCGACCTGGACGCCGACGAGGTCACCGCACGGGTGATCGACTCGGTGGTGGGGTGGGCCGAGGCTCAGGGCTGGCGGGTCTACCGGCGGGCACCCAGTGTCCTGCCGTTGCCACCGCCGCTGGAGCAGCGACACTCGGTCCTCGACGTGGCGTGCGCCCGCCCCGGCGGCCCGCCGGTGGTCGTGGAGGTCGACCACACCGACCGGGCGCGGACGGTGCAGAAGCTGCGGGCGGAGGCGGCCGCCGGCCGCATCCCGATCTGGGTGCGCTGGGGCGTCGGCCGTTTCACCGCGCCGCCACCGCCGGTGCGGATGGTGACCTGCGAGGTGACCCGGCGCGCCGGGCCGGCGGGGCGGGGTCGGCTGCACAGCCGGACCGGCGACCGCCCCCCGCCGGCGCACTCCATCGGTGGCGGCACGGCGGACGCGCAGGCGCTGCCCATCCCGCTGACCGACCCGGAGCAGCCGATCTGACCGACGCGCTTCCTGGACCGACACGGTTACGGACGCGGGTAAGGGCACCTGAAGCGAATCGTAAGCGGGACCCGACAGAGTTCTGGGTGTCACCGAGAGCACCGCCGACAACCAGGAGACCCCCGATGCGCAAGCTCATCAACTCGACCTACATCACCCTCGACGGCGTCATCGAGAACCCCATGTGGACCTCGCCGTACTTCGAAGAGGAGGCCGCCAGCCTCGCCGGCGAACAGACCAACGCCGCGGACGCGATGCTGATGGGCCGGGCCACCTACGACGGCATGTCCGTCGCCTGGCCGAGCATGGACGAGAACGACCCGAGCACCGGCGCGGCGTACTTCAACAACGTCAAGAAGTACGTCGCCTCGACCACCCTGACCAACCCCACCTGGAACAACACGGAGGTGCTCCAGGGCGACCTGGTCGAGGCGGTCACCAAGCTCAAGGCCCAGGAGGGCAAGGACATCATCCAGTACGGGTACGGCTCGGTCACCGCGCAGCTGGTCCGGGCGGGCCTGGTGGACGAGGTCCGGTTCTGGATCCACCCCGTGCTGGAGGGCGGCCCGAGCCTGACGACGCCGCTGACGGACGTCAAGGCGTCGTTCGAGCTGATCGACACCCGGGTGCACAAGAACGGCGTGATCATCGCCTCGTACCGGCCGAAGACGGCCAGCTGACCACTGATCAGAGCTGAGCCCGGGCCTGGCCCGGGCTCAGCTTCGCGCCCTCGGCGACCAGCGCGTCGAAGCGTTCCCGCCCCAGGGCGGCCAGAACGCGGACGCTCACCCGGTCGGTGTCGTCGCGTTCCGCCGGGGCGGCCGGGGCCTGCGCGGCGACCCGGGCGGCCGCCGCCGCGCCCAGGAGTCGGGCGGCGACCTCGGGGGAGCGCACCGCCGACGCCATCCCCTCCAGCGGGGTGACCGCGTCCCGTGAGGTCCCTATCGCCTCGGCGGCCTCGAACGCCTCGATGTGCAGGGCCAGCGCCGCATCCGGGTCACCGGCCTGCTCGACCGCGTAGCCCAGCTCGACCAGGATCATCGGCAGGTAGAGCGCGGGCTGGATCTCCGCGCGACCCTGCTCGGCGAGGTGCGTGAGGTGGGCGACGGCCACGTCGAGCTTGCCGTCGCGGCGGGCGGCCAGCCCGAGGCTCATCTCCGCGAAGACCAGCGCACTGGGCATGGCCTGCTCCACCGCCAGCTGGTACGCGCGCTCGGCCAGCTCCCGGCCCTGCGCGTAGTCGCGGGTCTGCACCGCGAGCCAGGCCAGCCACGACAGCTCGGCGCACACCTGCGGCCACAGCGCCAGCTCCTCGGCCCAGCGCAGCCCCTCCTGGTGCAGGGTGGCGGCGCGCTCGTGCTCACCGCGCATGTCAGCCAGCCCACCCACCCACTCGGTCGCCTGGAGCCGGCCCCACCGGTCACCGAGGTCCGCGAACAGCGCGGCGCTACGGGTTGCGGTGTACTCCAGCGTGACCTGGTCCCCGTTGGCGTGCGCGATCATCGCCCGGGAGCTGAGCACCGCGGCCTCGGTCCACGGATCGGCGGAGGCGGCGGGTAGCAGCTCCGACGCCAGGGCCAGGTCGCTGTGGCCGAGCACCGCGTGGGCCGCGAACCAGGCACCGCGGCCGTCCGGGTCACCGGCCAGCGCGGCGCGGACACCGGCCGGGTCGATCGGGTCGCCCTGCACCAGCGCGAAACCGACGCGCCAGGGCGCGGCGCGGGACTCCTGCGTCGGGTCACCCGGCACCGCCAGCGCCCGCCGCGCCTCGGTGAGCCGGCCGCGCAGATACCAGTACCAGCTCAACGCGATCGCCAGTCGCAGCCCGCCGCCGTGGGCCAGCGCCGATCGCAGGTTCGCCGCCTCCGCGTCGAGCAGCGCCAGCCACCGTTGCTGGTCGGCGCCGCGCAGCTGCGGGTCGGCGCGTTCGGCCAGCTCGGTGTAGTACGCGGCGTGCCGCGCGCGTACCTTGTCGGCGTCGGTCAGGCGGTCCAGGCAGAACGCGGCGACCGATTCGAGCAGCCGGTAGCGCGGCACGACGCCGGCGTCGTCGAGCACCACCAGCGACCGGTCCACCAGCCGGGCCAGCGTGTCCAGATCGGTGTGGCAGACCCGCTCGGCGGCCTCCGGGGTGCAGCCGTCATTGAACACCGCGAGCCCGGCGAGCACCGCCCGTTCGCCCTCGTCGAGCAGGTCCCAGCTCCAGCCGATCACCGCGGTGAGCGTCCGCTGTCGCGGCGGCACGTCCCGTTGCTGGGTGGTGAGCAGCCGGAACCGGTCGTCCAGCCGGTCCACCACGCCGTGCACACCGAGCGCGCGGACCCGGGTCGCCGCCAATTCCAGCGCCAGTGGCAGGCCGTCAAGGCGGCGGCAGAGCTGGGCCACCGCGGGAGCGGTCCGGTCGTCGAGGCGGAAGCCGCGCTGCTGCGCGGTGGCGCGGGCGGCGAACAACCGGGCCGCCGCCGAGCGCCGGACCGCATCCAGGTCGCCGTCCTCCGGCACGGACAGCGGAGGTACCTCCCAGAGCAGTTCCCCGGTGAGGCCGAGCGGCTCCCGGCTGGTGGCGAGCACGCTCACCTCGGGCGCGTCGCGCAGGACCCGGGCCACCAGGTCGGCGACCGGCTCGATCACGTGTTCGCAGTTGTCCAGCACCAGCAGCAGGTGTCGGTGTCGCAGCGCGGCGGTGAGCCGGTCGGCGGGGGACAGGCTCGTACCGGCGGTCTCGCGGGTGTCCAGCGCGCCCAGTATCTGCTCGGCGATGCGTGGGTCACCGGCGGGCAGCGGCGCCAGCTCGACCAGGTGCACACCGTCCGGAAGGGCCTGTGTACGGGCCGCCTCGGTGGCCAGCCGGGTCTTGCCGACGCCGCCCGGGCCGACCAGCGTGACCAGCCGCTGCCGCGGCAGCAGGGCCCGCAGCTCGGCCAGCGCCTCGGCCCGCCCGACCAGCTCGTCCAGCTGCGCCGGCAGGCTGTTGCGGATGATCGCGGCCTTCGGTGGCGGGCTGAGACCGGCGTCCTGTTCGAGGATCCTGCGGTGCAGGGCGACCAGCTCCGGCCCGGGGTCGAGGCCCAGCTCGTCGGCGAGCCGGTCGCGCAGCTCGGCGTAGCTGTCCAGCGCTTCGGACTGGCGGCCGGCCGCGTACAGGGCGCGGAGCTGCACCGCTCGCAGGCCCTCGCGCAGCGGGTGCCGGGCGACCAGCTCCGCCAGATCGGCCGCGACGAGGTCGTGCTCGCCCCGGAGCACCCGAGCCTCGGCCAGCCGCTCGTGCACGGTGAGGCGCTGCTCCGCGAGCCGGGTCGCCTCCGCGTGGACGAACCCGGCGTCGGCCATGTCGGCGTACGCCTCGCCGCGCCAGAGCGCGAGGGCCTCGGTCAGCCGCTCGACGTCGGTGCACCGGGCCAGTTCGGCGAACCGGTCGGCGTCGACCGCGCCGGCCCGCAGCAGGTACCCGGGCGGCCGGGACTCGATCATCTCGCGGGCACCCGGCTCGGCGTCGTTGAGCGCCTTGCGCAACTGCGACACCCGCACCTGGAGGGCGCCAGCGGGATTGGCGGGCGCGTCGTCGCCCCACAGGTCGTCGATGAGGCGGTCCGCCGAAACCACCTGGTTGCGGTTGGTCAGCAGGTCGGCCAGCAGCGCCCGGACCTTGGTGCCGGGCACCACCACCGGCTCGCCGGCGTCCGTGGTGACGGCGAGTGGTCCGAGCACCCCGAACTGCACGGCGGTCATCCTAGGCCCTAGCCGCGGTAAGGCCACCTGAAGCCGACCGTAAGCGCTCCGGCGCATCGTGTGGGCATGGACATCCACCACGAAGAGCACGGCAGCGGCGATGGCCGCCCGCTGGTGCTGATCCACGGTGCGCTCTCCGGCATCGGCACCTCGTTCGGCGCGATCCTGCCGCTCCTGGCGAAGACCCGGCGGGTGATCGCGGTCGAGTTGCAGGCACACGGTCACACGCCGGATGTCGACCGTCCGCTGACCGTGGAGCACTTCGCCGCCGACGTGGTCGAGTTGCTGGACCGGCTCGGCATCGCGCGGGCGGACGTGTTCGGCTGGAGCATGGGCGCGGCGGTGGCCCTGCGCCTGGGCACCGACCACGCGGCCCGGGTCGGCCGGTTGGTGCTCGCCTCGGTGAGTTTCGACGACGCGGGCCTGCATCCCGGGCTGCTCGACGGGATCCAGGACCTGCGACCGGAGCACCTGCACGGCTCGGAGTTCCACGAGGAGTACCTGCGGACTGCGCCGGACCCGGCGGGCTGGGCCAATCTGGTCACGAAGATGACGGTGCTGGACGCGAACCTGCCGCAGTGGGCCCCGGAGCGGATCGCCGAGCTGGCCGCGCCGACCATGATCGTGCTGGCCGACGCGGACATCGTCCAGCCCGAGCACGCGGTGCGGATGTTCCGACTG
Source organism: Micromonospora sp. NPDC005161 (assembly GCF_053599855.1). Classification (NCBI taxonomy): domain Bacteria; kingdom Bacillati; phylum Actinomycetota; class Actinomycetes; order Micromonosporales; family Micromonosporaceae; genus Micromonospora; species Micromonospora sp. NPDC005161. The sequence goes on from NZ_JBSFYQ010000027.1 coordinate 82,718, forward strand.
CTCGGCGGCGCGGTGCCCGGCGACCTGACCGGTCTGCCGGCCTGCCGGTTGGCCATCCTGCCCGGCACCACCCACACGTCGATCCCGCAGCGCGCCTGCTGGCTGGCCCCGATGATCGACGAGTTCCTGGACGACGTCTAGCCGATGCCCCCTATTCGGCTCTGCGGCGGACCGCCGCGAGCATGCGCCGCATGCCGATCACATGGCCGCCCGATCTCAGGAGGAGTTGTCGGTACAGGCCGCCGGCCAGGCCGGGGAAGGCGGCTCGCGTCTCGGCCCGCAGCTGTGACCGGCCCCGACCGATGGGCTCGAGGCGGAAGATCAGCGCGTAGGTTGAGAACCGATGGCTGCCGCGCAGAGCCAGTTCCCGACCGGGGATCGCGGTGACCACCCGGAAGCCGGGGAACGTCGAGCCTTTGGCGAGCGGCCGTGGCCCGGATGTGTCCGGGTCGGCGGCACCCACCAGGCGCGCGTAGCCGGCCATGCCGGGCCGGGAGAAGGACCCTTCGACGATGTCCGCCAGGTGGGGCCAGACCTCGACGGTCTCCGCCGCGATGACCGTGGCGTGCTCGTCCACGTAGGGCAATGAGTCGATCCGCATCAGCACCTCCCCCGCTGCACCGTCCATTCTCGCCCGCCCAGACCGAAGTTCGCCGTCCGTGGTCATAGCGTGCGGCCGATTTACCAGGTAGAAACATGCCTATCCCTTCGACTCGGCTCAACCTTCGGTCGGAGGGCCCAGAGAGCGCTCTCACCGCCCCCAGCTGTGCCGGAGGTACGGTCCGGCCACGGAGAGGACGAACCGCATGACAACCCAGCCCCGACGGGTGCGCCGGCGAATTGGTCGCACCCTCTTTCTCGCGGTCGTGCTGATCACCGCGGTCACGGCGACCAGCACCGCCGCTGCCGCCGGCCGGCCGACGCACGGCGCCCCGGACTTCGGGCCCAACGTCACGATCTTCGACCCCAGCATGCCGGTCAGCGAGATCCAGCAGACGCTGGACGCGGCGCACGCCCGGCAGGTCGACAATGAGATGGGCGCCGCGCGGCACGCCTACCTGTTCAAACCGGGCACGTACGGGACGGCCGAGCAGCCGTTGCAGGCCAAGGTCGGCTACTACACCGAGGTGTCCGGCCTGGGCGCCTCGCCCACCGACGTCACCGTCAACGGCAAGATCGAGGTGTACAACCGTTGCCTGGCCGACGGCGGCGCCGGCAACTGCCTCGCGTTGGTCAACTTCTGGCGCACCCTGTCCAACCTCTCGCTCACCATCAACGCGGCCGGCCAGGACGGCTGCCGGTCCTCGGCGAACTTCTGGGCGGTGTCCCAGGCGGTGTCGATGCGCCGCCTGAACATCAGCGGCGGTGGCCTGTCCCTGATGGACTACTGCACCGCGGGCCCGCAGTACGCCAGCGGCGGGTTCATCGCCGACTCCCGGCTGCCGGCCACCACCAACGGCTCGCAGCAGCAGTGGCTGACCCGCAACAGCGAGGTCGGCAGCTGGTCCAACGCGGTGTGGAACCAGGTCTTCGCGGGCGTCGAGGGCGCGCCGGACGACGCCTCCTTCCCGGACCCGCCCTACACGACGCTGGAGACCACCCCGCTGAGCCGGGAGAAGCCCTACCTCTTTGTCGACGGCAAGGGCCGCTACAACGTCCGCGTGCCCGCCGCGCAGCACGACAGCCGGGGGGTCTCCTGGGCCGACGGCCTGACGCCGGGGCGGACCATCGGAATCGGTGACTTCTTCATCGCCAAGCCGTCCGACCCGGTGCACGTCATCAACAGCCAGCTCGCGCGCGGCAAGCACCTGCTGCTCACCCCGGGCACGTACGACATCGCGCGCAGCATCGAGGTCCGGCGCGCCAACACGGTGGTGCTCGGCATCGGGCACGCCACGCTCATCGCGGTGAACGGCGCCATCCCGCTGGACGTCGCCGGTGTCCCCGGTGTCGTCGTCGCCGGCGTCACGATCGACGCCGGCCGGGTCGAGTCGCCGGTCCTGCTACGGGTGGGTCAGCAGCACGGCCGCAACGTCAGCACGCCGGGCAACCCGACCACGCTGTCCGACGTGTACTTCCGGGTCGGCGGCCCGCACATCGGCCGGACGAACACGGCGCTGGAGGTCAACAGCGACAACGTGCTCATCGACCACACCTGGGTGTGGCGCGGCGACCACGGCGTCGAGGGCTTCACCGAGGGCGTCAACGGCGACACGGACCGCTGGCGGACCAACACCGGTCGCTACGGCGCGGTCATCAACGGCGACCACGTGACCGCGACCGGCCTGTTCGTCGAGCACTTCCAGCGGTACAACACCGTCTGGAACGGCGAGCACGGCACGACGATCCTCTACCAGAACGAGCTGCCGTACGACCCGCCGACGCAGGCCGACTGGATGCACGGTGCCGTCGAGGGTTGGGCCGGCTACAAGGTCGGTGACCGGGTGCGGCACCACACCCTGTACGGCGGCGGGGTCTACGTCTTCAACCAGAACAATCCGTCGATCCACACCGAGAACGGCTTCGAGGTCCCGGTCACTCCGGGGGTACGGCTGCACCACATCATGACCGTCAACCTCAGCGCCGGCACGATCGACCACGTGGTCAACGGCGTCGGTGACGCGGCCGACATGACCAAGGTCGGCGCACCGGTCTACGTCACGCAGTACCCGACTCCGTAGGTATCCCGGGCGTACCGAACGGGGGCCGGAGCCAGCGCGGCTCCGGCCCCCGCCGTCTCCTGGTGTTCCGCAACTCTCGGCACTCAGTTACTTGCGATTCTTTGGCGAACAATTTCATCGATCAGTCCAAGTCTTGCGGGCTGGCGACCGCTACTGCCACGATGACCGTCAATGCCTTCCGTCCCGAAGGAGTGGTCGTCATGGCGGTCTCCCGCCGCAGGTTCGTCACATCGGTGCTGGCAGGGTCCGCCCTCGCCGCCGCCTCCACCACCGAACTGCTCGCCACCGGCACCGGCCCGGCCCGCGCCGCGAGTCCCCCCGGGGACGTGGTCGGCAAGGTGACGGTCGGCTACCAGGGCTGGTTCAGCTGCCCCGGCGACTCGGCGCCGATCGGCGGCTGGTGGCACTGGAGCCGCGACCGGTTCCAGCCGCCCTCGCCCGGCAACACCACCATCGTGTCCTGGCCGGACACCCGCGAGTACACGCACACATACCCCACCGCCTACCCCAACCTCGGCAACGGGTCGCCGGCCACCCTCTTCTCCTCGTACGACCAGCAGACCGTGGACACCCACTTCCGCTGGATGCAGGAGTACGGCTGTGACACCGCCGCGTTGCAGCGGTTCAACCCGTTCGGCGACGAGGGGCCGACCCGCGACGCGATGACGCAGAAGGTGCGTTCCGCCGCCGAGCGCCACGGCCGCAAGTTCTACATCATGTACGACGTCACCGACTGGCTGAACATGCAGTCGGAGCTGAAGACCGACTGGACGACGAAGATGTCCGCGCACACCGCGTCCAGCGCGTACGCCCGGCAGAACGGCAAGCCGGTCGTCTGCATCTGGGGCTTCGGCTTCAGCGAACCCAGCCGGCCCTTCGCGCCGGCGCCCTGCCTCGAGGTCGTCAACTGGTTCAAGGCGCAGGGCTGTTACGTCATCGGTGGGGTGCCGACCTGGTGGCGACAGGGGATCGAGGACTCCCGCCCCGGCTTCCTCGACGTCTACCACGCGTTCAACATGATCTCGCCGTGGATGGTCTACCGGACCACCACCCTGGAGGGCCTCGACTCGTACTACAACAACGTCAACATTCCGGACCTGGCCGACTGCGCGGCGCGCGGCATCGACTACCAGCCCTGCGTGATGCCCGGTGACCTCGCCGGAGGGCATCGCCGCCACGGCGACTTCTACTGGCGGCACATCTACAACATGGTCCGACTCGGCTCGCAGGGGCTCTACGTGTCCATGTTCGACGAATATAACGAGGGCAACCAGATCGCCAAGACGTCCGAGACCCAGGCCACCACCCCGGCCGGCGCGAACATCCGGGCGCTGGACGAGGACGGAGTGGCCTGCTCCTCCGACTACTACCTGCGGATCACCGCCGACGGCGGTCGGATGCTCAAGGGGCAGCTCGCCCTCACCCCGGTGCGTCCCACGCCACCGACGGTCGGTGGGCCACCGCCGCCGACCGGTGGCAACCTGGCCGCCGGCCGACCCACCTCGGCGAGCAGCCAGAACGGCCCGTACCCGGCGTCGAACGCGGTGGACTCCGACGCCGGCAGCTACTGGGAGAGCGGCAACGGCGCCTTCCCGCAGTGGTGGCAGGTCGACCTCGGCGCCAGTCACCAGGTCGGACGGCTCGTGGTGCGGCTGCCCGCCGGCTGGGGGGCGCGTACCCAGACCATCACCGTGCTGGGCAGTGTCGACGGCAACTCCTTCGGCACCATCGCCCCGGCCGCCGGCTTCACCTTCGACCCGGCGACCGGCAACAGCGTCACCCGTACGCTGCCGGCCACCGCCGCCCGGTACGTCCGGCTCAGCATCGGCGGCAACACCGGCTGGTCGGCCGGGCAGCTCGCCCAGGTCGAGGTGTACGCCGCGACCGGCACGCCGGACACCCCGCCCACCGCGCCGACCGGGCTCACCGTGACCGGCCGGACGGCGACCAGCGTGTCGCTGGCCTGGACGGCGTCCACCGACGACGCCGGGGTCAGCGGTTACCAGGTGCGCCAGGGCGGCACGGTCGTCGCCACCGTCACGGGCACCACGGCGACCGTGAACGGGCTCAGCCCGACCACCGGTTACAGCTTCACCGTCACGGCGCGGGACACCGCGGGCAACACCTCCGCGCCGTCGAACGCCGTCACGGTCACCACGGACGCGCCGGCCAACGCGGACCTCGCCCGTGGCCGACCCACCGCCGAGAGCAGCCACACCCAGAGCTACGGGTCAGGCAACGTGGTCGACGGCGACCCGAACAGCTACTGGGAGAGCGTCAACAGCGCCTTTCCACAGTGGGTGCAGGTCGACCTGGGCGCATCGCGCACCGTCGGGCGGGTGGTGCTCAAACTGCCGCCGGCGGCGGTCTGGGCGACCCGGACGCAGACCCTCGCGGTGCAGGGCAGCGCCGACGGGGCCAGCTTCGGCACGCTGGTCGCGGCCGCCGGGCGCACCTTCAACCCGGCCACCGGCAACCAGGTGACCCTCACGTTCGCCGCCGCGCAGACCCGCTACCTGCGGGTCACCGTCACCGGCAACACCGGCTGGCCGGCGGGGCAACTGGCGGCGCTGGAGGTGTACGCGAGCTGACCGCGAGCGGGCGGCCATCGGAGAGGACGGGTGGCCGCCCCCGTGTCAGCCCGTCGGCTGCTGCATCCGGCGCAGGTCGTCCGCCGGATGGATGGTGCGTACCGGGTCCGGCACCGGCCCGCGCCGTCGCCACTCGCGCGGGTAACCGAGGGAGACTTCCTCGAAGCGCACCCCGTCGTGGAACGTCGTACGAGGAATGTGCAGGTGCCCGTAGACCACGGTGGCCGCACCGAAGCGCAGGTGCCAGTCCCGGGTCCGCACGGTGCCACACCACTGGGCGAACTGCGGATACCACAGGACGTCGGTGGGTGCGCGCACCAGTGGATAGTGGTTGACCAGCACGGTCGGCAGGTCCGGGTCGCGCTCGGCCAGCCGGCGCTCGGTCTCGGTGACCCGGGCCTCGCACCACGCCTCCCGGCTCGGGTAGGGGTCGGGGTGCAGCAGGGCCTCGTCGGTGCACACCACCCCGGCCTCGTACGCCAGGTCCAGCGACTGCTGCTTGGTGCTCGCCTCGGGCACCCGGAACGTGTAGTCGTACAGCACGAAGAGCGGGGCGATCGTGGCCGGACCACCCTCGCCTTCCCACACCGGGTACGGATCCTCCGGCGTGACGACCCCCAGCCGCCGACACAGCCGCACCAGCTCGCGGTAGCGCTCCTCGCCGCGCAGCCGCACCGGGTCGTCGGGCGGTGTCCACAGTTCGTGGTTGCCCGGCGCCCAGACCACCCGCGCGAACCGGCTGCTGAGCAGCCCGAGCGCCCACTCGATGTCGGCGTACCGCTCGGCCACGTCGCCGGCGACGAGCAGCCAGTCACCGTCGTTGCCCGGGCGCAACTCCCGCACGAACGAGCGGTTCTCGGGATAGCCGATGTGCAGGTCGCTGACGGCCCGCAGCCGGGGCGGAAGGCTCACGCCCCGAGACTAGGTGTTCTGTCCAGAGAGGTTGGGGACGCGGCTGGCAGGTGGGCCGGCATATCCGGCGATCCGGCGGGAAAGCGCTGACGTCCGACAGCCCGAACCGGAGCAGGAGAAGAACATGCCTTTCATCACCGTGGGTACGGAGAACTCCGCGCCCATCGACCTGTACTACGAGGACCACGGATCCGGTCAGCCGGTGGTCCTGATCCACGGCTTCCCGTTCAACGGGGCGACCTGGGAGAAGGAGACCACGGCGCTGCTCAACGCCGGATACCGGACGATCACCTACGACCGTCGCGGCAACGGCAACTCCGCCCAGCCGGCGTTCGGGTACGACTACAACACGTTCGCCGCGGACCTCGACATCCTGATGAACGAACTGGACCTGCGCGACGCGATCCTGGTGGGTCACTCGATGGGCACCGGTGAGGTGGTCCGCTACCTGGGCAACTACGGCTCGCAGCGGGTGAGCAAGGCGGTGCTGCTCAGCCCGCTGCAACCGATGCTGGCCAAGGCCCAGGACAACCCGGAGGGCGTCGAGAGGAGCCTCTTCCAGGGTTTCCAGCAGGCCATCATCAAGGACCGCTTCGCCTACCTGACCCAGTTTTGCGACGCGTTCTTCAACTACAGCGAGAACAAGGGCAAGCTGGTCAGCGAGGAGGCGTACCACGCGCACTGGCAGATCGGCACGATGGCCTCCGGCAAGGCCACCCACGACTCCGTAACCGCCTGGCAGGAGGACTTCCGGCCCGACCTGCCGAAGATCGACGTGCCGGTCCTGATCATCCAGGGCGACAAGGACAACGTGCTGCCCTTCCCGGTGACCGGCCAGCGGCTCGGGCCGATGCTGCCGACCGGTCAGCTCATCACGCTCAAGGGCGCGCCGCACGGCATCCCGTGGACACACGCCGACGACATCAACAAGGCGGTGTTGAACTTCATCAAGCAGCCGGCCAAGGCTCGGGCCTGATCCGTACCGGCATCTGATCGGACGCCAGCGCGGCGGTCCCGCCGCCACACCCGGCCCACGCAGGCCCTCGGGCTCGCGTGGGCCGGGTGGCGTCGACGGTCAGGGCCGGCGGGCCACCACCGCGCCGTTGGCGCCCGGGGCGTCGAACGGCACCGTGTGGACGTCCACGAAGCCGGCGTCGGCGAGCCAGGCGACGTACTCGGCGCCCGAGTAGTTCCGGCCGCCCTCGGTCTCGACCAGCATGTTCATGCCCATCAGAGCGGCTTCCGGCGGCCCGGTGCGCTCATCGTTGAGCAGCAGCTCGCAGATGACGACCGTCCCACCGGGCGGGAGCGCCGCGTGGCACCGGGCCAGCAACGCGCGATTCGTCGGTTCGTCCCAGTCGTGCAGGATCATGCTGAGCAGGATGACGTCGTGCCCGCCCGGCAGCGCCGGGTCGGCGAGGAAGTCGCCGGGCAGCGTGTCGATCCGCCCGGTCAGGCCGGCCGCGGCGATCCGCTCCTCGGCCCGCGCGCAGACGTGCGGCAGGTCCAGGATGGTCGCCCGCAGTCCCGGCAGGCGGCGGCAGAACTCGATCGGGAACGCTCCGGCACCGCCGCCGACGTCGAGCAGCCGGCGGTGCGCGGAGAAGTCGTACGCGTCGGCCAGCGCACCGGCGGTGAAGCTGGACGTGGAGTACATGGCGTCCCAGAACTGCGCCAGCATCTCCGGGTCGGTGGTGTCGAACATCGACTGCTGGGCCTGCGGGTCCCAGGTCAGTGGCCGGTCGGTGCGCAGCGCCTCCCCGATGCGGTGCCAGGGCAGGTAGGTACGCAGGTCGGAGTAGCGGACCTGGGCTCCGAAGTAGTACGGGCCACCCTTGACCAGGAACTGCTCGGCCAGCGCCGAGTTGCGGTAGCCGTCGCCGGCCTTCTCCAGCAGGCCGAGCGAGGCGGTCGCGGCCAGCGCACGTCGGCGCCGGCTAGCTGGGTCGGCGGGCCAGCCGCCGACTGGCCCAGCGTGCGCCGAGGCTCACCGCCGTGCTGCCGATCGCCATCCCGACCAGCACCAGGACCGCCCCGACGGCCCACAACCCGCTGTCGTCGGACGACAACGCCCCCCACGACCAGGCCGCCGTGAAGGCCACCGTCATCACCGGCGCCACCAGCCACGGGCTCAGCCGCGTGCCGGCGAGCACGGCGAGCAGCGCGAGCGTCAGCACGCAGCCGATCACCTGCCACGCCTCGTACGGGCCGCTGCGCGAACCGGTCTGCGGGTCGACGTCGTACTCGGTGTCCCAGCCCAGCCAGAGCAACCACACCCCGACCGTGGCCGCCGCCAGGAACAGAGCCCCGCGCAGTGGGTGTGTACCCCTCGTCGCTGTCATCCGGAGATCATCCCCTGCGGTGGCGCGGTTCGAACAGACTCCGACCGAGCGTGCCCCGCCGCCTCACAGCGTCGGGGCGGGACCGGTCGAGTCGCGGACGACCAGCAGGTGCCCGGTGGAGCGCCGCCGGGGACGCGTCGAGCGGGGCTTGAGCGCCAGGCTGAGCGCGGTACGACCCATCTCGGTCATCGGCAGCCGGATGGTGGTGAGGCTGGGCGCGAGGTCGGCCGCCACGGAGACGTCGTCGAAGCCGACGACCGACATCCGCCCGGGGACCGGGACGCGGCGGGACCGCAGCGCCGACAGCACCCCCATCGCCATCGCGTCGTTGAGCGCGATGATCGCGGTCGTCTCCGGGTGTTCGTTCAGGATCTGCTCGGTGACCGCCCGCCCGCCGCCCCGGGTGAAGTCGCCGTGCACGACGGCGAGGTCGGCCGGGGTCAGCCCGCGCTGCCGCAGTGCCGACGAGACGCCGGCGAGCCGGTCGGCGACCGTGGTGAGACCGGCGCTGCCCGCGGCGACCGTGATCCGCCGGTGGCCGAGATCTATCAGGTGGTGGGCGAGCGCGTTGCCGCCGGCCTCGTTGTCGGGCAGGACGGCGTCGACGCCGAGCGCGTGCCGCCCGATCGCGGCCACCCGGCCGCCGTGGTCCTGGAACGCCGCCAGCTCGGCCCTGGCCTCGGCCTCCACCCGGGGGTCGTCGTACCCCGAACCGCTGATCAGGATGATGCCGACCCGCTGGGCGATGAGGTGGCGGAGTTGTTGCAGCTCGTAGTCGGGGTCCCGGCCGGACTGACAGATCTGCACCAGCAGCCCCTGCTCGGCGGCGAGGTGGATGACCCCGCCGGCGATCTCGGAGAAGTAGGGGTCGTCGACCTGGTGGACGATCAGGCCCACGGTGGAGCTGGCGCCGCCGGCGAGCGTGCGGGCGTACGGGTTGGCGACGTACCCCAGCTCGCGGGCGACCCGACGGACCCGGTCGGCCACCTCGGCGCTGACGCCGTCGCGGCCGGCGAGGGCCCGGGAGGCGGTCGCCAGCGAGACGTCGGCGCGATCGGCCACGTCGACGAGGCGCGGCCGCTGGCCAGCCCTGGGCATCCGCGACTCCCCGGAAACATCCATGTCACCCGATCTATTGCCAGTGACGCTGATCGAAGCCTAGGGTACGTAAGCGCTTACGTAAGCGCTTACGTACCCGGCACCGGCGTGCCGTGAAATGAGGTGAACCGATGTCCAGGGCCAGACGAGCGGCCGTCGCCACCGTCTCCCTCCTGGCGATCGGCGCGCTCACCGGAGCGGGGGCGCCCCCGGCGCAGGCGGACCGGCATCGCCCGTCCGACGTCCACCCCGCCCTGCGAGCGCACCTGGTCGCCGCCTACGACTTCGACCACCCGGTGCCGGGCGACGCCGCGCTGGAGCGCGACCAGGGCCGCTCCGGCACCGAGATCGAGCTGGTCAACGGCGGCGCCGCCATGCGGGTACGGGACCACGCCTACCGGGGCAGCGGCAACGCGGTGCGGACCCGGCAGGTCGACCCGGCGGTGGCCGGCAACGACGACTGGAAGGCCGGCACCTGGTCAGCCAGCGGGGTGCGCACCCTCCGCGCCTTCAGCGCGACCGCGGGCACCACCGTGATGGGCTGGTTCAAGCTGGAGATGGACAACCCCCTGCCCAACTCCACCACCGCCGACCCGAACGACCGGTACAACGCCATCGGCCTGGCCGGGGTGCTGACCGGCGACTCCGACGGCCACGGCGTCCGGGCCCTGCTCGAGCTGATCGACGTCGACGGTGAGCTGCGCCTCGTCGCGCTCGGCCGGCGCCTCGACGGCGGCAACTCGCAGACGTTCGCGGCGAGCCAGGACTGGCGTGACCTGCTGCCGGCGGGGGAGTGGGTGCACCTCGCCGCCACCTTCGACTTCGGTACCGGCGCCCTTGCCCTCTACCGCAACGGCGAACCGGTCAGCGGCTTCTACACCCGCACCGACGACCCGTGGCTCGTGTCCGGGCCGGGCCCGCACGTGACCACCGCGTCCGACCCCCGGGGCATCAAGATCGGCGGAAGCTTCCCCCAGGACACGGTGGAGCGGAACCCGTGTGACTGCCGCATGGACGGCCTGATGTTCCTCGACAGCGTGGTCTCCGCGAGCGATGTGCGGAGGCAGTACCGCCACCTGGCCCGCTGACCACCCTCGGCACCGTCCCACCGAGAAGGAGACACGCGTGCTCATCCTCCACGACAGCGCCCACGGTATCCGCAGGTCCGTGTTGACGGCCGGCCTCACCGCCGTGGTGCTGATCCTGTCCACCGTGCTCGCGACGCCCGCCCGGGCCGCGGCCGACGCGGTGTACGACCCGGTCCCCGAGATGCCGATCCAGTCCCGGCTCGGGCTGGTCCTCAGCGAGTACGCCAGCTTCCCGCAGTCGCAGCCGAGCCCGGCACCGACCGATCAGCGGCTCATGCGTACCGCCCGGATCAACACCATCATGGAGGTGCCCGACGGCTCCGGCCGGCGCGCGGTGCCCGACCTGAACGGCAGCCTCTACCTGGTCGAAGATGGCGTGCCGCACGTCTACCTCGACGTGGCGGCGACCTTCGCGCCGCAGTTCTTCTCCGGCCGCGGCCTGGGCCAGGGCTTCGGGTACGTCGCCTTCCACCCCGAGTTCGGCGCCAACGGCCGGTTCTACACCATCCACACCGAGCAGGCGTCGGCGACGACCACCACGCCGGACTACGCCCAGGCCGGCACGATCTACCACGGTGTCATCACCGAGTGGACGGCGACCGACCCGAGCGCCGACACGTTCGCCGGCACCCGCCGGGAGGTCCTGCGCATCGGGTTCGGCGGCCAGGTGCACGGCATCCAGGAAATCAACTTCAATCCCACCGCGAAGCGCCACGATCCCGACTACGGCCTGCTGTACCTGGCGGTCGGCGACGGCGGTCTGGGCGTGCGCAACACCGACCCGCAGAACCTGGGCATGCCGCACGGCAAGCTGCTGCGGATCGACCCCCGGGGCACCAACGCCGCCAACGGGCGCTACGGCATCCCACCCAGGAACCCGTTCGTCGGCCGCGCCGGCGCGCTCGGCGAGATCTACGCCCTGGGCTTCCGCGACCCGCACCGCTTCAGCTGGGACCGCGCGACCGGCCGCATGTACCTCGGGCACATCGGTGAACACGCCATCGAGGCGATCTACGAGGTCCGCGCCGGCGACAACTTCGGCTGGAGCGAGCGCGAAGGATCCTTCGTCTTCGACAAGGCGGCCACCAATCCCTGCGTCCGGCTCTTCCCACTGCCCGCCGACGACGACCGGTACGGATACACGTACCCCGTCGCCGCGTACGACCACGACCCCGCCGCGGACTGGAACTGCACCGCGGACGTCGGCGTCGCGGTGGCCGGCGGGTTCGTCTACCGGGGACGCGCGGTGCCGGCGCTGCTTGGCAAGTACGTGTTCGGTGACCTGGTCGACGGTCGGGTGCTCTACACCGAGGCGAACGAGATGCGCCGCGGGCGGGGCCTGGCCCCGATCCACCAGCTCGCCCTCTTCGACGCCGAGGGAACCCCGGTCCGTATGCGGGACCTCTCCGGGCCCGGCGCGCCCGGCGATCCCAACCGCGTCGACCTGCGCTTCGGGACCGACGCCGCCGGTGAGCTCTACGTGCTCGCCAAGGCCAACGGGAAGATCTGGAAGGTCACCGGCACCCGGGTCTTCGCCAGCGGAGACGTCGGGAACACCACCCTGCGCCGCACCGCGGGAGCTTCGAACTGGGCGCCGGTGACCCCGGCCAAGTGGCAGTTCACCCACGACCAGGTCATCCTCGCCGAGGCCGGGGTCAGCCGGCCGGGCCCGCGCCGGCCGTTCGAGTACGCCGTCCTGACCGCCGGACCGGCCTGGTCGTCGGTCGAGGTCGAGGCGCGGGTACGGCTCGACACGCCGGTGGAGGTCACCAACCGGGACGTGATCATCGTCTTCGGCTGGCGCTCGGACACGGAGTTCTACTACGCCCACCTCTCCACCGACAACACGATCTACCCGCACAACGGCATCTTCAAGGTCGACAACGCCGACCGGGAACGCATCGACCACCAGTGGAACGGCCGGTCGCGCGGCGCCAACCCGGCGATCACCGACGCCGACTGGCACCGCGTACGGGTCGTGCACCTGCCGGCGACCGGCGAGATCGCGGTCTACGTCGACGGGCGACGGGACCCGCTGATGACCGCGAAGGACAGCACGTTCGGCTCCGGGCGGGTGGGCTTCGGCTCGTTCGACAACGTGGGCCGACTGCGCAACCTGACCGTCACCGGCACGCCGGCCTGAGCACCGGTGGGGACGGCGGCACGATCATCGCCGTCCCCACCGGCTGCCGGATGCGCGAATCGCCCGCCGGCCGGGAACGCAGAGCCGGCCCGGAGGGGGTCATCCGGTTCGTAGAATCCGTGCCATGCCGCAGATCGTCGAGTTGCTGGCCTCGCCCGTGCACCGCTTCCTGGGCCGGCCCGCCGACGGCCCGGTTCCGGCCCCGCCCGGTGAGCTGGTCGACGTGGTGCGTATCCGGGCCGGTCTCGGCATCGTCGGCGACCGGTACTTCGGCCAGCCCGCACACCGCGACGCCAGCGTGACGGTGATCGCCCAGGAGTCACTGCCAGCCGGCATCGGGTTGGCGGAGGTCCGCCGCAACGTCCTCACCACCGGCATCGCGGTGGACGAGCTGATCGGCAAGGTGCTGGTGCTGGACTCCGGCGACGGCCCGGTCAGCCTGCGGGTGAACCGGGCCGCCCGCCCCTGCGCCTGGATGGACGTCACGGTCGGCCCGGGTGCGTGGAAGGCGCTGCGCACCACCGGAGGCATCCGCTGCACCCCGCTCAACGACGGCGTGCTGCGCGTCGGCCCGGTCGAGGCCACCGTGAGTTGACGAAACGGGCTCGACGGCGCGCCGCGAAACAGGCATGGTGTGCACCGGATGTCGACCGGCCGGAGCCGCCGACCCGACGCTCGGGGGAGGCGGCGATGGAGCACGCGCTGACGGATCAACTGGTCGACGACCGGACGATCCTGCAGGTGGTCGTCGGCTCCCGCGCGTTCGGCCTGTCCGGCGCCGCCTCGGACACCGACCGACGCGGGGTGTACGCCCTGCCCGCCTCGGCGTTCTGGGGTCTACGCAAGCCAGCGTGGCACCACGACGGCCCGCTGCCGGAGCAGATGCGCTGGGAGGTGGAGCGGGTCTGCGTGCTCGGGCTGGCGGCGAACCCCACCGTCCTGGAGGTGCTGCACTCCCCGCTGGTCGAGACGTGCACCCCGGTGGGCGAGGAACTGCGGGCGCTCGCGCCGGCGTTCCTGTCCCGGCGGGTGGCGGACACCTACCAGCGCTACGCCACCGCACAGTTCGGCAAGGCCGAGCGCGGTATCGCCCGCTCCGGCACCCCGACCTGGCGGCACGTGATGCATCTGATCCGGCTGCTGGCCGCCGGCGGTCACCTGGTCCGCACCGGGCGGTTGGTGCTGGACGTCGGCGCCGACCGGGACCGACTGCTGGCGGTGAAGGCCGGTGAGGTGCCCTGGGAGGACATCGTCGCCTGGCGGGACCGGCTGGTCGCCCGGTTGACGGCGGACCTGGCCACCAGTCCGTTGCCCGACCGGCCCGACGAGGCGCGGGTCGAGCAGTGGCTGATCTCGGTCCGCGACCGCTCCGTGCGGTGGCCGTCGTGACCGCGTGGGAGGGCGCTGGCCTGCCGGCCGGCGTCGACCTGGCGGGCATCGTCGCCGAGCAGCCGTACCCGCTGGTCTTCGCCACCGTCTCCGGCGCCCACCTGTACGGGTTCCCGTCCACCGACTCCGACGTCGACCTGCGCGGCGCGCACCTGCTGCCCGTCGAGCAGGTGATCGGGCTGGCGGAGCCGGCGGAGACCCGCACGGTCATGACCGACCGCGACGGGGTGGAGCTGGACCTGGTCACGCACGACCTGCGCAAGTTCGTACGGCTGATGCTGCGTCGGAACGGCTACGTGCTCGAACAGTTGCTGTCACCCCTGGTGGTGCACACCACGGCGGTGCACGCGGCGCTGATCGAGCTGGCGCCGCTCACGGTGACCCGGCACCACGGTCATCACTACCGTGGCTTCGCCGCGAGCCAGCGGCGGCTGTTCGATGCCACCGGTGAACTCAAGCCGCTGCTGTACACCTTCCGGTCGCTGCTCACCGGCGTTCACCTGCTGCGTACCGGCCGGATGCAGGCGAACCTGCCGGCCTTGCTCGACACCGAACCCGCGCCGGCCTACCTGCCCGACCTGATCGCCGAGAAGCGGGCCGCCGAGCACGGCGCACTGGACGACTTCGTCCCGGGCGCGACCCTCGACCGCGACCTGGCCGAGTTGGCCGCCCGGCTCGACCAGGCACAGCACGACAGTAGGCTGCCCGATCAGCCCGCCGGGTCGGTTGAGCTCAACGACCTCGTGGTCGCGGCCCGACTGCCGTCCACGCGGGACGGTGTTCGAACGCCGGCTGGGCGTGGTGAAGTCGTGGTACCCGTCCGTTAGGCTCGGCCCGTTCGGCCTTGGGGAGGGCAGATGGCGGCGGATCCGGTCAGTGGCGATTTCACCCGCATGTTGGACGCGACGATGCAGGCGTTGGGGGCGGTCAGCGCACCGGCCGCCGGCGCCGACGGGGAGCCGGCCGAGTCGCCGGCCGGCGAGGCCGCGGACGGTCAGGTCCGCGCCGAGCTGGGCCCGGACGGGCGGTTGCGGTCGCTCTGGGTGGAGCCCCGGCTGATGCGGCTCGGTTCGGAGGAGCTGACCGAGCACATCACCACGGCCGTCAACGCGGCGATCGACGCCATGCGGGGCGCCACGACCCCGCCGCAGGCCGGTGACCTGTCGCAGCTGCGGGAGCAGTTGGCGGAGGTCCGGGACACCGCGGTGCCGCGGCTCGGGTCGTTCCTGGCGGCACTGACCGAGGCGCAGGACCGGCTGGCCCGAGGTGGCCCGCGATGAGCGGCAACGGGTTCGAGGTGGAGCCGCAGACGCTGCGCGACGCCGGCACGACGGTCTCCGACCTCGCGGGCCGCTTCCTCGACGAGTTGGACGGCTTCGAGGCGCAGATGGCCGGTCACGGCCAGCCCTGGGGCGCCGACGACATCGGCTCGCTGATCGGGGTGGCCTACACCGAGGTCGCCGCGTACGTCTTCGACTGCCTCGGGCTCGCGGTGGAGGAGATCGGTTCGGCCGGTGGCGACCTGAGCTCCATGGCCGACGCGTACGACCGGGTCGACGAGGACGGCGCGGGCACGATGCGCTCGCTGGCCGGCGGGCTGGGGTAGCGCGATGGGTCTGCAGCTGCCTGGTGAGCTGGTCACCGCGCTCGGCTGGATCGGCTACACCTGGCCGGAGGGCGACGAGGAGAAGCTCTTCGAGATGGGCCAGGCCTGGATCGAGTTCGCCGGTCGGATCGGCGCCACGGCCGGCGAGGCGGACGCCGGCGCGGCCCAGGTGTGGTCGCAGAACGTCGGCCCGGCGGTGCAGGCGTTCCAGGGCTGGTGGACCGGTGAGCAGCACGGGCCGCTGGTGCTCCGGGACGGCGCCCAGGCGGCCGTGATCCTCGGCGCCGGCCTGATCGTCTGTGCGGTGATCGTCCTGGCGTTGAAGATCCAGCTGATCGTGCAGCTGGCCATCCTCGCGTTCCAGGTGGCGCAGGCGATCGTGACCGCGGTGGCCACTTTCGGCGCCTCGCTGGCCGAGATCCCGATCTTCCAGATGATCACCCGGGAGATCGTGGGTCTGCTGATCGACCAGGTCATCGGGCAGCTGCTCGATGCCTAGCAAGCCGAGGAAGGCGCGCGGCGTCGCCGCGAAGCCGGCGGCCGGCAAGATCGTCCGCAAGGCGGTCGAGAAGCTGGAGAAGCCCATCGTCCGGGTCACCGGGCCGGATCACAGCCTGCCGACGAAGGTGATCCGGGTCCAGCGCAAGGACTTCCACGCGACCTCGCAGTTCCGGCGCAAGATGGCGGCGCTGAAGAAGCTCAGCGACGAGGGCAAGCTCTACAAGGCCACCAACCCCGTCGAGCGGGACAAGAGCCTCACCGACGGCTACAAGGAGCGGATCCGCCAGAAGATCTGGGACAAGTACTGGCCGCACGACAAGGATCTGGCCAACCGGCTCAGCCAACGCCTCAGCAGCTACCACCCGGACCACGTATGGGAACTCCAGCTCGGCGGCCCGGACACCGTCGACAACCTCAAGTTGCTGCATGGTAGAACCAACACGGACATCGGTTCGCAGATCTGGGGGCAGATCCAGACCTTGCCGGACGGGACCCCGATCCGAATAGAGGTGGTGGATTGACCCCCGAGCTGCACCAGCTCATCGAGGAGCTGCGGGCCGACCTGGCCGAGGACCAGCCGGCGAGCCTGGGGTACGCCCAGTTCGGCGACGGCGCGGCCACCGACGCCGTGCCGGCGGACCTCCCGGCCGACCTGCGGGATCTCCTGCTGGTGGCCGACGGGCTGCGCGCCGGCCGGATCGAGCTGGCGTCCGCGTCCACCCTCACCGGCATCCAGTACCACCTGGACTACGCGCCGGACTTCTCCGCCATCCCGGAGGACCGGGCGGGCTGGCTGGTGATCGGCACCCGCAGCGACGAGCCGATCTTCATGGACCGGGGCACCGGCGCCATCTGGTACTTCCCGCCGACCGGCACCGAGTGGTTCATGGCGGACGCCTTCGAGGAGCTCGCGCCCGACCTGGATTCCTTCGTGCACTACTACCTGCTCGGCCCGGGCTACGCCGACCTGACCCCCGCCGACGACCAGTGGCACGCCTTCCTCGACCAGCAGGGCCTGCTCGACGACGAGGACGACGACGAGCCGGACGACGACGAGCCGGACGACGACGCCGACGCGAGGGACGGGCGGTGACCGTCACCCGCGAGGAGTTGGTCGCGCTGTGGGGCGAGCGGGGCGTCATCTACTTCCCGGACCAGCGCTTCGAGGCGATCCTCGGCCCGTTGGGGCCGGAGGTGTTCCCGCCGTACGGCGCCCTGCCGGTCGAGGTGCCGATCCTGTTCACGGTCGACGTGTCGGCGCCCGACGTGGAGCTCTTCTCCACCCTGCGCATCGAGGTGGGCGACGAGGCGCCGCGGGCGTACATCGTGCTGGGCAGTTCGCCCGAGGACCCGATGCTGCTGTTCTGCCTGCACGCGGCGACCGGCGAGGTGCTGCTGCTGGATCTCCAGACGCCGAACCTGGAGACGGTCAACAGCAGCTTCGCCGCGTTCGTGGAGTTCCTGTACCGGCTGGGCCAGCTCATCGCCACCGACCCGGGCGGGCGGGAGCGGGCAGCCCGTGCCGCACGGATTCGCGCCGGCCTGCGGGAGGTCGACCCGGCGGCGTTCGCCGAGCCGGAGTCCTGGTGGACCCTGGCGTTCGACGAGCTGGAGTCCACCACCTGAGCTGGTCGCGCCAGCGGTCACCCGGCCTGCGGGTCAGACCGGGCTGATGTGCGCGGCGAGCACCCGCCAGCCGTGCGCGTCGTCATGGATCCAGGTACGGGTGTACCGCAGGCGAGCCGCGAACGGCGTGCCGTCGAACACTCCAGCCACCCGGCCGAGGAAGAACGTCACGCCGGTCGTCCCGGCGACGAGCAGCTCCAGCTCCTCCTCGACGAGTTCCTCGATGACCGAGGTCCGGTCCCGGTGCGCGGTCAGGTCGTCCCGTTTGGTGTGCCTGCCGCCCTCCGGGCCGATGGCGATCAGCTCGTCGACGAGCAACTGGTCGAGGGCCGCCACGTCGCCGGCCCGCTGCGCCGCCTGCAGGGTGCGCTCGGCATCGAGCAGTTCCGCCTCGCGTTCGCTGTCCGGCATGGTGCCGTCCTCCTGATCGGGGTTCACCCGGCGCCACCGTCCACCGGAGCTGTCCGCATTGTGGCAGCCGGCGCGGTCCGAACGGGTGCGGATCGGCCGGCGGCGGGTCGCGTCCGGCGGCGGACGCGCGTCGCGTGAACGCAGCGGCTGTGGAGCGCGGGTCGGCCGGTGGCTGTGGGCCGCGGGTCGGCCGGTGGCTGTGGGCCGCGGGCCGGCCGGTGGCTGTGGGCCGCGGGCCGGCCGGTGGCTGTGGGCCGCGGGCCGGCCGGTGGCTGTGGG
>NZ_JBSFYQ010000028.1:0-97836 GCF_053599855.1 Micromonospora sp. NPDC005161
TTCGTGCCGCTCGCGGTGAACCGGGTGACCGGGATCGTCTCCCGGGGCGGCTCGATCATGGCGGCCTGGTGCCTGGCGCACCACGAGGCGCCGGTGATGACGAGCCGCCGACCGGCCGGGCACGGCGGCAACGCCCGGGTCAGCGCGGCGGACCGCCCCGGCGGTTGCGCGTCAGCCGCAGCACCAGGAACACGATGATCGCCACCACCACCAGGCAGCAGAGCAGGCCGAGGAAACCGAAGCCACCGCCGCGGGACCGCCGCCGGGCGGCCTCCACCACCAGCTCGCCGGTGCCCGTGGACGCCCAGGCCGCGACGGGCACGAACACCGCCAGCACGACCGCACCGAGGACCGCGCTGAGCCGGCCCCACCACTTGCCGAATGAAGACATGTCCCCATCCTCGCCGAAGGACGCAACCTCGGCACGATTGTCCACGCCCAGTCATGCGGCCTACGTCGCCGCCGCCCACACCAGACCGCGCCTGTGCGGGATCCCAAAAAAACCCGACCCCCACGATCTGGGGGCCGGGCTTTGACGTGCACCTTCAGTGGTAGCGGGGACAGGATTTGAACCTGCGACCTCTGGGTTATGAGCCCAGCGAGCTACCGAGCTGCTCCACCCCGCGTCGACTGGTTAACCCTAACCCATCCGTTCCGGTGATGATCGGCGGGGTCGCCACTCGAGGCCTGGCACGACCACCGGTCCGCCGCCCACACGTACCCGACAACGTCGACAGCCCGCCTCCGGCGAACCGGAAACGGGCTGTCGATCTGTGCCTCTCGTAGCGGGGACAGGATTTGAACCTGCGACCTCTGGGTTATGAGCCCAGCGAGCTACCGAGCTGCTCCACCCCGCGTCGGCTCGATAACCGTAGCGCACCGACCCGGGGCACCGCAAAGCGACCCACATCCCGCCACCCACCCGCTCACCGAGGCCGCCGTCAGCCGAGCCAGTCCTCGATCGCCGCGACCGCCCGCCGGCTGTCGGCATCGAACGGGGCACGTTCGGCGGAGGTGCCCTCCCAGCCCTGTTCCCAGAGCACCGTCACCACGTCGTCGATGCGGACCGCCCGGACCAACCGGACCTCCTCGCCGTCCGCTTCGCCGTTGGCGTCCAGGAACGGTGCCCGCATCTCGAACAGCACCGACTCGTCCCCGTACCTGCCCGGGTCGAGCAGCCGCTGCCGCCAGGTCCTCGCGCCGTCGTCGGGCAGCTCCTGCTCGGGGCAGTCGCGAACGGCCCGCCGCAGCTCCCGTAGGGCGTCGTCGGCACGGCCCGGGCGGTAGATGGTGATGGTGTGCCGGTAGCTGCCGTCCGGCACGTACCCCGGCGAGGTTTCCGGCCGCTTGTAGGCCAGGTACCGGCCGCGGCGCTGCGCCACGGCGGACTCGCTGGGATAACCGGCCGTGCAGAGCACCGGCAGCGCCGCCCCGTCGATCCGCGATTCCAGGCCGGTCTGGTTCGCGGCCGCCAGGACGAAGAAGGCACGGTGCGGAATCGAGGTTGGTGGCCGGGGAGTGCCCGCACCCGTTGTGGGCGCCGACGGCGTACCACTCGGCGTGCCGCCCGGCGGCGACGACGGTGGCGACGGGGACAGGGACGGGGGTGGCGTCGATCCGGTCGGCACCGGGCCGGGAGTGTCGGCGGGCGGCGGCAACGGTGTGGCGTCGTCCGCCGACAACACCAGCCGGCCGCCGACCGCCACCCCGCCGAGCAGCACCGCCACCGCGAGCGCGGTGCTGGCGACCCGGACGCGGGCCCGCCGGTCGGCGCGCCGCCGAACCAGCCCGGGGTGCGCGAGCTCCTGGTCGTCGACAGCGGCGCCGAGCGACCGGTAGAGGTCGGAGAGTTCAGCTGACATCGTTCGCCTCCAGCTTCACGGTGGAGAGGTCGGGCAGCAGCGCGGCCAGCCGGGACCGGCCGCGGGACAGCCAGGACTTCACGGTGCCGACCGGCACGTCGGCCTCCCGGGCGATGTCCTCCACCGACATGTCGAAGAGATAGTGCAGGGCCAGCGCCTGCCGCTGGCCGGTCGGCAACTCGCGGAGGGCACGAACCAGCAGAACGCCGTCCTCACTGGGCGCCGGAGCGTCCGGCGGTGGTCCGGTGCGACTCAGCGCCGACCGCCAGCGGTGCAGGCGCCGCCAACGGTCCGTCGCGAGCCGGGCCACCACCAGCCGCAGCCACGCCTCCGGGGCCGGATGCGTCGACAGCCGTGCCCACTGCCGCCAGGCACGGGCGAACGCCTCCTGCACCAGATCCTGCGCCTCGGTGTGGTCGCCCGTGACGGCATAGCCGTACCGCAACAGCCGCCGCGCCGTGCCGCGGTACAACTCGTCGAAACTCTGCGCGTCCCTCATCGGCTGGTCCCCCTCGTCCGCACCCCGTTGCAGACAGGACGACGGACCGGTGCCGCAGGTTGCGGGCCGGCCGGCCGCGGTGTGTCCGGGAGGCGACAGGCGGACACGGCGGAGCCCTCGCCGTCACGACCAGGTGCGGTCCGACGACGAGGGCTCCGAGAGGTTCTTCCCGAGGGGCGAGGTCAGCCGCCCGGGCTGGGGGTCGGCGGCGGAGCGCTGCCGCTCGGCGACGGGCTACCACTGGGCGAAGCGGGCGGGTTGGCCGCCTGCTGCGCCTGCTGGAAGGCGGTGAGCGCCTCGTCCAGCGCCTTGAGCGCCCGACCGTACCGCTCGAAGTCCCCGGACGTCTGCGCGGCCCGGACCTCGGTGATGGCGGTCTGCACCCGGTTCGCCGCGTCGGCCAGTTCGCCGGTCATCGGCGGCGTGCTGGTGCCGGGGCCGGGGCTCGGCGGCGGCGTGGTCGGGTTACCCCCGGTGATCGGGGGCGGCGGTGCGCCCTGCCCGGCCCGCTTGCCCTGCTCGACCAGCTGTTTGATGCCGTCGTTGATGTTGTCGGCGAGCGCCACGAAGGAGCCGCCGTCACCGTACGAGAGCAGCACCTTCTGCAGCAGCGGGTACGCGTCCTGCTGGTTGCTCTTCACGTAGACCGGCTCGACGTAGAGCATGCCGTCGGCGAACGGCAGCGAGAGCAGGTTGCCGTACTGCACCTGCGCCTGGTTGCTGGAGAGCAGGTTGAGCTGCTGGCGGATGTTGGCGTTGTTGGTCATCTGCTGGTGCACCTGCACCGGGCCGGAGACCCGGGTCTGGTCCGGCAGCTCCAGCACCTCCAGCCGGGGCTGCCCCTCGACGTACGACCCCGAGATCAGCGCGGCGAGGTTCTGCCGGCCGTTCGGGGTGACCGCGGAGGTGAGCTGGAAGCGCGGGGACTCCTGCCCGGGGAACTGGGTGAACAGGTAGTACGGGGGCTGCTTCTGGCCGCTGTCCGGCGCGTCCGGCACGTTGGGCACCTGCCAGAAGTCCTGCGCCGAGTAGAAGTCACCCGGGTTGGTCACGTGGAACTTGGTGAGCAGGTTCCGCTGCACCTTGAACATGTCCGCCGGGTAGCGCAGGTGCTCGGTCAGCTCGACCGGAATCTCCGTCTTCGGCAGCACCAGGTCACCGCCGAACGCCTTGTTCCACGCCTTGAGCACCGGGTCGGTGTCGTCGTACTCGTAGAGCTTCACGGTGCCGTCGTACGCGTCGACGGTGGCCTTCACCGAGTTGCGCATGTAGTTGACGTTCTCCCGGGCCAGCTGGAAGGTGCCCCGGTTGGTCAGCTCGTCGGTGGTCTCGGTCTGGAGGTTGACCCGCTCGGCGTACGGGTAGGTCGCCGCCGTCGTGTAGCCGTCGACGATCCACTGCACCCGGCCGTCCACCACCGCCGGGTACGGGTCGCCGTCCAGGGTGAGGAACGGCGCGACCTTCTCCACCCGGTCCCGCGGGTTGCGCACGTAGAGCAGCCTGGAGTCCTTGTTGACCGCCTCGGAGAGCAGGAAGTTCGACTCCTGCTCCTTGATGGCGTACAGCAGCCGCCGCGTGAAGGAGCCGATCTCCACGCCGCCCTCGCCGGTGTAGGTGTAGGACTCGCCGCCACCCTCACCCACCGGCCGGTCGAACTCGGCCTTCTTGTTCGGGTCGGACTGCCCGACGATCGCGTAGTCGTCGGCGGCCATCCGCTCGCCGTAGTAGATGCGCGGCTGCTTCGCCGGGATCTGCTCGGTCTGCGAGGAGCACGCCTCCTGGGTCCGCTCGCCGAGGAAGCCGGAGACGAAGAACGGCTGCCCGCCGCAGACCACCTGGTTCGCCGGGGCGGCCACCAGCCCGTACCCGTGGGTGTAGACGGTGTGCCGGTTGATCCAGGTGTTCTGCTGGTCGGTCAGCTCGCCGTAGTTGATCTCCCGGACGCCGACCACGTAGTCGGAGGTCTTGCCGTTCACCCCGTACCGGTCGATGTCCAGCTTCGGGCCGAAGTCGTAGAAGCCGCGCACCTGCTGGAGCTGGGTGTAGGTCTCGCTGACCAACTGCGGGTCGAGCAGCCGCACGTTCGACACCACCGAGGTGTCGGTGGCCAGGTTGGCCGGCGGGGTGAGGTTGCTCGCCGCGAACGGGGTCGTCTCGGTGACCGCCAACCCGAACGCCGCCCGGGTCGCGTCGATGCTGCGTTGGATGTACGGCGCCTCCTTGTCCTTGGCGCTCGGCTTGACCTCGAAGGTCTGCACCGCCCAGGGGTAGATGCCGCCGATGGCCACCGCGGACACGCCGAGCAGGGCGAGCGAGATGCCCGGCCAGACCAGGTTCCGCATCCAGGCGTTGGAGAACACGATGATCGCGATCGCCACCACGATCGAGATGTAGGCCAGGATCTCCTTCGCCGGCAGCAGCGCGTTGACGTCCGCGTAGCCGGCGCCGTACAGCTTGGCGCCCTCGTTGTACTCCAGCAGCATCGCCCGCCGGTCCAGCACGTACGCGACGGACTTGAGCAGCACGAAGACCGCGACGAGGCTGCTCAGGTGGGCGCGGGCGGCGTTGCTCATCCGGTCCCCGACGCCCTGGAGGCGGACCCCGCCGAAGAGGTAGTGCACCGCCAGCGCGCCGATCACGGCCAGCACCACCGCGGTGAACGCGACCCCGAGCAGGTAGCGCCAGAACGGCAGCTGGAAGACGTAGAAGCCGATGTCGACCCCGAACTCCGGGTCCTTGATTCCAAAGTCGCCGCCGTTGCGGAAGAGCAGCCACTGGTTCCACCGGCTCTGCGCGGAGAGACCGGCGAAGAGCCCGACCACGGCGGCGGTCAGCGCGATCCAGGTGCCGAGGCGCGGGCTGAGCGCCATCCGGTAGCGCTCCAGGGTCGCCTGCTCGACCGAGTGCGGACGCAGCCGCGGGCGCAGCCGGTGGGCCAGCCACAGGTTGCCGCCGACGATGACCGCCATGCCGAGGCCGACGGCGAGGAAGAGCAGCAGCCGGGTGACCAGCACGCCGGTGAAGACCTCGGTGTAGCGGACCTCGTCGAACCAGAGCCAGTCCGTCCACGCCTGCACACCCCAGCCGAGCAGGGTGAAGAGCACGAACACCCCGACCAGGACAGCGATGGTGACGCGTCCGCGCCGGCTCATCCTCGGAAGGGGGCTGCTGCTACGCATGACCACTGTTGGCTCCGCACGCTCGAGTGTGATCGGCTCCGACCAGGCACCCAGAGTACGGGGTGTTCCTGAACGCGGCGGGGCACGGTCACACGCGTCAGCAGCGGGTCGGCTGTCCCCCCGCCCGCAGCGTCTCCAGCGCGGTCAGCCCTTGGCTCAACGAGCCCACCCGCAGCAGCGGCAGATCGGGTTGCGGATTGCGGACCGCCTCGGCGCAGTTGTCCGCCGGCACGAGGAAGACCTTGGCCCCGGCGCGCTTCGCACCGACCAGTTTCTGGGCGATCCCGCCGATCGGGCCGACGTTGCCCTCGTCGTCGATGGTGCCGGTGCCGGCGATGACCTGCCCACCGGTGAGGTCGGCCGGGGTCAGCTTGTCCACGATGCCCAGGGCGAACATCAGGCCGGCACTCGGCCCGCCGATGTCCTCCAGGTCGATGCCGAGCGTGAACGGGTGCGGCTGCTGCTGGTCGATCTCGACGCCGATCCGCGGCCGGCCGTCCTGCTCCTGACTGTTCACCGTCGCGGTGGCCGACGCGCCGTCGCGGGTGTAGCCGATGGTCAGGGCCGTGCCGGCCGGCTTGGCCCGGACCAGCTCGGTGACCTTCGAGGCCACCGACACCGGCTTACCGTCGACCGAGGTGACCACGTCACCGACCTTGAGCACCGCGGCGGACGGGCCGTCCGCGGCCACCGTCTTGATCACCACCTGCACCGGGAAGCCCAGTTCGCGGAGCGCGGCGGTCTCGGCGCTGGTCTGCGACACCTTGAAGTCCTCGGCGTTGCGCTGCTCGACCTGCTCCGTCGACTCCCCCGGCGGGTATACCAGTTCGCGCGGCACCACCGCCTCGTCGTCGGAGAACCAGCCGGCGATCGCCCCGCGGAGCCGCACCGTGGGCTGCACCCCCACCGTGGTCAACCGGAGCTGGCCGGCGGAGGTGGACGTCTCCCGCCCGGAGACCTGGATGACCTCCTTGCCGTCGGCGGTGCCGAGGGTGTTGACCGTCGGGCCCGGGCCGAGCACCACGTACGGGATCGGCACCCGGAGCACCCCGATGCTCAGCAGGGCGGTGAACAGGGCACCGAGCAGGACCGTCAGGCCACGACGTCTCATGCGGCAGAGCGTACCGACCGCTCGGGGCCCGGTTGCCGGATGCGCCGCGCGACTTCGCCCTCAGCGCAACGCCAGCGGCGGCGAGCTGGGGCGCGGCGCGCGTACCGTAGACGTCGTGCCTGATATTCCGTTCGGTTTCGCGCTACCGGGTGGGCAACCACCAGACCCCAACGATCCCGCGCAGATGCAGCAGTTCATGTCGCAGTTGCAGCACCTGCTCTCCGCGCCGGGCAGCGGGCCGGTCAACTGGGACCTGGCCCGGCAGGTGGCGGCCAGCCAGCTGGCGGCCGCCGGCGACCCGGCGGTGTCGCCCTACGAGCGCAACGCGGTGGAAGAGGCGTTGCGCCTGGCCGACCTGTGGCTGGAGCCCGCCTCGGCCTGGCCTTCCGGCATCCAGTCCCCGGTGGCCTGGAACCGCAATGAGTGGATCTTCAAGACGCTGGACGTGTGGCGCAAGCTCTGCGACCCGGTGGCCAGCCGGATGGTCGGCGCGATGGGCGACCTGGTGCCGCCGGAGGCGCGCGCCCAGCTCGGCCCGATGCAGTCGATGGTGGCCACCCTCGGCGGCGCGCTCTTCGGCGGGCAGTTGGGGCAGGCCCTCGGCTCCCTCGCCGCGGAGGTGCTCTCCGCCGGCGACATCGGGCTGCCGCTCGGTCCGGCCGGCACGGCCGCGCTGATCCCGGCCAACATCCGGGCGTACGGCGAGGGCCTGGAGCTGCCCGAGGACGAGGTACGCCTCTACGTGGCGCTGCGCGAGGCCGCCCACCAGCGGCTGTTCCAGCACGTCCCGTGGCTGCGCGGGCACGTGCTCAGCGCGGTGGAGATGTACGCCTCGGGCATCCGGGTCAACCGGGAGGCGATCGAGGAGGCGATGGGGCGGGTCGACCCGACCGACCCGGAGTCGATGCAGGCGATCGCCCTGGAGGGCATCTTCACGCCGGAGGACAGCCCGGCGCAGAAGGCCTCCCTGGCCCGACTGGAGACCGCGCTGGCCCTGGTCGAGGGCTGGGTGTGCCACGTGGTGGACAGCGCCGCCAGCGACCGGCTGCCCAACGTCGTCCGGCTGGGCGAGGCGTTCCGCCGCCGCCGGGCCGCCGGCGGTCCGGCCGAGCAGACCTTCGCCGCGCTGGTCGGTCTGGAACTGCGCCCGCGCCGGCTGCGCGAGGCGGCGGCGCTGTGGGCCGCGCTCACCGAGCATCGCGGCATCGCCGGCCGGGACGCGGTCTGGGGCCACCCGGACCTTCTCCCGTCGGACGACGACTTCGCCGACCCGGTCGCCTTCGCCATGAACGAGTGGGACCTGAGCGAGCTGGACAACTTCGACTTCACCGCGCCGGGTGGGGCCGAGGAGAAGGCTCCCGGCCAGCAGGACGACAGCGACACCGACGGCGACGCCAAGCCCTGACGACAGAGCCGGGGTGCCCGCACCGATCGACGGCGGGCACCCGGCCGGTCGGCCAGCGGGTCACGCAGGCCCCGCGGCCAGGTTGGCCAGCGGGTCAGGCCGGTCGGCCGGAGCCGGAGAGCAGGGCGCGGGTGGCTTCCCAACCCTCGAACGCCGGGTCCAGGGTGGCCAGGTCGGCAGGCCCGCGTAGCCGACGCCACCCGGCCGTGACGGCAACGTCGCCGGGTCGGGGGGCACCGGCCCGCGCGTCGGCCGGTGTCGCCACGTCCAGGTCCAGCTTCGGTAGCCAACCCGCCACGGGCAGTCGCACGGCCACCCCGAGCAGGCCCGGGCCGCCGCCCTCCACCGGGGCGACCGCGACCGGCCGGGTGGTGAGCGGGCGCAGCAGTTTGCCGACGGTCAGCGCGGGCAGGTCGGGCACGTCACCGGCGAGCACCGCCGCCTGCTCGTAGCCGTCCAGCGCGGCGAACACCGCGGTCGGCGTCGGCTCGGGCACCTCGTACACGGTGGTGCCGGGCCAGACCACGGCGTCCGCCAACGACCGGTCGGCCGGGGTCACCGCGACGGCGACCTCCACCTCGTTGAGCGTGGCGAGCAGGTCGACGACGTCCTCGGCGAGCGCTGCCCGCCAGTCCGCCAGGTCGATGCCGGGCGGCGACCAGTGCACCGGCCCGAGCAACGCCACCACCACCCGTCGTGCCACATCCCGACCCTAGCGCCCCCGGCCCGACCACCTGGCCCGGCCTACGCCGCCCCGGCCGCCCGGGCTGGGCTGGGCTGGGCTGGGCTGGGCTGGGCTGGGCTGGGCTGGGCTGATGATCCACTCGGTTTCAAGGATGTCGCGCTGTCCGAGGGCCCGGGACACCGCGACATCAAGGAAACCGAGTCGATCACGGAGGCCCCGACCCCGCGTCAGGTGGCGACGGGGGCGCAGGAGGTGGCGGCCACGCCTTCGAGGTAGCCGCGGGCTCGTTCCGCCTTGGGATAGCGGCCGACCAGCGCCCAGAACCGGGCGTTGTGGCTGGGCACGATGAGGTGGGCCAGCTCGTGCAGCAGCACGTAGTCGATGACCCACTCGGGCATGTCCTGCACGCGGTGCGAGATCCGGATGCTGCGATCGGCGGGCGTGCAGGAGCCCCACCGGCCGTTCTGGTTGGTGACCCACCGGACGCTGGCGGGCACCGCCTTGGCGCCGTACCCGGCGAGGTAGAGGTCGATCAGCCGGGTGGCCCGGGCCAGCAGCTCCGCGTCCGAGCGGGCGAGCCGGCCCTCCCGGGCGGCGAGCCGGGCGAGCATCCGGTCGACCCACTCGCTCTCCTCGGCCCGGGAGAACTGGTCCGGGATGAGGACGACGACCCGCTCACCATCGCGGTACGCAGACACCGTGCGTCGTCGGCGCTGGCTGCGCCGCACCTCGACGACCGGCTTGCGCGTCCCCGCCATCACTGGCCCGCGCAGCCTCGGCTACGTGTCACGAAGGAAAGCTAATGCGTACTGACCAGGGGTCCGCAAGGGTCAACCGCGCGACACGCGCCCAAAAAATGGTGATTGGTCGCTGGGCGTCCCGAAAATTTCTTGGCCGGGTCGCCGCTGCGCCATCTCGTCACCCTTCGTGAACACCGATGGCGGCCCTCTCCGGGGACCCCTCCACCGTAGGTGATCACCGTGCTCGGTGCCGCGGCGGGGGCACCCGCACGGGTGGCTGAGAGGGTTTGGTCGGCGTGTCCCCGCCAAACTGACTTATCCGACCTAATTCGCCATGCACACTCTCGACGTCGACTTGCTCACAGTGTCGATGCACAGCTGACATGGAACTGCCCAGACCTGGGTAGGGTCCGCGAACCAGCGGTCACGAAGGTGGCCGCGGAGTGAGACCCAGCGCCGGCGCCCCGTGTGGCCCGCCGCCGGGCACCCCGCCGGGACGGCATTGACCGGCGGACGAGACGAGGAGGGCACCGTGGCCGACCAGGCCCAGACCTACAACGGTTACTGCGTGAAGTGCAAGGAGAAGCGGGACTTCGAGGGGCACGTTGAGGTCTCGAAGACCGGAATGAACATGGCCAAGGGCAAGTGTCCGGTTTGCGGGACAACAGTGAACCGCATCCTCGGCAAGGCCAAGGTCTGACGCGTACGGGTAATCGGGGGCGGGGTGGCCGACGGCCACCCCGCCCCCGTTGCCGTTCCGGAGGTCATCCACGGTCTGTCGGGTGCCCGACACGCGTACCGGCGGGCTGTGGATAACCCGGCGAATCCTGTGGACAGCGCTGGACAGCCGCCCGACCACCTGTGGACAACGATCGACCGAGCGCAGGGACGCGGTCACGATTCGTCATCATGAGTCGTACCGCCCTGCCGCGCCCGACCCTGCTGCCCGGTCTCTGCCGGCTCTGGCGGGACCGGCACACCCTCCAACTCGGCGTCGGCCCCGGGCCCGCCGTGCTGCTGGAGCTGGCCAACCCGCGCGCCGCCCACCTGCTCGACCTGCTGGACGGCACCCGTAGCGAGCGCGCCGTGCTGGCCCACGCGGCCACCGCCCGGGTCACCACCGACGAGGCACTCGACCTGCTCGACGCCCTGCGCACGGCGTGCCTGCTGATGCCCGGGCACAGCCTGCTCCCCCGCGAGCTGACCGGGCCGGTCCGGGCCCGGCTCGCCGCGGAGGCCGGCGCGCTGGCCCTCGCCGCGGGCCGGCTACCCGGCACCCCCGCGCAGTGCCTGCGCCGACGACAGGCCGCCCGGGTGCTGCTCACCGGGGCCGGAGCGCTCGGCGCGCCCCTGGCGGTGGCGCTGGCCCAGTCCGGCGTCGGACAGGTGATCCCACACCTCACCGGTCCGGTGCGCCCCATCGACCTGGTCGGCACCGGCATCCCGGCCGCCGAGCTGGGCGACCCGCTCGCTCCGGCGGTACGGGCCGCGGTCGACCGCGTCGCACCGGGCACCGGCACCCAACCGGGTCGCACCGCCCGGATCGACCTGGTGATCCAGCTCGGCACCGACCGCCCGCCGCCGCTACTCGCCGCCGGTCTCGCCCAACGCCGCCAGCCGCACCTGCTGGTCACCCTGCGCGAGGGCGTACCGGTGATCGGGCCGCTGGTCCGCCCACCCGCCGGGCCCTGCCTGCACTGCGTGGAGCTGCACCGGGCCGACCGCGACCCGGACTGGCCGCGGCTCGCCGCCCAACTCGCGGCCGCCGAGCCGGCCGCCGCCGGCGCCACCGGCACACTGCTCGCGGCCACCGGGTACGCGCTGGCCGAGGCGCTCGCGCAACTCGATGGCGGCAACCCGGAGACGCTGGGCGGTGCCACGGAGGTCACCGGGCCGGGCCGGTTTCGCCGCCGGGGCTGGCCGCCGCACCCGGCGTGCGGGTGCTCGCCGAGCCGAGTGTGGGCACCAGCCCGGCGGCACAGCAGCAGCGGGGGCCTCCGGTCGGTAACAATGACCGAGTGACCGACATCCCGCGCCGGGCCGTGTCCCGGACCGCCAAACTCGCCGCTCTGCCGCTCGGCTTCGCCGGTCGGACCGTCCTCGGCATGGGTAAGCGCGTCACCGGGCTCGCCTCCGACGTGATCTCCGCGGAGATTCAGCAGCGCACCGCCGAGCAGCTCTTCAGCGTGCTGGGCCAGCTCAAGGGCGGTGCGATGAAGTTCGGCCAGGCCCTGTCGGTCTTCGAGGCGGCGCTGCCCGAGGAGATCGCCGCCCCCTACCGCCAGGCGCTGACCAAGCTCCAGGAGGCCGCTCCGCCGCTGCCGGTCGCCAGCGTGCACAAGGTGCTGACCGAGCAGCTCGGCCCGGACTGGCGGGACCGGTTCGTCGAGTTCAACGACACCCCGGCCGCCGCGGCCAGCATCGGCCAGGTGCACCGGGCGCGGTGGCGTGAGCCCGGGTACGGCCCCTCGGGCGAGCCGAACAGCCGCGACGTGGCCGTCAAAATCCAGTATCCGGGCGCCGGTGACGCGCTGCTCGCCGACCTCAAGCAGCTCTCCCGGCTCGGCGGGATGTTCCGGGCCATCCAGCCCGGCCTGGACGTCAAGCCGCTCCTGGTCGAGCTGCGCGAACGGATCACCGAGGAGCTGGACTACGAGCTGGAGGGCGAGTCGCAGCGCACCTTCGCCGCCGCGTACGCCGACGACCCGGAGATCTACATCCCGGCGGTGGTCTCCGCGTCGCCTCGGGTGCTGGTCACCGAGTGGGTGACGGGCACACCCCTCGCCGACATCATCCGCGAGGGCACCGAGGAGCAGCGGGACGAGGCCGGCCGCCTGATGGCCACCCTGCACCTCTCCGCACCGCAGCGGGCCGGGCTGCTGCACGCCGATCCGCACCCGGGCAATTTCCGGATACTGCCCGACGGCCGGCTCGGGGTGATCGACTTCGGTGCGGTGGCCCGGATGCCGGAGGGCACGCCGGAGCCGATCGGTCGTATCGCCGCGCTGGCCCTGCGGAACGACGCCGACGGGGTGGTGGCGGGGCTGCGGTCGGAGGGCTTCGTCAGCTCCACCGAGGAGATCGACGGCGAGGCGGTGCTGGACTTCCTCCGTCCGATGCTGGAGCCCATCGCAGCCGACGAGTTCCGCTTCACCCGGGCCTGGCTGCGGGCCGAGGCGGCCCGGCTGGCCAGCCCCCGCTCCCCCACCTACCAGCTCAGCCGGCAGCTCAACCTGCCGCCGTCGTACCTGCTCATCCACCGGGTGACGCTCGGGTCGATCGGGGTGCTCTGCCAGTTGGAGGCGAAGGCGCCGTACCGCGGCATCCTGGAGCGCTGGCTGCCCGGCTTCGCCCCGGTCGCCTGAGCACGCACGCCAAGAAGGGCGGGTGCCATCCGGCACCGGTTGTTAAGAAGGGGCCCTTCCTCTACCGCAGGCGTTAAGAAGGTGCCCTTCCTTGCATGGCGAAGGGGCGGGTGCCGGTGGCACCCGCCCCTTTCTGCGTGGGTGGTACTAGAGAACGCCCAGGTCGCGTGCCGACTGGTTGCGGCTGTTCATGGCGACGGTACGGGCGGATCGGGTTGCCTCAGTGCTCGTGGTGGTACGACCGGCCTGAGGCCGGCGCATTCGAGCCCGGGACAACGCTTCGTTGAGTAGTTGCATCTCGAAAGCTCCAGTCGGTACGTGCAGCATGGTCGTCTTCTCACTCGCTGCCGGTGCGACACCGGCGTAGTTGGTACGGATCGGGAACATGTCAGGCTGCCAGCCGGACCGCGCCACGCACCTCGGACAGCCCACTGGCCGCCAGGCGCGCCTCGGCCTCGACCCGGAGCGCGGCGTCACGTGCGACGTCCTCCTTGCGCGGGCGGCCACGGGGCCGCTTGCGCGGGACAACCGCGCCACGCTCGAAGATCTCGCCGCCCCAGACGCCCCACGGCTCCGCTCGCTCCACCGCCCCGGCCAGGCACTCGACGCGCAGCGGGCAGTCCCCGCAGAGCGACTTGGCCAGCTCGAGCTCGGCAGGCGAGTCGGAGAACCACAGGTCGGGGTCGAACTTCCGGCAGGGCAGGTTCGCCTCCATCTCGACGCTCACGTCGAGGGGGGCCAACGCCAGACTCATCGCCCGGTCACCTCTCTCTCACACTTCGATCTCATGGATCGCATTCCGACGTACTTCGGCGGGGCAAAAAACTGAGGCCGCGGATCCCGGTAAGCGGGTTCCGCGGCCTCGAGGTGAGCCGGTGTCTGATGGTCAGACCGGTCTACCTCGAGGTGGAACGCCGCGGACATCCGTGCGCTTCTTGGCGCCCTGGATGGCCATGCCCGTGAAGCCACTGGTCCCCTCGACTCCGATGGGGGCGACAGTCAGGTTCAGCTCGGCCTGAACCTGGTGCACCTGCGGAACCGACGGTCGTGCGGCCGCGAGGGCCACCCGGACAGCCGACAACGGAGCGTGGACAGCTGGCATCACCGCCAGACGCTCATAGGTGAAGATCCTCACGGGTACCACCTCCCTCACGTTCTCGTATATCGACCGGACCGACCCCCCGTGAGCAGCCGGAATGGCGCCGCTCGCGTGGTGTGTCCTGAGGTTATTCCTCGCGCCGGGGCGAGGGCAAACGAATTTACGACGAGATTTCGAAAGTTTTCTCCGGGCAGACGTCGTCCACTCCCGCGCCCCCCACCAGCGCGAGCACCGACTCGCCGTAGAGGCCCAGCTTCCGGGGGCCGATGCCGGCGATCGCGATCAGTTCCTCCGGCCGGCCGGGCCGTCGCTCGGCCAGCGCGACCAGCGTGGCGTCGGTGAACACCACGTACGCGGGGACCTTCTGCGCCCCGGCCACCCGCTGTCGCCACTCGCGCAGCCGTTCGTGCAGCTCATCGTCGATGTCGGACGGGCAGGTGGGGCAACGACCCAGCTTGCGATCCGGGCCGGCGAGCAGGGTGGCGCCACAGATCCGGCAGGAGACGATCTGGGTCCGACGCCGTTCGGGGCGGCGGGCCGGACCGGCGCCACCGGTGGCCCGCTCGGTCCCGCCGGAGCGGTCCAGCTGGGGCAGGAACCGCGACGGCCGCCGGGCCCGTCCGCCCGGCGAGCGCGCGGCGGCGTACGACAGCCAGAGCCACTGCCGGGCCCGGGTGATCCCGACGTAGAGCAGCCGGCGTTCCTCCTCGACCTGCTCGACGGTCTTGGCGTACGTGGTGGGCAGGGTGCCCTCGGCGAGGCCGACCAGGAAGACCGCGTCCCACTCCAGCCCCTTGGCCGAGTGCAGCGAGGCCAGGGTCACCCCGTCCACGGTCGGCACGTGCTGCTGGGCGGCCCGACGGGCCAGCTCCTCGGTGAAGTCGGCCAGGGTGACCGGCCGCTCGACCGCCGCCGCCTCGCCGATCGGCACCACCTCCGGGGTGGCCGCGTACTCCTCGGCGAGCTGGACCAGCGCGGCCAGCGCCTCCCACCGCTCGCGGGCCGCGCCACCGGCCGGGGGCGCGTCCGGGGCCCAACCGACCGCGGTGAGCGCCTCGACGACGGCGGCCGGCAGCGGGGTCTCGCCCGGGATCGACCGGGTGGCGGCGCGCAGCGCGACCATCGCCTGGCGCACCTCGGCCCGCTCGAAGAACCGCTCCGCGCCCTGCACCACGTACGGCACCGCGGCCTCGGTGAGTGCCTTCTCGTACGCCTCGGACTGCGCGTTGGTCCGGAACAGGACGGCGATCTCCCTGGCCGGTGTGCCCGCGTCGATCAGGGAGCGGCAGCGGGCGGCCACGGCATTGGCCTCGGCCGGCTCGTCGGTGAAGATCCGCAGATCCGGCTCGGGGCCGGCCGGGCGCTGCCCGCTCAACTCCAGCCGCAGCCGCGCCTCGGCGCCCCGGGCCTGGGAGATCACCGCGTTGGCCAACCCGACCACCTGCGGGGTGGAGCGGTAGTCCCGAACCAGCCGGATCACGGCGGCGCCCCGGTGCCGGCGCGGGAAGTCGACCAGGTACGCCGAGGTCGCCCCGGTGAACGAGTAGATCGTCTGGCTGGCGTCGCCGACCACGGTCAGGTCGTTCCGGCCGCCCAGCCAGGCGTCCAGCAACCGCTGCTGGAGCGGGTTGACGTCCTGGTACTCGTCCACCACGAAGTGCCGGTACTGGCCGCGCACCTGCTCGCCGACGTCCGGGTGCTCCTCGATGCCCCACACCGCGGCGCGCAGCATGTCCTCGAAGTCGATCACGCCGTTCGAGCGCTTGAGCTGCTCGTACGCGGTGAACACCTCGGCCACCTTCGTCGGTTCGTGCGGCGTGTCGCGCAGCGCCCGGGCGGCCGAGACCACGTAGTCCCCCGGCTCGACCAGCGACGACTTGGCCCACTCGATCTCGCCGGCCAGGTCCCGCGCGGCGGCCCGGTCGGTCCGCAGGCCCACCCGGGCCGCGGCGAGGGTGACCAGCCGCACCTTGCTGTCCAGCAGCTCGGGCATGGCCCGGCCGGCCAGCAGCCGGGGCGCGAAGTAGCGCACCTGGCGCAGTGCGGCGGCGTGGAAGGTCCGCGCCTGCACACCACCCACCCCCAGGACGGTGAGTCGACTTCGCATCTCGGCGGCGGCCCGGGCGGTGAAGGTGACCGCGAGCACGTGCCGGGGGGAGATTTCACCCGAGAGCGCCCGGTGGGCGATCCGGGAGGTGATCGCGCGGGTCTTGCCGGTGCCGGCGCCGGCCAGGATGCAGACCGGGCCGGCGGGTGCGGTCACCGCGGAGCGCTGATCCGGGTCCAGCCCGGCGAGCACGCTTTCCGACGCTGAGTGAACCGCCACAACCAGGAATCATCGCAGCTGTCCCGAACGTTGCAGCGAACAGCCTCGGCTTGATCCGCAAGCCGGCGGCGGATGAGTTGGAGGGCCCGACCATGCTGACGATGTATTCCACCCCCTGGTGCGGCTACTGCCACCGGCTGAAGTCGCAGCTCGACCGGGAGGGCATCGGGTACGAGGTGGTCGACATCGAGCAGGACCCGAAGGCCGCCGAGTTCGTGATGAGCGTCAACGGCGGCAACCAGACGGTGCCGACGCTGCGCTTCGCCGACGGCAGCGCCCTGACCAACCCCTCGATCACCCAGGTCAAGCAGCACCTGGAGACCCTCACCGCCTGACCGGCCGGGTCATTTCCGACGAGCGGCCGCCCCGATCGGGGCGGCCGCTCGTCGTGTCCGGTATCCGTCACCGGCGCGGCGACCGGTGGCTCCCGGTCACCACCTGCTGGTCCGCGTCGTCCGCCGGGCGTCGCTGCGCCGGAAGGGTCGGGCCGGGCGGCGGTGTGGGCGGGCGGGCGCCGGAAGGCGCGCTGAGGTGCCGGCCCCGCCAGAGGTAGCCGCCGGCGACCAGGGTGGCCACCCCGACCAGCGCGAACAGCGCCCGGTAGTCCAGGAACCCGACCAGCAGTGCGCCCGCGCCGATGGAGAATGCCTGCGGTCCGCTGACCACCGCCTCGGTGGCGGCGGCGACCCGGCCGACCAGCCCGGGAGGGGTACGCCGCTGGATCAGCGTGTGCAGCCCCACCATGGTCAGCGGCAGCGAGACGCCGGCCAGCAGCACCGCGGCGAAACCGAGCCGCAGATCGGGGTACGCGAGCGCGAGCGCGGCCGGCCCGAAGAACGCGACCCCGGCGGCCAGCGTGCCGACCTCGCCGAGCCGGCGGACCAGCGCCGGCGAACAGAGCCCGCCGAGCAGCCCACCCACGCCCTGCACGGTGACCAGCACACCCACGAACGCGGCGTCCCGGCCCAGCCCCTGGTCGACGTAGGCGAAGATGAGCGACTCGCTGAAGCCCATCACCAGCGACCCGAGCCCGTAGCCGAGCAGGGCCCGGCGCAGGGCCGGCTCGCCGGCCAGGTGTCGCAGCCCGGCACCCAGCTCGGCCGGCCAGCGCAGCCGTACCGTCGGCGGCGCCGGCTGCGGGGTGGGCAGCGCGGTCACCACGGCGGCAGCGGTCAGGAATCCGACCACGCCGATCCCGGCCAGCGCCCACCCGCCGACCGCCGCGTAGAGCGCCGCACCGACCAGCGGGCCGACCAGCCGCAGCCCCTGGCGTACGGTCTGCAGCACGCCGTTCGCCTCGGCCAGCAGCTCAACCGGCACCAGCTGCCGGATCAGCCCGCTGAGTGCCGCGCTGAGCGTGATGTAGGACAGGCCGTACAGGGCGGCCACCGTGTAGACGAGCCAGACGTCGCCCGCGTCCCGGACGGTGAACAGCGGGGTGAGCAGCACCGCGGTGACCAGGTTCGCGGCCACGAAGAAGGGCCGGCGCGGGTAGCGGTCGACGAACCAGCCGACCAGCGGCGCGAGCGTCATCGGGGCGACGACGGCGAAGATCGTGGCGCCGGCGAGCCCGTCGGAGCCGGTCAGGTCCTTGACCCAGATCGCGAGCGCGAGCAGCAGGATCGACTCGGCGGTCATGCTGGCCAGCAGGCCCCCGAAGAGCAGACGGAAGTCGGGTCGGCGCAGGACGCTGCGCATGGGTCCCTCCGGCGGGGATGGCGCGCCCGGGCGGGCGTGGTCGACGGGGCCGCGACCTCGGGGCGCGCCGTGGTCGGCGTACCAAAGGTCCATTTTTCGCAAGACACGCCCCCGCCGGAACCTCCGACGCCGGCCGCGCCGTCCATACTGACCGTGGGGGGCGAATTTCATACAGTTACCGTCGCGTCTGCGGCGGTCGACGGGAAAGAGGACACGTGCCTCCTGCCGCACCCAGCCCGATCCTGCGTCGTCGCCGGTTGGGCACAGAGCTGCGCCGCCTGCGCGAGGCCGCAGGCCTCACCGGCGACCAGGTCATCGAGCGGATCGGCTGGGCCTCCGCGTCGAAACTGTCCCGGCTGGAGAACGGGCGCAGCCGACCCGACCCGCAGGACGTCGGGGTTCTGCTCGACCTCTACGGTGCCGACGCGGCACTGCACGAGGAGCTGCTCGGGATCACCGGCGAGGCCGGTGACATGCGGGGCTGGTTGAAGAACTTCCCGGTGATGACGCAGCAGCAGCGCAGTTGGGCCGAGTTGGAGGCGGGCTGCGCGGAGATCTCCGAGTACAACCCGGTGCTGGTGCCGGGGCTGTTGCAGACCCCCGGGTACGCGCAGGTCCGGATCGTCTCGGCCCGTCAGGTGGCCGAGGGCGCCGGTGAGCCGGAGCCGGGCGAGGAGCCGGAGACCGAGGTGCAGGCACGGCTGGCCCGCCAGACGCTGCTCACCCGGGAGCCCGACGCGCCCCGCTACACCGCCGTACTGGAGGAGGCGGCCCTCGGTCGCCGGGCCGGCCCGCCCGAGGTGCTGCACGAGCAACTTCGCCAGCTGTGCGAGCTGGCGCTGCTGCCCAACGTGACGCTGCACGTGCTGCTCCGGGACACCCAGATCGGCAACTGGTACCTCCCGCCGACCGCGTTCTCCCTCTACCGGTTCGCCGATCCGCTCGATCCGGAGACGCTGACCATCGAAGGGGGGTTCACCGACGTCATGTCGACCGAGGCAATCGCGCTAAATCGCTATAAAGTGGTGTTCGAGTGGCTATGCACGGCGGCACTTACCGCCTCGGACACCCTCTCCTGGCTGATCGAGGCGACGGGACGGCTGACCGAGGTGGCGCCCCCTTCCACAGTGGCGTTCGGGCCGGCAACGGCGCCGCCCCAACGCCGCCGGGCCTCGGGGCGGCTGACGGAACGGTGATCCACGGGGGACCCTCCGTCGGGGCGTGCGGCACCACTTGTCCCATCGGAGCGGTTCACATCAGGAGCAGAACCATGAACGACATCCGCAACACGCCGTCTGTACCCGCCCACCGGCTGTCGGACGCCCCGTGGCGTACCAGCACGCGCAGCCAGACCTCCAACTGCGTGGAGGTCGCTCCGCTGGGCACCGGCTCGTCCGCGGTCGCGCTGCGCGACAGCAAGGACCGGGGTGGCCCGGTGCTGCTGTTCAACCGGGCGGGATGGCTCGGCTTCATCGCCGGAGCGAAGAAGGGCCAGTTCGATCCGAACTGATCCGGTGACCGGGACGGGGCCGTCGGCGCGCTGCCGGCGGCCCCGTCGCGTTACCCACCGCCGACCCCGCTGACCAGGCATCCGCCGATCGGACGAGGCTCGAAACCAATAGGCGCGTTTCAGTTGCTGGGACGAACACGCGGCGTAACATGGCGATCGAGTACGTGGAACTTCCACACCGACTCATTCGTCGCGGTTCATCCGGAGACCCTCATGCGGTTCCTGATCGTTCGCACCGACATCCGCGCCGTCGCCGACGGGGACATCGCCGCCGCCTGGGCGGACGGCCATCGACTCCGCGACGAGACGACCGCCCCCGAGCCACGCCGCCAGATCGTGCACGCCGAGGACCGGGACGCCGCACTGCTGCTGGCCCGGGCGCTCGCCACGGTCGGCGCGGTCCGCGCCGGCAGGCAACGGGTCAAGGTCCTGCCGCTGGGCGAAGCCCGACCCACGTTCCGACACAGACCGGGCCGCACCAGCACCTGACCCACGAGACGTCCGTCGTGGTCGGAACGGCTCCCCCGCCGCGTTTTCGCCCCAGCCGACCACGACGGCCCGTGTTCCCGGCCCGTGACCGCCGCGGCAACGGCGGCCACGGGCCGGGACCGTGTTCACCGGTCGGCGTCCACCCAGCCGTCCAGCCAGCGGTGGATGAGGAACAGCGCGATCGACGACGGCGGCGGCAGGATCAACTGGGCCCCGTCACCCACATCCACGGTCTTCCCGGCCAGCGCCGCCCCGATCTCCCCCCGGGTGAACCAGCGGGCGTACGCGATCTCGGACGGGTCGACCTGCACCGGATCGGTCGGGTCGGCGGTGGCCAGGAAGCCCAGCATCAGCGAACCGGGGAACGGCCACGCCTGGCTGCCCACGTACCCGACCCGCTCGACCCCGATGCCCACCTCCTCGCGGACCTCGCGCAGCACGGCGGCCTCCGCCGACTCCCCCGGCTCCACGTAGCCGGCCAGGCAGGAGTAGCGCCGGCCGCCCGGGGTCCCTGGCCAGCCGGCGTTGTTGCCGAGCAGGCAGCGCCCGTCCGGGCCGTCGACGCCGTCGTGCACCAGCACGATCATCGCCGGGTCGGTACGCGGCCAGATCCGCCCGCCGTTCCGGTCCACCCGGGACCAACCGGCCTCGTCCATCTCGGTCGGTGCTCCGGTGGCCGCCGAGTAGCCGTGCCGGGTGTGCCAGTTGACCAGCGCCAGCGCGGTGGTGAAGAGGCCGGCCTCCCGGTCGCCGAGCAGATGCCCCACCTCGCGCAGGCTGACCGCCCGGGTGCCCGGCAGCACCGGCAGCGGCGTGTCGACCGCGAAGACCGGCACCCCGTCCGGCTCGACACCGAGGAACATCGCGATCGACTCCGACCCGACCGGCACGTCCGCCGCCCCGAACAGCACCAGCGCCGGAGGTGACGCGTCGGTGTGCGCCAGCGTCCGCCCCTCGTCCGTCGAGTCGAGCAGCAGCACCCGGGCACGCAACCACGCCTCGGTCAGCCACCGCGAATCGCCCCGCCGGTGCGCGGCCCGGTCCAGCGTGGACCGGGCCAGCGGTGGCGCCGTCTCCCCACTCACGCCGCACCCTCCGCAGCCGGCGCGGACGTCCGGCTCACTGCCGCACCGGCTCGGTCCGGACCGCGGTCAGCGCGGCCAACCCCGGAGCGACCCGCTCGGCGTCGCCGAGCACCACGACCGCCGCCCGGGCTGGCGCGAGGTGGTGGGCCGCCACCCGCGCGACGTCGTCGGTGGTCACCTTCGCGAGCCGGGACGCGTACTCGGCGAGGAAGTCCAGGCGCAGGCCGTTGCCGGCGTACGCGCTGGTCAACGCGGCCAGCCCGGCCTGGGTGGACAT
The DNA here is from genome assembly GCF_053599855.1 of Micromonospora sp. NPDC005161. Lineage (NCBI taxonomy): Bacteria > Bacillati > Actinomycetota > Actinomycetes > Micromonosporales > Micromonosporaceae > Micromonospora > Micromonospora sp. NPDC005161. The sequence continues at coordinate 21,331 of NZ_JBSFYQ010000028.1, forward strand.
GCCGAGCTGGAGGGTGCCGAGGGCGTACTGGCGGGCCTGCTCCAGTTCCTCGGGCTTCGGCGGCAGCGACGCCAGCCGACCCAGCTCGTACGTCGTCTCCAGCAACGCCGGACCGGTGACCTCGGTGGCCACCTCGGCGCCGGCGACCAGTACCGACCCGGCCACCGAGTGCTCGATCACCGAGTGCGGGCCGTACGTGTAGCCCTTGTCCTCGCGGATGTTCTCCACCCACCGGGAGGAGAAGTAGCCGCCGAAGATCAGGTTGGCCAGTTGCAGCGGGGCGTGGTCGGGATCGGTGCGCGGCACGGCCGGCAGCGCGATCCGCACCGAGGACTGGACCGAGCCGGGCCGGTCGACGAGCAGTAGCGGCCCCGACTCCAGCGGCGGGGTGGCCGGCAGCTCGGCCGTGCGCCCCGCGCCGGCCCAGCCACCGAGGGCCCGCTCGGCCGCGTCCAGGGCCCTCTCCGGCTGCACGTCACCGACCAGCACCAACTGCGCGCCCGCCGGGTGTACCCGCTCCGTGTGCAGGGTGCGTAGCGCCGCCGGTCGGACGGCGCGGATCTGGCCCGGCTCCGGCGTCTGCGTCGCGTACGGGTGGCGGCCGTAGATCCGCTTCAGCAGCGCCTCCCGGGCCAGGTGCGCCGGCTGGCTCTGCGCCACCTGGATCCGGTCGACCAGCCGGTCCCGCTCGGTGGCCACCTCCCCGCTGGGGTAGCTGGCCCCGGTCAGCACCTCGGCCAGCAGCTCCAGCATCCGGTCCAGCCCGGTGACCAGGCCGGCGCCGGAGAGCATCAGCCGGTCCGGATCGACGCCCGCCGAGAGGCCCCCGCCCACCTTCTGCAACTCGGCGGCGATCTGCACGCTGGTCATCGATTCGGTGCCGGAGAGCATCGTCTGCGAGAGCATCGCGCCGCGGGCCAGCTGGGCCCGGCCAAAGGGAACCCAGAGCCGCAGCTCGACCAGGGGCACGGCGGGCCGGCGTACGGCGATCACGGTGAGGCCGTTGCGCAGCGTGCGTTCGGCCTGCTTGGGCACCTTGAGCTTGCGGGTGGGGCCGAGCGGGGGCAGCGTACGCGGCCCGGTGGGGACGGTGGTGGCGGAACTCATCGGGCACCTCCGGCGATGACCTCGACGGCGGCGCGGTGCTCCGGGCGCAGGGTGGCCGCGGCGGCGCGCACCTGCTCCTCGGTGACCTCGCCGACCAGCCGGGGCAGATCGTTGAGCAGACCCGGCTCGCCGCGTTGCTGTTCCAGGACGGCCATCCGCAGCGCCCGGCCGAGCACCGCGTCGGTGTCCCGCAGGAGGTGGGTCGCCATCCGGGCCTGGGTCCGGGCCAGTTCCCCCTCGGTCAGCCCGTCGGTGGCCAGCCGCTCCAGTTCCTCGTCCATGGTGCGCAGCACCTTGTCCACGTCACCACCGGGCGGCAGGTGCGCCTGGAGCAGCAGCGCGGTCGGGTCGCGCACGTCGAACGGGTCGCCCATGAAGCCGAGGTATCCGCCGAGGCTGGTCACCGTCCGGTCGCGCTGGACCAACCGCTCGACCAGTCGCGACGCGTCGCCGTCGGTGAGCACCTCGGCCAGCACCACGTACGGCAGGTAGGCGGCGAAGTCGGTGACCGGATCCGGCACCCGCCAGGCGCCGGCCACCGCCGGCAGCGGCGCCAGCGCGTCGGTGTACGAGGTACGCCGCTCGGCGGTCAGGTCGGGCTCGGTGAAGTAGGGTCGCCGCGGCGCCGGACGGGCCGGCACGTCGCCGAAGTGGCGGGTGACCAGCTCGGTCGCCTCGGCCACGTCGATGTCGCCGCTGACCGCCAGCACCGCGTTGCCGCTGGCGTAGTAGCGACGGAAGAAGTCCGCGGCGTCCGCGACGGTCGCCGACTCCAGGTCGTCGAAGGAGCCGTAGCCGTCGTGCGCGTTCGGGAAGGTGTCGAACATGACCGGCGGCAGCGTCAGCCACGGGAAGCCACCGTACGGCCGGTTGAGCACGTTGACCCGGATCTCCTCCTTGACCACGTCGACCTGGTTGTGCAGGTTCTCCTCGGTCAGTCGGGGGCCGCGCATCCGGTCCGCCTCCAGGAACAGCGCGCGTTCCAGCGCGTTGCTCGGCAGCGTCTCGAAGTAGTCGGTGTAGTCCAGGTGGGTGGAACCGTTGAAGGTGCCACCGGCGCCCTGCACGTGCCGGAAGTGGGCCAGCTTCTCCAGGTTCTCCGAGCCCTGGAACATCAGGTGCTCGAAGAGGTGGGCGAAGCCGGTGCGCCCCTCCGGCTCGGAGCGGATGCCCACGTCGTAGACCACTGCCACCCCGATCACCGGAGCACTGCGGTCGGGGGTGAGCACCACCCGCAGGCCGTTGTCGAGGGTGAACCGCTCGACCGGGTACTTCGTCGCTGGAATTCTGGATCTCCGCGCCGCCACGGGATCGACCCTAGCGCGTCGGCACCTCCACCACCGGCGACCTCCGCGGAGCCGCCTCCACCGGATCGGCCACCAGGGGCGGCGCCTTCCGGCCCGAGCTTCAGATGCCCTAGCAAATTGGTGGGAGATGCCGACATATCTGAGACGCGCTGTCCCGGCATGTGGATGAGTCTTGACGCTGCGTGTGACCTGCCCCAATCTTCCTACCAAGTAAGTAGGAATACTGCGGATTGGACGGACGATGAGACGTCTCCCCCTGCGCCGGATGGTCAGCCTGGCCACCCTCGCCGTGGTCGGCGCGGCGACCCTGGGCAGCACCGCCGCGTGCGGCGACGACAGCGAGGCCGCGGGCGGCGGCTCCGGCCCGGTGACGCTGCGCCTCGGCTACTTCCCCAACATCACCCACGCGCCGGCGGTCGTCGGCGTGGAGAAGGGCATCTTCGCCGAGAAGCTCGGCGCCAACGTGAAGCTGGACCCGAAGACGTTCAACGCCGGCCCGGCCGCCATCGAGGCCGTCTTCTCCGGTGCGCTGGACGCCACCTACATCGGTCCGAACCCGACCGTGAACGCGTTCTCCAAGTCCAAGGGTGAAGCCGTCCGGGTCGTCTCCGGCGCCGCCTCCGGTGGCGTGGCGCTGGTCGTCAAGCCCGGCATCAACGGCCCGCAGGACCTGAAGGGCAAGAAGGTCGCCACCCCGCAGCTGGGCAACACCCAGGACGTGGCGGTCCGCTACTGGCTCAAGCAGCAGGGGCTGACCACCACCAAGGAGGGCGGCGGCGACGTCAAGATCGTGCCGCAGGAGAACGCCCAGACGGTGGAGACGTTCAACAGCGGCGCGATCGACGCCGCCTGGGTGCCCGAGCCCTTCGTCTCCCGGCTGGTCAACGCCGGCGGCAAGGTGCTGGTCGACGAGCGCGACCTCTGGCCGGACAAGAAGTTCGTCATCACCAACCTGCTGGTCAGCACGAAGTTCCTCAAGGCACACCCGGACGTGGTGCAGAAGCTGGTCGACGGCCAGGTGGCCGCGAACGAGTTCGTCAACAGCAAGCCGGACGAGGCCCAGCAGGCCATCTCCGACGCCATCGGCAAGATCACCGGCAAGCCGCTGGACCTGAAGCTGATCAAGCAGGCGTGGACGACGTTGGAGTTCACCAACGACCCGATCCCCAGCTCCCTCAAGGCCGGGCTCGACCACGCCGTCGAGGTGAAGCTGACCGACCCGGTGGACCTCAAGGGCCTGTACGACCTGACGTACCTCAACAACGCGCTCAAGGCGCAGGGCAAGCCCGAGGTCATCCAGCCATGACGTCGACCACGACGGCGCCGGGGAGCGCGACCGCCGCGGTCGCGCTCTCCGACGTGACCAAGGTGTACGGACGCGGAGGGAACGCCGTACTGGCCCTGGACGGCGTGTCCCTGGACGTGGCGCCGGGCGAGTTCGTCTGCCTGGTCGGCGCCTCCGGCTGCGGCAAGAGCACCCTGCTCAACCTGGTCGCCGGGCTGGACCGGCCCAGCGGTGGGCGGATCGCCCTGGCCGGCGACGCCAGCCCCGGGCTGATGTTCCAGGAGCCGGCGCTCTTTCCCTGGCTGACCGTCGACGGCAACGTCGAGGTCCCGTTGAAGCTGCGCGGGCTGCCCCGGGCCGAGCGGCGCGCGCGGGTGGCGGAGCTGCTGCGCACCGTGCACCTGGCCGACTTCGGCCGCAAGCGCCCGCACGAGCTCTCCGGTGGGATGCGGCAGCGGGTCGCGCTGGCCCGCACGCTGGCCCTGGACACCCCGGTGCTGCTGATGGACGAGCCGTTCGGCGCGCTGGACGCGATGACCCGGGACATCCTGCACGACGAGCTGGAACGGATCTGGTCCGAGCGCAAACTCTCGGTGCTCTTCGTGACGCACAACGTCCGCGAGGCAGCCCGGCTGGCCGACCGGATCATCCTGCTCTCCAGCCGACCCGGTCGGATCATCTACTCCACCACTGTGGACATCCCGCGCCCACGGCGGATCGACTCCCCCGAGGTCGCCGCCATCGCCGCCGAGGTCACCGAGCGGCTCCGTACGGAGGTGGGCCGCCATGGCCAGTGACACCCTCACCAGCACGGCGCGCACCGACGCGCAGATCTCCGGCCTCGACGCGCTGGAGATCGCCGGCCGGGAGAAGGAGATCTCCCGGGGCACCCGGGTCTGGGCCGCCACCTGGCCCAAGCTGGCCGCGCTGGCCATCGTCATCGCGGCCTGGCAGTTGGTGGTCTGGTCGGGTTGGAAGCCGTCGTACTCGCTGCCGGGGCCGCTGGTCGTCGGCCGCGAACTGCTGACCCAGGCCCAGGGCCCACAGCTCTGGGAGGGCCTGCTCACCACGCTGCGCCGGGCCGCCGTCGGGTACATCTTCTCGGTCGCGGTCGGCCTGCTCCTGGGCCTGGCGGTGGCCCGGTCCACGGTGCTCCGGGCCGCCATCGGCTCGATGATCACCGCGTTGCAGACCATGCCGTCGATAGCCTGGTTTCCGCTGGCCATCCTGCTGTTCGAGCTGAGCGAGAAGGCGATCTTCTTCGTGGTGGTGCTCGGCGCGGCGCCGTCCATCGCCAACGGCGTGATCTCCGGCGTGGACTACGTGCCGCCGCTGCTCCTGCGCGCGGGCCGCAACCTGGGCGCCCGAGGGCTCAACCTCTACCGGTACGTGATCGCACCGGCCGCGCTGCCGGCGATCGTCGCCGGGCTCAAGCAGGGCTGGGCTTTCTCCTGGCGGAGCCTGATGGCCGGCGAGCTGATCGTAGTCGGCATCTCGCAGACCTCCCTCGGCGCCCAGCTCACCTACTCCCGCGAGCTGTCCGACGCGCCCTGGCTGCTCTCCACCATGATCGTCATCCTGGTGCTCGGCCTGGTCGTGGATGCCGCGTTCGGTGCGGCGGACAAGGCGATCCGGCGCCGCTGGGGTGTGCTGGACCAGGCTGGTCAGTGACGTGTACGTCTCCGCGCGCAGCGACTACGCCCTCCGGGCCATGCTCGCCGTCGCCGCCGCTGCCGCTGCCGCTGAAGGTAGCGGCGGTGGTGGTGGCGACGGTGGTGGTGGTGGTGGTGGTGGTGACCTGGTGAAGGCGGCCAGCCTGGCCGAGGTGCAGGAGATCCCGCTGAGTTTCCTCCAGGGCATCCTGCTGGACCTGCGCCGCGCCGGCCTGCTGCTCAGCCATCGCGGCACCGAGGGCGGGTACGCACTCGCCCGATCGCCCGACGAGATCAGCGTGGGGGACGTGCTGCGCGCCGCCGGCGGCTCGCTGACCACGGTACGCGGACTGCCGGCCGAGCGGGCCGGCTACCACGGGGTGGCGGCCGGGCTGACCGACGTCTGGCTGGCCGTGCACGGGGCGATCGCCACGGTGGTGGACAGCACGACCCTGGCCGACCTGCTCGCCCGCGACCCGACCGGCCGCGCCCCCGCCGCGTCGTGACCATCCGACACCGACGGGGTGCGTTCGCCAACAGGTTGCGGCGTGGTCGGGCCGGTGCCCCGCCGACCCGACCACGCCTCGTACCGATCCTGACCGGGCCTGCCCCTCCGCCGGCACCGGTCGGTCCGGCCGCTGCTCAGCTCACGTGTGCGACCGTCGGGCCGGAGCCCAGGTCGCCGGGGCTGTGCAGCTCCACCAGACCGGCGGGAGCGTTGCCCACCGGGGTGGCGTGCCAGGGCGCGAAGGCCGCAACCATGGCGAGCAACAGCCCGGCGAGCGCGACCGCGACCACCAGGATCAGTTCGCGCAGCGCCCCCGAGCCGGCTTCGCCCGCCATGGTCACCCCTTCCGTGCCGGGCCCCCGCCCGGCTCCCCCCGCTGGCCAGCTTCGACCAGATGCGGCCGGGGCGCAGTCGGCCAAACGACCAAGCCGAGGCTGATTACCGACTCAAAGGAACACCCGGGCAGCGCCAGAACCGGGCCAGCACCAGGGCCGGGCCAGCGCCAGAGGGCACCTGCTCTGCCACCTTTGCTCTGCTTCAACCCGCGCAACAGCCAGTGTCCGCTATCCGGACAGTGCCCGTTGCGTGGGTTGAAGCAGAGCAAAGGCAGTCACAGAGGGCCGGTTGCTCACCCCGGCACGGCCGCGCGTGCGCCTGCGGCCGCTGGTGCCGCAGACAGACCTGCCACAGACAGAACTGCCACAGACAGACCGACCCGCCCAGCCGAAGCGGAGCGGGTCGGTCGCGGTGCGGGAGATCAGACGGTACGGGGACGGCGCGGGCGGCGGGACCGCCCCGACGCGCGGTGCGCCGGGCGGGCGGCACCGTCGGCGACCGGGCCGCCGGATCCACCGGCGGTGCGACCCCGACCAGCGGGCGCCGGCGGGGCGGCGATGGTCACCGGCACGCCGGAGGGCTCGCGGGCACCGGTCACCCGGGCCAGCGCCTCGTCGCCCGGGCGGACCTGGACCGACTCGGGCCGGATGCCGGCGGTGGCCATCAGCCGGGACACGTCCCGGCGCTGCTCGGGCAGGACCAGGGTGACCACGGAGCCGGACTCACCGGCCCGGGCGGTCCGGCCGCCCCGGTGCAGGTAGTCCTTCGCCTCGGTCGGCGGGTCCACGTTGACCACCATGTCCAGGCCGTCGACGTGGATGCCCCGGGCCGCGACGTCCGTGGCGACCAGGGCGGTCACCTGGCCGTTGCGGAACTGCTCCAGAATCCTGGTGCGCTGCGGCTGGGACTTGCCGCCGTGCAGCGCGGCCGCGCGTACCCCCTTGGAGAGCAACTGGCGGGCGAGCCGGTCGGCGCGGTGCTTCGTACCCATGAACAGGATCGTGCGGCCCTCACGGGCGGCGATCCGGGTCAACGCGTCGGGCTTGTCCACCGCGTCGACGTGCAGCACGTGGTGGGTCATCGCGGTGACCGTCGCGGTGCCCGGGTCGACCGAGTGGGTCACCGGGTTGCTCAGGAAGCGGCGGACCAGCCGGTCCACGCCGCCGTCCAGGGTCGCGGAGAAGAGCATCCGCTGCCCCTGCGGCGCGACCTGCTCCAGCAGCTTGGTGACCTGTGGCAGGAAGCCCATGTCGGCCATCTGGTCGGCCTCGTCCAGCACGGTGATCTCGACCTGGTCGAGCCGGGCGTCGCCGCGGTTGATCAGGTCGTGCAGCCGACCGGGGGTGGCCACGACCACCTCGGCGCCGGCGCGCAGGGCGTCCGCCTGGCGCTGCAACGACAGCCCGCCGACGACGGTGGCGCAACGCAGCCCGACAGCGCGGGCGTACGGGGACAGCGCGGTGGTCACCTGCTGCGCCAACTCCCGGGTCGGCACCAGCACCAGGGCCAGCGGGCGACCCGGCCGGGCCTTGCGGCCGGCGGTGCGGGAGAGCAGCGGAAGCCCGAAGGCGAGGGTCTTGCCGGAGCCGGTGCGACCCCGGCCGAGCACGTCCCGACCGGCGAGCGAGTCGGGCAGCGTGGCCGACTGGATCGGGAACGGCTCGGTGATGCCCTGCGCGGTCAGCGCGGTGAGCAGCGCCGGCGCCAGACCGGTATGGGCGAACGAAGGAATAACAGAGGTCACGCAGAAGCCTTCCTCGACGCGGCACGTGTCGAGGGAGGGCGCCGAAGACGGCGCTGTCGCCAGCGGAAAAGGCCGCCAGGACTCACAAGCACGAACCGAAGGGGGTACGGGCCGGCCCGCCGCCGGGTCGCCGCCTGCGTACGCAGGTCGACGACGGGGCGGGCCGGTCCCGTCACCGCCGCACCCGGAGGGCGCGACAGGTAATGCTGGCCGATCCGAAGATCAGAGCGGGCGGATGTTCTCCGCCTGCGGGCCCTTCTGGCCCTGGGTCACCTCGAACTCGACCCGCTGGTTCTCGTCCAGGCTCCGGTAGCCGGAGGACTGGATCGCCGAGAAGTGGGCGAAGACGTCAGCGCCGCCGCCGTCCGGGGTGATGAAGCCGAAGCCCTTGTCAGCGTTGAACCACTTCACGGTGCCAATAGCCATGTGTTTCGTCTCCTTGACGGAACGTCGGACTCGCACTTGTTGCGAGCCCGAAGAGGAGCGCTCCGCGCGGGAATGCGCGAATCGCCTGTCGCTTCTGGTCGCCCCGCCCGGAGAACTCCGGACACAACAAAGAGCGCCTGGGGCCACAATCCCGCCAGGCGCACACAGAGTCTCTGGTAACCAAAACTGCAACCCGTTCAACCTACCACGGATTTTCGCGCCATGGTCAATGTTGGACGGAATCTTCTGGCAGCTTGGCGATCAGGGCCGTGAGCCCGGTCACCTCCAGCAGGTCCGCGGGGCGGACCGTCACCCCGTGCCGGACGTAGTGGAACGCCGCTCCCACCCGGTCGACCGGCACGCCGGCCAGCTCCGCCCAGGCCAGCCGGTAGACGGCCAACTGCACCGCAGCCACCTCCGCCGCCGCGCCGGTCGGTTGCGCGCCGGTCTTCCAGTCCACCACGTCGAACCGGCCGCCCGGCCGGGCGAAGACCGCGTCCATCCGCCCCCGCACCACGACCCCGGCGATCACCGTGGCGAACGGCACCTCCACCTCCACCGGCACCCGGTCGGCCCACTCGCTGGCCAGGAAGCGCTCCTGAAGCTCGACGAGCGCCTCGTCCGGCGCGGCGTCCGCGTCCGCCGCGCCGGGCAACTCGTCCACGTCGAGCAGCCGGTCGGCGCCGAACCGCTGTTCCAGCCAGGCGTGGAAGGCGGTGCCGCGGCGGGCGTACGGGTTGGGCTCGGTGGGCACCGGGCGGCGCAACGTGCGGGCCAGCGCCGCCGGATCACGTCGCAACGCGACCAACTGGGTGACGCTCAGCTGCCCGGGCAGGGCCACCTCGACCGCGCCGGAGAGCCGGGTCAACTCGGCCCGCTCGGCCAGCAACAGGTCCGCCTCGCGCTGCCAGCGCGCCACCTCCGGATCAACCTCCGGCTCGACCGGCCCACCGGCGACCGCCACGTCCGCCGAGCCGTCGGTCATCAGGCGGCGGACCAGCGCGGCCGCCTGCGCCAGTGCCGGCCGACGACCGCCCAGCGGGTCGGCCGGCCACTCCGCGCGGAGCACCACCTCGGCGGTCGGGTTGGTCGCGTCCGGGGTCGGCTCCGGCGCCCACGCGTCGACCAGGTGCCCCGGGCCGCCGTCCAGGCAGGCGTCGTACACCTCGCGCAGGAAGAGTGACGGGCCGCGCGGACGCTTGGTCCCCTCCCCCCACCAGTAACCGGAGCAGAGCAGCAGCCGGCGCGGCCGGGTCACGGCCACGTACGTCAGCCGCCGCTCCTCCCTCTCGTCGTGGGCGCGCCAGGCGTCGGTGAAGTCGGTCACCGCCCGGGCCACGGCCCGCTGGTCCGCCGCCTCGTCGAGCGCCAGCTCAGGCAACCCGTCGGCGTCACCGCGCAGCGGGAACGGCAGCACGCCCAGCCCACCCAGCCAGTGGTCGGAGTTGCGCACCGGCCCGGGCCACAGCCCTCGGCTCAGCCCGGCCACCGCCACCACGTCCCACTCCAGGCCCTTCGCGGCGTGCGCGGTCACCACCTGCACCGCGCCCTCCACCACCTCGACCTCGCCCGGGGCGAGACCGCGCTCCTCATCCTCGGCGGCTGCCAGGTAGGACAGGAAACCGGAGAGCGTCGCGCCGGGCGTCTCCCCGCTGAACCGGGCCGCCACGTCGCCGAGAGCGTCCAGGTGACCCCGGGCCAGGCCGGCGTCGCCCGCGCCGTCCCGGCCGGCCCGCACCGCGACCTCCACGTCCAGGCCGATGGTCCGCTCGATGTCCGCGATCAGGTCCGGAAGTGCCTGGTCCAGCCGGTACCGCAACAGCGCCAGCTCCCGGCCGTACGCGCGCAGCCGCGCGAAGCCCTCCGCCGAGTACGCCTGCGCCGGGCCGAGGTCGGCCAGCGCCTCCACCAGGGTCGCCTCGTCCAGCAGGTCGGGGGTGATCGCCGAGGTGTCGTCGGCGGCGACCTGTCGCCGGGCGTTGGCGATGGACCGGGCCCGCCGGTGCAGTGCCACCAGATCGCGCGGCCCGATCCGCCAGCGGGCGCCGGTGAGCAGCCGCAGCAGCGCCGCCCCGTCGGTCGGGTCGGCCAGCACCCGCAGCGTGCAGACCACGTCGCGTACCTCGGGGGTGTCCAGCAGGCCGCCCAGCCCGACCACCTCCACCGGAAGGCCCCGCTCGCGCAGCGCCGACTCGATCGCCGGGATCTGGCTGCGGACCCGGACCAGCACGGCCGTGGTCGGCCGCTGCGCCACCGGGATGTGCTCGGGCACCGCGCCGGGCATCCGCGCCGCGCCGCGCCAGGCGGCGAGCACGCTGTCGGCGATCCAGTTCGCCTCGTCGGCGTACGTCGGCAGCAGCGCGCAGTGCACCGTGCCGCCGGCCGCCCCACCCGGGCTGCGGTGCGGGATCGGGTCCCGGACGGTCTGCGCGGAGCGCAGCTCCGGCACCCGGGCGCCGGCCGCGCGCAGCGGGGTGGACAGCGCGTTCGCCACCCGGAGGATCTCCGGGCGGTTGCGCCAGCTGGTGGTGAGCCCGAGCGCCTCGGCCGGCCGGCCGTCGGCCCGGGCGAACTCGGTGGGGAACCGGTCCAGCGTGCCGGCGCTCGCCCCCCGCCAGCCGTAGATCGACTGGCACGGGTCACCTACCGCGGTCACCGGGTGCCCGCCGCCGAACAGCGCGTTGAGCAGCACCACCTGGGCGTGGCTGGTGTCCTGGTACTCGTCCAGCAGCACCACCCGGTAGCGGTCCCGCTCGATCTCGCCGACCCCCGGGTGGTCCCGGGCCACCCGTGCCGCGCGGGCGAGCTGGTCGGCGAAGTCCATCGCCTCGAAGTCCTCCTTGCGCCGGGCGTACGCCCGCACCAGCGGCAACAGACGCAGCCGGGTCTGCTGGAGGGCGAGCGCCTTGCGCACGTCGGCGTAGACCCGGCCCGGTCGGGACTGCACCTCGGCGAAGAACCGGCCGGTCCAGGCGGCCAGCTCATCCGGGGCGACCAGGTGTTCGTCCAGCTCCCCGGCGAGGGCCAGCACCGCGTCGGTGATGGTGCTCGGCATCCGGTCCACCTCGGACATGTCGCCGTCGTAGTTGCGCACCAGCAGGTCGACCAGCTGCCAGCGGGACGCCTCGGTGAGCAGCCGGGTGGACGGCTCGTAGCCGGCCCGCAGCCCGTGCTCGGTCACGATCCGCCCGGCGTACGAGTGGTACGTGGAGACGGTCGGCTCGCCGGCGAGTGGGTCGTCCAGCGGGTCCCGCCCCTGACGGCCGAGCCGGCGGATCAGCTGGTCGAGCCGCGTTCGTACCCGGTGGGCCAGCTCGCCGGCCGCCTTGCGGGTGAAGGTCAGCCCGAGGATCTGCTCCGGGCGCACGTACGAGTTGGCCACCAGCCAGACGACCCGCGCGGCCATCGTCTCGGTCTTGCCGGACCCGGCCCCGGCGACCACCAGCAGCGGCTCCACCGGGGCGGCGATGATCGCGGCCTGCTCCCGGGTCGGCGCCGGCAGCCGCAGCAGCTTGGCCAGCTCCACCGGGGTGTACCGGGGGCCGGCGTCGGCGAGTCGGGGCGCCGGCGCCGGACCGGTGCCGAACAGGGCGGGCTGGGTCACGGTGACGTCGTTCGTGACTGCGGGAATCGCACGCTCACTCCTCGCCCTCACGGCTGCTCCGGGTGGTCGGCGGCTCGACGACCTGGCGCCCCTGCCCGGAGACCGGGCAGCTGGTGCGCACCGGGCAGACCCGGCATTTCGAGTTCGCCACCGCGGCGAACGTGGCAGCGGCCATCGTATCGGCGGTCCGTCGGACCAGCGCGGTCGCCCAACCAGCCGCCGGTCCCTCGCCGACCGCCGGCTGGTTCTGCTCGCGGGCGTCCTTGGCGGAGGTGCCGAGCTGCACCAGCGCGGCGCCCCCGGACTCGTCGCCGAACTCGGGGAACGCCCCCGCCTCCACCGCCGCCTGGTAGGCGCCGAGCTGCGGATGCTCGGCCAGGTCGGTGCCGGTGACGGCGGTGGACTTACCGGTCTTCAGGTCGATCACCACCAGCCGCCCGTCCTCGTCGACCTCCAGCCGGTCGACCCGGCCGGCCAGGTCGACCGGCCGGTGCGGGTCGTCCAGGCGGACCGCGAACTCGTGCTCGATGGCGAGCAGCCGGCGCGGGTTGGTGGCCAGCCAGCGCAGCAGCTTGTCGACCATCGCCTCGGCGCGTTCCCGCTCCGGGCCGGCCATCCACCGGGCGGCCAACTCGATCGCGTCGAACCGGGCGGCCACGTAGTCGAGCAGGGCGCCCCGGTCGGCGCTGGCGTCCTCGGCGAGCATCGCGGCGGCGTGCACCAGGTTGCCCACGCCCTGAGCGGTGCTGGCCGGGCCGCTGCCGCCGTGCCGTTCCAGCAGCCAGCGCAGGCTGCACCGCAACGCGCTCTCCATCGCCGACGGGGTGACCCGCACCGGTTCGCCGTCATCGATCAGCGGCCGGTCGTCGGAGAGCGCGCGTAGACCCCACCAGTCGTCCGGATGCGCGCCGGGCACACCGGCGGCGGCGAGCCGGGCGAGCTCGGCCGCCGCGGCGCGCCGCCGGAACGTCGGTGCGGCCGGGTCGGTGATCGCGGTACGCAACTCGGCCACCAACGCCGGCAGGGTGAGCGCCCGCGGCGGTCGGGTGACCGGCAGCGCGCCGGGCCGGTCCGGCTCACCGTCCTCCGTCACTTCGCGGTCACCGGACACGGCGTGCGGGGAGCCGTTTCCGGTTGCGCCGTCGGTGACGCCAGCGCCGGCCGCGCCGTCGCCACTGGGCGCGGCCTGCGGCGGACCGCCGGCGGGATCGTTGGTCGGGCCGGTACGTGGACCGGGCGGAGTGGGTGGCCCGTTCGGCGGGGTGGGCGGCGCGGCCGGCGGCGCGGTGGGCCCCAGCTCGTGCAGGAACCGGCTCGGCTGCTCCTCGTGGTCGTCGCCGCCCACCGCGGCCGACGCCACCGCGGTGACCAGCAACCGGTGTCGGGCCCGGCTGACGGCGACGTGGAAGAGCCGGCGTTCCTCGTCCAGCAACGCCGAGGTCTGACCCACCACGTTCGCCGCGGTGGCGCCGCCGACGGACCGACCGGCCAGCACGTCGACCAGTCGCTCCGAGCCGAGCAGGCTGCCGCGCAGGCGCAGGTCCGGCCAGATGCCCTCCTGCACCCCGGCTACCGCGACCAGGTCCCACTCCAGACCCTTCGCGGCGTGCGCGGTGAGCAGCCGTACGGCCGCACCCCGGTCGGCGGTCGGGGCGATGGTGTCGGCCGGCAGGTCCTGACCGAGCACATGGTCGAGGAAGACCTCGGTGCGGGCGCCGGGAAGGCGGTCGGTGAAGCGGGCCGCCGCGTCGAAGAGCACCAGCACGGCGTCCAGGTCCCGGTCGGCCGCCTCGGCCCGCCGCCGCCGGGCGAGGTCCCCCTCACCGGCCTCCGGCCGCCCCTGGCCGATCGCTCCGGCCCAGCGTTCGGCGAGCCCGCTGGCGTGCCAGACGGCCCAGAGCACGTCCTCGGCGGTCGCGCCGGGCCGCGCGGCGGCGGCCCGGGCGGCGGCCAGCAGCCCGGCCACCGCCTGCGCCGGCTCCGCCCACCGCCGCTCGATGCCGGCCAACTCGGCCGGGTCACGCAACGCCTCGACGATCAGCTCCCCGGACGGGCGCCGGTCGCCGCCGGCCAGTGCCAGCGCGCGCAGGCCCTGCCGCAGCCGCCGCTCGGCCAACGGGTCCGCCCCGCCCAGCGGCGAGTGCAGCAGCGCGACGGCCGCCTCCTCGTCCAGGCTGTCCGGCTCCAGCGCGCAGCGCAGCAGGAGCAGCAGCGGGGCCACCGCCGGTTGCAGGTGCAGCGGCAGGTCCTCGCCGTGCACCACGGTCGGTACGCCGGCGGCGTGCAGCGCCCGTTGCAGGGTGGGCAGTTGCAGCGCGGTCGACCGCACCAGCACCGCCATCCGTGACCAGGGCACGCCGTCGAGCAGGTGCGCGGAGCGCAGCGCGTGAGCCAGCCAGGCGGCCTCGCTGGTCGCCGAGCGGAACGTGTGCACCTCGACCACGCCGGTCGGGGCATCCGGCAGCGGGTGCAGCCGGCGGTGCGCCGCCGGACCCCGCAGTCGGCGGCCCAGCCGGGCGATCGCGGCGAGCAGGCCCGCCCCGGCCCGGTAGGACGTGGTCAGCAGCGCCTGCGCGGCCGGCGCCCCCGAGGCGGTCCGGAACCGGTGCGGGAAGGTCGTCACGCCGGCCGGGTCGGCGCCACGGAAGGCGTACGTGGAGGAATCCGGGTCGGCGAAGGCGACCAGCGTCTTGCCGCCACCGGCGATCACCGACAACAGGTCGAGCTGGGCGGGGTCGGTGTCGGCCAGCTCGTCGACGTACACGTGGGCGAGCCGGCGGCGCTCGGCGGCCAGCAGCTCCTCGTCGTCGCGCAGCAACCCGGTGGCCGCACGGACCAGCTCGGCCGGGTCGTACGCGATCGACCCCCGGTTGCTGACGTCGCGCAGCGCGAGCACCGCCACGTACTCCCGCAGGAAGCGCGCGGCGGCCGGCCAGTCGGCGCGGCCGAGCTTCTCGCCGAGCCGGGCCAGGTCGGCCGGGCCGATGCCCCGCTCGGCGGCACGCATGAGCAGGTCGCGCAGCTGGCCGGCGAAGGCGCGGGTCCGCAGGGCCGGCCGTAGGTCCGTCGGCCAGCCGACCGGATCGTCCTCGGGCTCCTCGCCCACCACGTCCAGCAGCTCGCGGATGATCAGATCCTGCTCCGGGCCGGTGAGCAGCCGGGGCGACGGCTCGCCACGTTCGGCGGCGGCCCGGCGGAGCAACCCGAAGGCGTACGCCGGGAAGGTGCGCACCAGGGGCTCCCGCAGCACGCGGTGGCCGTCCTGCGCCACCCGGGCCTCGATGCGCTGGCGTAGTGCGGTGGCGCCTCGACGGCTGAAGGTCAACACCAGGATCCGTTCGGGATCGACCCCCTCGGTCACCCGGGCGGCGACCGCCTCGACCAGGGTGCTGGTCTTGCCGGTGCCCGGCCCGCCGAGCACCAGCATCGGCCCGTCGGTGTGCCCGACCACCTCCGCCTGCACCGGATCGACCCGCCGGCCGGCCCCGGGCCCGACCGCCCGCTCGTGCCCGACCGCCCCGACCCGGCCGGTCAGCGCAACCCCACCGGCGGGCACGGCGCCGCCCTCGGCCGCGCCGCTACCGGCGGGCACGGCGCCGCCGACAGGCACGTCCCCGTCCCCCCGCGCCGGCCCCTCGGGCCGCCGCACCAACCGGTACGCCTGCATCAGCTCATCCCATCACGCCCATACGACACCCCACCCCGCCCGGGCCCGCCCACCCTCTCACCCCACCCCACCAGCCCGTCGATCATGGAGTTGGCGGCGCGACACGCCGACGGCAGCGCCGCCAACTCCATGATCGGCGGGGTGGGAGCCCGGGGGCGGGGGTGTGGAGCCGGGGGTCAGGTTAGGTGGGATTCGAGGGCGTCCAGGGCGGTGGGGATGGTGGTGGCGACGGTTAGGAGGCTGAGGCCGGCTGGTTTGAGGAAGTGCTGGTCGGCCAGCGTGCCGAGCCAGTCCAGCAGCGGCCGGTAGAAGCCGTCGGTGTCGATCAGCACCATCGGCTTGGTGTGCAGGGTGAGGGTGGCGGTGGTCCAGACCTCGAACAGCTCGTCCAGGGTGCCCAGCCCGCCGGGCAGGGCGAGGAACGCGTCCGACTTGTCGATCATCACGTTCTTGCGGGTGGCCATCGAGTCGGTCACCAGCAGCTCGTCCGAGGCCAGGTCGGCGACCTCCAGGTCCACCAGCGCCTGCGGGATGACGCCCAGGGTGCGCCCTCCGGCGGCCCGGGCGCCGTCCGCCAGCGCGCCCATCATGCCGACGCAGCCGCCGCCGCTGACCAGCGTGTGCCCGCGCCGTGCCAGCTCCGCGCCGGTCTCGGCGGCCAGGTCCAACCAGCGCTGGTCGAGGGTACGGGAGGAGGCGCAGAAGACGCAGATCGCCGCCATCAGCTCTCCCGCGGCTGCTCGGCAGCCTGCTCGGCGGCGGCCTGCTGGTCAGCGGCGGTACGGGCGACGGCCTCGTCGCGGACCGCCTCCTGCTCGGCGGAGAGCGTCGCCTCGGCCTCGATGATGTGCCGGACCGCCGCGTTGACGTCGTCGGTGAGGCAGATCAGGTCCAGGTCGACGGGGCCGATCTTGCCGTCGGCGGCCATCGTGTCACGCATCCAGTCGAGCAGCCCCTGCCAGTAGGCGACCCCCATCAGCACCACCGGGAACCGGGTGACCTTGCCGGTCTGCACGAGGGTGAGCGCCTCGAACAGCTCGTCCATGGTCCCGAACCCGCCGGGCAGCACCACGAACGCCTGCGCGTACTTGACGAACATGGTCTTGCGGGCGAAGAAGTAGCGGAAGTCGATAGCCAGGTCGACCCATTCGTTGATGCCCTGCTCGAACGGGAGCTCGATGCCGAGCCCGACGGAGAGCCCGCCGGCCTCACTGGCCCCCCGGTTGGCGGCCTCCATCACCCCCGGCCCACCACCGGTGATCACCGCGTAGCCGGCCCGGGCCAGCGCGCCGCCCAACTGCTCGGCCAGGCGGCACTCGGCGGTGTCCGGGCCGCTGCGCGCGGAGCCGAAGACGCTGACCGCGGGCGGCAGGTCGGCGAGCGTGTCGAAGCCCTCAACGAACTCGGACAGGATGCGCAGCGCCCGCCAGGCGTCCCTGGTCTTCCAGTCACCCCGCCCGCGCGAGTCCAGCAGCCTCTGGTCCGCGGTGCTGCTCGGAATCGCTCCCCGGCGCAGCGTCACCGCGCCCCGATGCCGCTCCTGTCCGGGACCGCGGCTGGCCTCCCGCCCGTTGCTCTGGCTCATGGAGCAACCGTAGTGGTCCACCCGGCAGTTGCTGGGGCGGGTCGCGGACGCAGAGAAATAGTTCGAGATCTTGGGCAACTATTCGGCTCGCTCGTACGTCTTACTATTCACATACCGGGTATGCCCCGGCGCGCGCCTTCGGGGGAGGAGACAGCGTGATCAGCAACAGCGAGATGATCCGGATCCGTCGCCAGATGCAGCGACGGATCCGAGACGTGGTGGCCGAACGCCGCCGCACCCGCCAACTGGACGAACCCCTCTCCCCCACCCCATCCGGAGCTGATCAAGAGGTTTGCGTCGCCGACAACGGGCCCGGCTGACGCGAACCTCTTGATCACCGGAGCGGGCGGCCGGTGGGCGCCCGGCGCGGGGTCAGACCAGGGCCAGCCAGCGGTGCAGGGTCGCGGCCCCGTCGCGGATCTTGGTGATCTCGACGTGCTCGTCCGGATGGTGGGCCAGGTTGGGGTCCCCCGGGCCGAAATTCAGCGCTGGGATGCCCATGGCCGCGAACCGGGCCACGTCCGTCCAGCCCAGCTTGCCGATCGGCGCCGCGCCGACCGCCGCCAGGAACTCCTTCGCCGGGGCCGCCTCCAGCCCGGGCAGGGCGCCGGCCGCCGCGTCGGTCACGACCATGTCGAAGCCCGCGAAGACCTCCCGCAGGTGCGCCTCCGCCTCGGCGGGGGTGCGGTCCGGAGCGAACCGGTAGTTGACCTCGATCTCACACCGGTCCGGGACCACGTTGCCGGCGACCCCGCCGTGGATCCGCACCGCGTTCATGCCCTCGCGGTAGTCGCAGCCGTCGATGGTGACCCGGCGCGCCTCGTACGTCTGGAGCCGGCGGAGCACCTCGCCGGCGGCGTGGATGGCGTTGACCCCGTGCCAGGATCGCGCCGAGTGGGCCCGTACCCCCGTGGTGGTGACCATCGACCGCATGGTGCCCTGACAGCCCGCCTCGACGATGCCGTACGTCGGCTCCAGCAGGACGGCGAAGTCCGCCTCCAGCCACTCCGGGTACGCCTGCGCGACCAGGTTCAGCCCGTTGTACTGGGACTCGATCTCCTCGGCCTCGTAGAAGAAGTAGGTCACGTCGTAGCGCGGCTCGGGCAGGGTCACCGCGAGGTGCAGCGCGTACGCGACGCCGGACTTCATGTCCGAGGTGCCGCAGCCGTACATCAGGTCGCCGCGCATGGTCGACGGGAAGTTGTTGTTCAGCGGCACCGTGTCCAAATGTCCGGCCAGCACGACGCGCTGCGAGCGACCCAGGTCGGTGCGCGCCATCACCGTGTTGCCGTGCCGGTGGGTGGTCAGGTGCGGTACGCCCCGCAGCACCTCTTCGACGCAGTCGGCGATCGCCTTCTCGTCGAGGGACACGGACTCGATGTCGACCAGAGCGCGGGTCAGCGCCACCGGATCGGCGAGGACCTCGGGGGTCAGCGGGTTCTCCATGGTTCGCACGGTACCTTCAGGCTTGTCAGCGCGAGGAGTGAGCTTGCGAGCCCCGCCGTCGTGAGCAGAGGCCGGTCCGGCCGCGACCGAGAGGTGCAACAGTGACGTCCGCAGATTCCGCCTGGGGCATCGGCCTGGCCACCGTCACGGCCGACGAGCAGGTGCTCGACACCTGGTACCCGACCGGCAAGCTGGGCCTGGGTGAGCTGCCGCTGGTCGCCGGTGAGGACGAGACGGACGTGCTCGACCTGCCGCCGGCCGCGCTCGGCGACCGGCCGCTGCCCGGTCTGCGTACCGTCCAGGTGGTCACCGTGGTCGGCTCGCTGGACGACCCGATCAAGGACGCCCCGGACGCGTACCTCCGGCTGCACCTCCTCTCCCACCGCCTGGTCCGGCCCAACCAGCTCAACCTGGACGGCATCTTCGGCAAGCTGGCCAACGTGGCGTGGACCTCCGCCGGGCCGTGCCCGCCGGAGCGGGTGGACGAGCTGCGGGTGATCGAGCGGGCCGCCGGCCGCCACCTGGCGGTGTACGGGGTGGACAAGTTCCCCCGGATGACCGACTACGTGGTCCCCGCCGGTGTGCGGATCGCCGACGCGGACCGGGTCCGCCTCGGCGCCCACCTGGCCGCCGGCACCACGGTGATGCACGAGGGCTTCGTCAACTTCAACGCCGGCACCGTGGGCACGTCGATGGTGGAGGGTCGGATCGTGCAGGGCGTGCTGATCGGCGACGGCTCCGACATCGGCGGCGGCGCTTCGATCATGGGCACCCTGTCCGGCGGCGGCACGGAGAAGGTGAGCATCGGTGAGCGGAGCCTGATCGGCGCGAACGCCGGCGTCGGCATCTCGCTCGGCGACGACTGTGTGGTGGAGGCGGGCTGCTACATCACCGCAGCCTCGAAGATCAGCCTGCCGGACGGCCGGGTGGTCAAGGCCCGTGAGCTGTCCGGGGTCGACGGCCTGCTGTTCTGGCGCAACTCGGTGACCGGCGCGCTGGAGGCCCGGCCGCGCACCGGCCGGGGCATCGAGCTGAACGCCGCCCTGCACGCCAACGACTGACGGCCCCCGCCGGGTCCGCGGCGCTCGGCCGCGGACCCCACGGGGTACGCCTCAGCGCAGCCGGTACGCCTGGATGATCCGTTCGGTCACCGTGTTGCCGGCGGCGTCCCGGCCGGTGGCCCGCAGGGACGCGTAGCCGGGCCCGGCGGGGTGCCGGACGGTGGCCGTCCAGCCGTGCCCGCCGTGCCGGACCTGGGCGGGTTGCCAGCTCCGGCCGCCGTCGTACGAGACGTCGACGGTCAACCCGGTCACCCGCGACCCGGTGGCGCCGGGCTGCCGCTGCACCTGCACCTGCACCTGCACCTGCACCTGCACCTGCACCTGCACCTGCACCGGGATGATCAGGGTCCGGCCGGCCGGATGTCGGTACGCCCGGGGCCGGGACGTACGGCGGCGGACCCGGACGCGGTGACGGTGACCCGGTCCCCGGAGAGCAGGGTGACGGTGGTGGTCGAGGACGCGGCGTCGGTCGACGTGCGCCCGACGACGTCCGGGGTGGCGGCGGTGGTCGGCGGGGCTACCACGGCGACTGCCGGACTGCCCAGCACGAGGGCGACCACGGCTGCCGCGGCCATTCTGCTACTTCGATGCAACGGATCCTCCTTGATGGAGCGTCGTTACGAACAGAGACGCATTGACCACCGTCAGAGTTGCATACCGCGTATGCATAAAGAAGTCGAGAAAATGACGGACCAACCAACCCTTACCCGGTCGGAACGGCATCATCGACGGGTGACCTCCATGAAGGACCGGATGCTCGCCGGAGAGCCCTACCTCGCGGACGATCCCGAGATCATCGCTGACCGGGACCAGGCCGCCCGCCGGATGGAACGCTTCAACAGCAGCTCCGCCACGAACGAGGAGGCTCGCCTCGCGGCGCTGCGCGAGCTCCTCGGCGAGCTGGGCGAGGGCGCCTGGATCCGTCCACCGTTCTACTGCGACTACGGCTGGCAGGTCCGGATCGGGCCGCGGAGCTTCGTCAACTACCACGCGGTCTTCCTCGACGTCGCCCCGATCACCCTCGGCGCGGACGTCCAGGTCGGACCGAACGTGCAGCTGCTCACTCCGACGCACCCGGTGGAACCCGAGCCGAGACGCGACAAGTGGGAGGCGGCGAAGGCGATCACCATCGGCGACAACGTCTGGCTCGGCGGCGGCGCGATCGTGCTGGCCGGGGTGACGATCGGGGCGAACACCGTCGTCGGCGCCGGCGCGGTGGTGACTCGGGACCTGCCCGCCAACGTGGTCGCGGTCGGCAACCCGGCCCGGCCGATCCGCCAACTCAACTGATCGGCGCAGCGCCGGCACGGCGCTCCGGTCAGGGCGAGGGCGGCTCGGGCAGGCGCACCACCAGGTCGGCGCCGTCAGCGGTGCCAGTGACCAGGGAGGCGTTGGACTCGTCGCTGCCCAGCGCCCACGCCCGCGCCTGCTCCAGCGACCGCCCGAACGCCTCGTGCCGGGCGACCAGCCGGCGCTGCCGCACCTCGGCGTCCAGATCGAGGAACCAGGCCTCGTGCAGCAGCGACCGGATCTCCTGCCATGGGAAGTCCGGCAGCAGCAGGTAGTTGCCCTCGGTCACCACCAGCCGGACCGAGGGCGGCACCTCGATGGCCCCGGCCACCGGCTCCTCCAGGGCCCGGCGGAACTCCGGCACGTAGACCGAGGTCGGCTCCAGCCGGTGCAACCGGCGCAGCAGCGAGACATACCCGTTGGCGTCGAAGGTGTCCACCGCGCCCTTGCGATCGGCGCGGCCCAGCCGGACCAGCTGTGACTGCGCCAGGTGGAAGCCGTCCATCGGCACCAGCCGTGCGGTCGGACCGACCCCGGCGACGATCTGCTCGGCCAACGTGGACTTCCCGGCGCCCGGCGCCCCGGCGATGCCGAGCAGTTGCCGCGGACCGACCTCAGCCAGCACGCGCGCCCGCGCCACCAGCTCGTCGACGGAGAGCACCCGGGCCGGCGGCATCAGCCCAGAACCGGGTCGCTGATGGTGAACCGCGCCCGCACGGTCGCCTGCACGGTCTGTGGCTGCGGGTCCAGCTCCAGCTCCGGCCCGCCGCCGCCCCCGTCGTACGCCGCGCGGGCGAACATCGGCCGATCGCCCGGGCCGGCGTCGGCCAGCTCGATCAGCGAGGTGACCCGGGCGCCCAGCGCCTCGGCGTACTCCCGGGCACGCAGCAGCGCGTCGGTGATCGCGGCGTGCCGCGCCTCGCGGTGGGCGGGGCTGTCCGGGCGCAGCTCCCACCATGGACCGGCCACCTCGACCTGGTCCTGGTCGGCCAGCCGGAGCATCAGCTCACCCAGGGCGGTAAAGTCGGTGACGGTGACCGTGGTGGTGACACTCCCGTGCCAGGCCACCACCCGCTCGCCCGAACGCCGGGTCTCCGGCCGGACCCGCAGGTCGCCGGTCTCCCGCCGGACCACGACCGGCTCGGAGCTGTCCAGCAGAACCCGGACGGCGGCGGCCCGCTCAGCGAGCCGGGTCAGCGTGGCCTCCCGGTCCCGGTCCCGGGCCGTCGCGGTGACCGAGAACCGGGCCAGCTCGGGCGGCACCTCCCGGTACGCCTCGCCGCGCACCTGCACCACCGGGCCATCCACCGCCATACCTCTGAGCCTAGTCAGCCGAGGGAAGCCACGCGGTGTAGGAGACCGTTGTCGCTCCAACCCGGCACCCGGTCAGGTGCCCGCCCGCCTCGCCCAGCCCCCACAGCCAGGTCACCTCCGCGGAATGGTCGCCGTCGGCCGGGAACTCCCGGTCCCGCCCGGCGTACCGGGGGTCGAGCAGCGCCGACCGGGCCGCGGCGGCCTCCGCGTACCGAGCGGTGAGCGCCGCGGCGTCACCGGCCCGCAGCGCCGCCGCCAGCCCGTCCAGGAATTCGCTCACCTCGGCCAACTCGTGCAGCACCCGGGCCCGGTTGCCGAGCAGCATGTTCGCGGTCCGCTCCGCCGGGGTGCCGGCGACCCGGGTGCCGTCCCGGAAGCTGCCGGCGGCGAGCGCCAGCACCGCGTCGCGCAGCGGCGCCCGCTGCACCGCCCCGGCCAACGCCCCGGCCAGCAGGTGCGGCACGTGCGAGGCGAGCGCGGCCGCCGAGTCGTGCGCCGGCGCGGACATCGGCACCACCCGGGCACCGAACAGCTCCACGAGCAGCCCGGTCAGCCAGCGGAAGGCGTGCGTCGCCGCGCCCGGCGCCGGGCAGAGCACCCAGGCGGCGCCGGCCAACAGCGTCGTGGAGGCGGCGGTCAGGCCGGCGGACTCCGCGCCGGCCATGGGGTGCCCGGGCACGAACCGGTCGGTGAGCCCGAGCCGCTCGGCCGCCTCGGCCACGTCGACCTTGGTGCTGCCGACGTCGGTCAGCACACAGCCCGGCGCGGTCGCGGCGGAGACCTGGGCCAGCGTCCCGGGCAGGGTGGGCAGCGGGCCGCTAAGGAAGACCACGTCCCGGCCGGCCACGGCCTGCTCGACCGTGTCCGGCGCGACCAGCCCCGCGGCCCGGGCCCGGTCGCGGGTCGCCGGGTCGGGATCCCAACCGGCCACGTCCAGGCCGGCGTCGGCCAGGCGCAGCAGCACCGAGCCGCCGATCAGGCCGGTGCCGACCACCGCCGCCCGCACGCCGGCGTACCGCCCGGTCGCCTCGCCGGTCATCACCGGGACCCGGGGTCAGGCCCGCAGCCGGCCGGCGACCGCGGCGACGTGCTCGTCGGACTCGGTCAGCGCCACCCGGACGTGCTGCCCGGCGGTGGGGCCGTAGAAGACGCCGGCCGCGACCAGGATGCCGCGCCGGGCCAGCCAGTCGACCGTCTGCCAGCAGTCCTCACCACGGGTGAGCCAGAGGTAGAGGCCGGCCTCCGAGTGCTCGACCGTGAAGCCGGCGCCGGTGAACGCGGCGGTCAGCACCTCACGTCGGGCGCGGTAGCGCTCCCGCTGCTCGTCGGCGTGCCGCTGGTCCTGCAGAGCGGCCACCATGGCCGCCTGCACGGGAGCGGGCACGATCATGCCGGCGTGCTTGCGGACCTTCAGCAGCTCGGCGACGAGCGCCGGGTCGCCGGCCACGAATCCGGCCCGGTAGCCGGCGAGATTGGACCGCTTGGAGAGCGAGTGCACGGCGAGCACCCCGGCGTAGCTGCCGCCGCAGACCTGCGGAGACAGCACCGAGACCGGTTCGGCCGACCAGCCGAGCGGCAGGTAGCACTCGTCGCTGGCCACCACCGCGCCGCGTTCCCGGGCCCAGTCGACCACCTTGCGCAGGTGCGCCGCGGGCAGCACCCGACCGGTCGGGTTACCGGGCGAGTTGACCCAGACCAGCCGGACCCGGGAGGTCGGCCCGACCGCGGTGAGCGAGTCGGCGCGGACCACGGTGGCCCCGGCCAGCCGGACCCCGGCCTCGTACGTCGGGTACGCGATCGACGGCACCACCACCACGTCACCGGGACCGATGCCGAGCAGGGTGGGCAGCCAGGCGACCAGCTCCTTGGAGCCGATGGTCGGCAGCACGCCGAGACCATCGACCCCGGCGCCACAGGCCCGGGCGACCCACGCCGCGATCGCGTCCCGCAGCGCCGGGGTGCCGGCGGTCAACGGGTAGCCGGGAGCGTCGGACGCGTCGGCCAGCGCCCGCCGGATCACCTCGGGCACCGGGTCGACCGGCGTGCCCATGGAGAGGTTGATCAGGCCCTCTGGGTGCGCCGCGGCCAGGGTGGCCGCGGCGGCCAGGGTATCCCAGGTGTACTCGGGCAGCCGCGACGAGACCGGCGCGGGGCTGTTCAGTGGCCCTCGCCGCGCGGCGGCTGCGCGGCGACGAACGTGGCGTCCTTCTCCACCTTGCCGATCTTCGAGGCGCCCCCGGGCGAGCCCAGGTCCTCGAAGAACTCGTAGTTGGCGCCGGTGTAGTCCTTCCACTGCTCGGGGACGTCGTCCTCGTAGAAGATCGCCTCCACCGGGCAGACGGGCTCACAGGCACCACAGTCGACGCACTCGTCGGGGTGGATGTAGAGCATCCGGTTGCCCTCGTAAATGCAGTCGACCGGGCACTCCTCGATACATGCCTTGTCGAGCACATCCACGCACGGCTCGGCGATGATGTAGGTCACCGGTCTTCTCCTCCGCAAGACACGCCGCGATCTCCCGCGACGGTTAGAGCCTAGTATCTCGCCGGGGAGGGGGTCGATCGTGCTCCGACAGCAGGATGTGGGACACCGGATCGTGGTCCGCCGGATTGTGGGGATTCGCGAAGGCCGGCCGCTCTTCTCGGACGCCCTCGGCGAGCTGGTGGAGCTGAGCGAGACTCATCTCACGCTGGCCACCGCGCAGGGTCAGCTGCGGGTCCCGGTGGCGCAGGTGCACCGGGCCAAGCGGGTGCCGCCGACCCGCCGACCGACCGCCGCCGCGGTAGTGGCCCTCGAACGGGCCGCCGACGAGGCCTGGCCGGCACCGACGCGGGGGCGGCTCGGCGACTGGCTGCTCCGGGCCGCCGACGGCTGGACCGGACGGGCCAACTCCGCGCTGCCGATCGGCGACCCGGACCGGCCGCTGCCGGCGGCGGTGGACGCGGTCGAGCGCTGGTACGCCGAGCAGGGCCGACCGGCGCTGATCAACACCCCGCTGCCGCTCGCCGCGCCGGTCGGTGCCGAGCTGGACACCCGCGGCTGGGGCAGCCGCCCGCCCACGCTGGTGCAGACCGCGCCGCTCCCCCTGGTCGACCCCGGGGCCGGATCAGCGGTCGTCAGAGCCGGCGTCGAGCCGGTCGCCGGGGCAGCCGCCGGAGCCGACGTCGAGCTGATGGCCGCGCCGTCCACGGCGTGGCTGGCGATCGCCGCCGGGCGCAAGGGTGGCCTACCGGACGCCGCCCGGCACGTGCTCACCGCCGTGGACCAGGTCCGCTTCGCCCACGTGTACGCGGACGGCACGCTGGTGGCGATCGGCCGGGGCACGGTGACCGGGCAGGGCCGCTGGCTCGGGTTGAGCCTGATCGAGGTGCTGCCGGAGGCGCGCCGTCAGGGGCTGGCGCGGACGGTGATCGCGGCGCTGGCCGACTGGGGCGGCTCGGCCGGGGCCACGCACGCCTTCCTCCAGGTGGAGCAGCACAACACCGCCGCGGTGGCGCTCTATCGGCGGCTCGGTTTCACGACCCACCACACCTACCTGACCCGGGTCGCTCCGCACTGAGCCGGCACCCACCCCGGACGTGATCAACTCGGGTTCCCGGAAGTCGGGCCGTCCGCTTCGGCCGGACCCCCCGACTTCCGCGAAGTCGAGTCGATCACCGCCGCCGCCGGACGAAGAGCACCCACCCCGGACCGCCTGCCCGGACGGGTCAGCGGCGGACGACCCGGCGCGGCTTGGCGGCCTTGACCTCGGCATACCGCTTGAGCTGCTGGGAGCGGTAGTCCCGCCCGAGCGCGGTGAGGACCAGGTAGCCGACCACCACTCCGGCGCCGGCGGCCAGCAGGTAGAGCCAGATCTGGGCGAAGAACGTCGCCGCACCGCCAGCGAACGGGTTGTGAGCGATCAGCAGGGGCCCGACCAGCACGGTCAGCGCCAGCGCCGCCAGCACCACGAGGGCCATGTCGGCCGCCCAGTCGGCCAGCGGCCGGCGGCGAGCCCACCGGAAGGCGACCACGGCCAGGATCAGCCCGATCACCGCGAACATCGCCAGCGACACCCGGTCGGCGGCGGTGTCGTCACCGTCGAAGCCGAACCGGATGATCAGCCGGGCCACCACGTTGACCGCGAACAGCGCTCCCGAGAGCACTCCGACGTCACGCCACCGTCCGTCCACCGCACGACCTCCTGCCGTACGCCCCGTCGAGGGGCACGCATCTCTGGCAGAGATATCTACCACCCGTACCTGGGTGGCGTCATCAGCCGCCCAGTGCGGGCGGAGTGGCGAGGATCTGCCGGAACCCCATCACCGCGAAGGTCATCGCCCCGGCGACGATCATGGCCAGGCCGACCCAGTTGTCGCCAGCCAGCAGCAGGTCGCCCTCGCTGGTCCGGACGGCGGCCACCGCCATCAGCACGAACCACGGCACCGCGGGCAGCGCCACCGCCCACCGGCGGCCGACCACCTCGTACGCGAACCAGCTCAGCACGATGTTGGCCCCGACGGCGAGCAGCGCCGACACGCCGATCAGCTGCCCCCCGACCCGGACCGTGGAGAACAACAGCTCCAGCACCCCGGTCAGCACCCCGGCCACCACCACGACGATCGCGCCGGCCAACCGCAGGCCCAGGTCCAGCAGGCGCGGGGGCGGCCCCGCCGGGGGCGGGGCGTCCTGGCCTTGCACGACCGACATCGGGGCGACGGGCAGGGTCATCGGAGACCGGCCGCGACGACCGGGAGCCGGTCCGGGGCGCCCTCCTCGGACAGCCCGGCGAAGAGGTCTTCCTCCCAGCCGTACCGGCCGGCGCCGGGGCCCTTCTCGCCGACCGCGAGCGTGAAGAACTCCACGCCCATGAACTCGCCGCCGAAGTTGCCGGCGATCGAGTAGAGCCAGGAGGTGGCCGGGATCTGCGTGGCGTGCGCCCGCATCGCGGCCTCCTTCACGGTGTGCTGCTCCGTCGCGTCGATCCGGGCGGCGATCTGGTCGTCTGGGGTGCCGAACGGCAGGTCGGCGATGTCCTGGATGCCGGCGAACGGGTTGTCCGAGGATTCGGCGAAGTGCGTCATTCCGGCCTCCAGCACGCTGCGCGGCATGGCCGTCCAGTAGACCTTGGCGGGGGCGCAGCCCTCGGCGGCGGCCAGCTCGACGGCGCGCATCGCCACCCGGTGCGCCTGGATGTGGTCGGGGTGGCCGTAGAAGCCGTTCGGGTCGTACGTGATCAGCACCTGCGGGCGGACCTCCCGCATGACCTCCACCAGGTGCCCGGCGGCCTCGTCCAGGCCGGCCTGCCAGAAGGCGCGGGGGTGCTCGTTGGTCGCGAGCCCCATCATCCCCGAGTCGCGGTAACGGCCGGCGCCGCCGAGGAAGCGGTGGTCGGTGACGCCGAGCTCGGCGCACGCGGCGGCCAGCTCCCCGATCCGGTACCCGCCGAGCTGGTCGGCCCCAGCGGCGGCGAGCTGGGCCAGCTCCGGCACGTGGATCTCGCCCTCCTCGCCGAGGGTGCAGGTCACCAGCGTGACGTGGGCGCCGTTGGCGGCGTAGTGGGCCATCGTCGAGCCGGTGCCGATCGACTCGTCGTCGGGGTGCGCGTGGACCAGCAGCAGGCGGCGGTCGGGCAGCATCGTCACGACGATCACTCTAACCGGCGGTTCCGGCCCGCGGCCGTAGACGCGTCCGCCCAGGTCGGCCACATCACGCCCGGCGCGGCTCTACGATTTGGCCTGTGGACTTTCCGGAGCTGGCCGCCCGCACCCGCCGGTTCAGCCACGGCGCGCCGCGTGCTGTCTCCGTGGCCGAGGACGGCTCCCGGGTGATCTTCCTGCGCTCCGGCGGCCCGGAGGATCCGGCGGACGCGCTCTGGCTGCTCGATGTGGCCACCGCCGAGGAGCGGCTGGTCGCCGACCCGGCCACCCTGCTGGGCGCCGACGGCAACGCCGGGGCGCTCTCCCCCGGTGAGCGCGCGCTACGCGAGCGGCTGCGGCTCAGCGCCGCCGGCATCGGCTCGTACGCCCTGGACGCCGCCGGCCGGGTGGCGGTGTTCGCGCTCGCCGGCCGGCTGTTCCGGGCCGACCTGGTGCACGGCGACGTGGTGGAGGTGGCCACCGTCGGCCCGGTGCTGGACCCACGGCCGGACCCGACCGGGCAGCGGCTGGCGTACGTGACCGACGCGGCCGAGGGCATCCGCCGGGGCGAGCTCCGGGTGATCGACGCCGACGGCACCGACACCCTGCTGGCCGGCGAGGACGCCGGTGTGAGCTGGGGGCTGGCCGAGCACATCGCGGCCGAGGAGTTCGGGCGGTTCCGGGGCTACTGGTGGGCGCCGGACGGCGGCTCGGTGCTCGCGGCCCGGGTCGACGAGTCCCGGCTGGACCGCTGGCACCTGCACGACCCGGCCGATCCGGCGAGCCCGCCGACCGCCGTCGCGTACCCCCGGGCCGGTGGGCCGAACGCGGAGGTCAGCCTGCACCTGCTGGACCTGGACGACGGCTGGGTCGACGTGCACTGGGACCGGGAGACCTACCCGTACCTGACCGGGGTCAGCTGGGCCGAGGGCAGCCCGCTGATCACCGTGCTGCGCCGCTCGCAGCAGCACGGCCTGGTGCTCGCGGTGGACCCCCGGACCGGTGAGACGCAGGTGCACGCCGAACTGGCCGATCCGCGCTGGGTCGAGCCGATCGCCGGCACACCGGCGCACCTGCCGGACGGCCGGGTGCTGGTCGGTGGCGAGCTGGCCCACGACGGGTACGACGCGCGGTGCCTGTTCGCCGACGGCACCCTGCTCACCCCGCCGTCGCTGTACGTGCGGCGGGTGGTGGGCCGGCTCCCCGCCGGCACCGGCCCGGCCGACCTGCTGGTCGAGGCGAGTGATGGCGAGCCGAGCGAGCGGCACCTGTTCCGGGTCCGCACCACCATCGGCGGCGGGGTGGACGCCCGCCGGCTCACCACCGACTCCGGCTGGCACACCGCCGCCGTCGGCGGGGACGTGCTGGTCGTCGGGGTCGCCTCGCTGGACCACGCCGGGGTGCGGTGGACGGTCCGCCGCGGCGACCAGGAGTTGGCCGAGCTGCGGTCGCTGGCCGCCACCCCTCCGTATTCGCCACTGCCGCTGCTGGAACGGGTGACCGACCGGCGGCTGCCGGCGGCGGTGCTCTACCCGGACAACCACGTGACGGGCCGGCGGTTGCCCGTGCTGCTGGACGTCTACGGCGGTCCGGGGCACCAGGAGGTCGTGGCCGCCCGGGCCGCCTGGCTGGAACGGCAGTGGTGGGCCGACGCCGGGTTCGCGGTGGTCACCATCGACAACCGGGGTACGCCGGGAGTGGCCCCGTCGTTCGAGAAGGCGATCCACCGGCGGGTGGCCGACGTGATCCTGACCGACCAGATCGACGCGCTGACCGCGCTCGCCGGCAAGCACCCCGACCTGGACCTGGGCCGGGTGGGGGTGCGCGGCTGGTCGTTCGGGGGCTGGCTGGCCGGGCTGGCGGTGCTACGCCACCCGGAGCTGTTCCGGTGCGGGATCGCCGGCGCTCCGGTGACCGACTGGGCGTTGTACGACACCGCGTACACCGAGCGCTACCTCGGGATGCCGGAGGACGGGGCGGACATCTACGCGCACCACTCGCTGGTCGAGCTGGCCGCCGAGCCGGTCACCGGTCCAGACCAGGCCCGGCCGTTGCTGCTGGTGCACGGCCTGGCCGACGACAACGTGGTGGCCGCGCACACGCTCCGGCTCTCCGCGGCCCTGCTGAACACCGGCCGGCCGCACGCCGTGCTGCCGCTGACCGGCGCCACCCACATGGCCGCGAACGGCACCGCGGAGCGCCTGCTCCCTCTGGAACTCGATTTCCTCCGTACCCACCTGCTGTGAACTGTCGTGTTCAGAAACCCCGAGGGCGATAGCGAGCTGGGTGATCGTCGTTGGGGCACCTGTTCGGTGTGAACGGCAAGGGCCCCCTTCCGACGACGCTGTCGGGAGGGGACCCTGCCTGCCTGCGATGTGACTTACGGCTTGACGTGCGCGTCGACAAACGACGGGTAGCCGAAGACGCTGGAGATGAAGACGCCACCCGCCTTGGACCCGTGCACCGCGTAGGCCACGTCGACGAAGAGCGGCACCACCGGGGCCTGCTCCTTCATGATCCGCTCATCGAGCTTGGCCCACTCAGGCCCCTGAGCGCCCGGCTCGAGCGCGAGGATCCGGTCGATCTCGGTGTTGACCGCCAGGTCGTTGAAGTACGCGCTGTTGCTGTTGCCCTCGGCCTTGATGGTGCGGCCGTCGTAGAGCACCGGCAGGATCGACGCGCCGCTCGGCCAGTCCGCCGCCCAGTTGCCGATGTACAGGTCCCAGGGGTTGTTCTTCTTCTTGACCTCGTCGAGCTTCGCGTCGTCCGGGATGTTGCGAAGCGTGATCTTGAAGCCGGCCCGCTCCAGGTTGGCCTTGAGCTGGGCGCCCTGCTGCTGCTCCGTCGAGTTGTCGGCGACGCCGAGGACCAGCTCCGGCGTCTTTCCGCCGAGCAGCTCCTTGGCCTTGTCGACGTTGCCGTTCGCACCGGCCGGGTACGCGTCGTACGCCTTGAAGCCGATCGTGGCTGGCGGCATCAGCGTGGTCAGCGGCGCGGCGATGGTCTGCCCGCCCATCGCCTTGATCAGGCCCTCCCGGTCGATGGCGTAGTTGAGCGCCTGGCGGACCTTCAGGTCGGTGACCCGCTGGTTGTTGATCAGGAGCTGGTTGGTGCTCGGCGTCGGGGAGAGGATGGTGCGGGACTTCAGCGCCGCGTCCCCGGCCACCTTGGCGACCAGCGAGGCCGGCACGTAGTTCCAGGCCAGCGCGCTCTGGTCGGCCCCGTTGTCGGCGATCACCCGGTTGTTGGCGGCGTCCGCGGTCGGGCCGAAGCTCCACACGAACTGGTCCGGGTACTGGTGGCGCACCGCGTCGGTGGCCGGGTCCCAGTTGGGATTGCGGTCCAGGGTGAGCTGTACGCCGGTCTGGTTCTTGGCGATCTTGTAGGGACCGGAGGAGAACGGCTTCTGGTCCAGGTTGACGCCGGTGTCCTTGTCCGGAGGCAGCGGCGCGGTGGTCGGCAGCGAGACCGCGAACGGCAGGTCACAGCGGGGCTTGGCGAACTCGAAGCGCAGCGTCTTCTCGTCCGGCGTGGTCAGCCCGGGCGGCAGCGACGTCTTGTTCTTCTTGAAGTCCCACTTGGTGTCGAACTGGGCGGTGTCGGCCAGCCACTCCTGAATGTAGGTCGGGCCACCGGAGAGGTCCGGGTCGAAGGAGCGGGCGATGCCGTACGCGATCTCCTTGGAGGTGATCGGGCGGCCGTCCTCGAACTTCACCCCGTCCTTGATCTTGAATTCCCAGACCTTGCAGTCCTTGTTGACATTGGTGCCCGGCGTCTCGGCCAGGTCACCGACGAGAACGAGGCCGCCCTTGCCGTCGTCCTTCCAGGTGGTCAGGTAGCGAGCGAAGAGCGGGTTCGCCATCAGACCGGCGAACGAGTACGTCCGCTGCGGGTCCAGGTGGGAGATCGGCGTCTCGCGGATGATGGTGAACGTGCCGCCCTTCTGGGCGCCGCTCACCTCGGCCGCCGGGCCCTGGGAGTCCTTGGGGTCGGTCGCGATGACCCCGGTCTGCTTCCGCTCGGTGTCCACCGTGGTGCCCTCGCCCGTGTTCTCCGAGCACGCACCCAATGCCACAACCAGAGCGATCGCGCCGCCTACGGCGGCCGCCACGCGTGGTCGCATGAAGTACCTCCTTCATCAATGTGCCGTGCGGTCCGTCGGGGCGAGAACCGCCGACGTCTCGAGGATCGTAAAGAAGAAAACCTACGAATTGTGTAACAGTTGTCGATAAATTTCGCCGCCATCCGGGTGGTGGACACCCAGATCAACGGCCGGGTTCAGCGCAGCCGGACCCGCGGGTCGATGGCCGCGTAGAGCAGATCCACCAGCACGTTCGCCAGCACCACGAAGACGGCCGCGATCAGCACGGTGGCCATGATGGTGGGCAGGTCGCCCGAGCGCACCGCATCCACCGCGGTACGCCCCAGCCCCTGGATGCCGAAGGTCGTCTCGGTGATGACGGTGCCACCGAGCGCGCCACCGACGTCCAGGCCGGCGATCGTCACCACCGGGGTGATCGCCGCGCGCAGCGCGTGCCGCCCGTACACCTTGGGTTTCGCCAGGCCCTTGGCCCGCGCGGTGCGGACGAAGTCCTCCGACAACGTCTCCAGCATCTGCGCCCGGGACAGCCGGGCGTAGATGGCCGAGAACAGGAAGGCCAGCGCGACCCAGGCCAGCACCAGCCCACTGGCCCACTTCGCCGGACTGTCGAAGATCGAGGTGTAGCTGGGCACCGGCAGCAACCGCAGGTTGTAGACGAACACCAGCAGCAGCACCGCGCCCACGAAGTAGAGCTGCAACGAGGCGCCGGTCAGGGAGAAGCCGATCGCCAGCCGGTCCAGCCAGGTGCCCCGGCGCAGCGCGGAGACCATGCCCAGACCAACCCCGAGCAGCAGCCAGAGGATGGCCGCCGGGATCACGATGCTCAGCGTCACCGGCAGCACCCGGGCGATGGTGTCCGAGACCGCCTCGTTGGTGACGTACGACCAGCCCAGGCAGGGCGCGTCACACCGGCCGCCCTGGGCGCTGCCCAGGTCCCGTCCGGCCACGATGCCCTTCATGTAGCCGGCGTACTGGCTGATCAGCGGGTCGTTGAGGCCCAACTCGGTCCGGACCCGCTCCAGCCGCTCCGGGTTGCAGTTCTTCGGGCACATGCCGGTGACCGGGTCGCGTGGCAGGGCGAAGAACATCAGGAAGGTCAGCACGCTGACCGCGAAGAGGGTCAGCGTGGCGGAGAAGAGCCGCTTGATCAGAAATCGCGCCATGGAAACCCCTACCGGGACGACTTCGGGTCGAGCGCGTCACGCAACGCGTCGCCGAAAAGGTTGAAGGCGAACACCAGCGCGAAGATCGTGATGCCCGGGAAGAACACGTACGCCGGGTCGGTCTGGAGGAAGTCCAGACTGTCGTAGATCATCCGGCCGAAGCTCGGGGTCTCGTCGCTGAGGCCGACGCCGATGAACGAGAGCGCGGCCTCGCTGGTGATGAACTGCGGCACCGCCAGCGAGAACGAGACCAGGATCGGCGCCCAGATGTTCGGCAGCAACTGCCGGAAGAGCATGTGCCCGAGCCCGGCGCCGCTGGCCTTGGCCGCCTCCACGAACTCCCGCTCGCGCAGCGCGATCACCTGCCCACGCACCAGTCGGGCCGTACTGGTCCAGCCGAAGATGGCGAATACGGCGATCAGCACGCCCACCCCGAAGGCCGCCGACACCTGCCCCCGCTCGCCGTAGAAGCGCAGCGTCAGGGTGGGGGTGAGCGCCAGCGCGATGATCAGGAACGGCATGGCCAGGGTCAGGTCGGTGATCCAGTTGATGACCGCGTCGAGCCAGCCGCCCAGGTAGCCGGCGAGGGCGCCGAGCACGATGCCGATCGTCGCGGTGATCAGGGCCGCGGCGAACGCGATGAAGAGCGAGGTCCGCAGCCCATAGATCAACCGGATGAAGATGTCCCGGCCCAGCCCCGGCTCCAGACCGAACCAGTGGTCCCCGGTGACACCGCCGGCGTAGCCCAACGGCATGCCGAAGTTGTCCAACAGCTTCTGGAACTGGTCACGGGGGCCGACCCCGTAGACCATCTCGACCAGCGGGGCGGCGAGCGCCAGCAGAACGAAGAAGATCAGCAGCGCGCCGCTGACGATGGCCGTACGGTCGCGGCGCAGCCGGAGCCAGGCGAGCTGGCCGGGCGAGCGGCCGACCACACCCTTGACCTCCGGACCGCCCGCGCCCGTGCCGGACTCGATCTCGGCCAGCGCCACACCCTCCACCGGGGACAGGCTCACGGCGACACCTCCTCGACGATCGCGTCGGCGGCCTCCCCTGCGGGGGCCCCTCCCGATTCCGGGAAGTGACAAGCGGTGGCCTGGTCGCCGCCGTCGCGCGGCACCAGCGCCGGCTCCTCGGTGGCGCAGATGTCCTGCGCCTTCCAGCAGCGGGTGCGGAACCGGCAGCCCGACGGCGGGTCGAGCGGGGTGGGCACGTCGCCGGTCAACCGGATCCGGCCCCCCGGGCCGAGCCGGGTGACGTCCGGGATCGCCGAGAGTAGCGCCCGGGTGTACGGGTGCTGCGGACGCTCGTAGATGTCCGCCCGGTCGCCGATCTCCACGATCCGCCCCAGGTACATCACCGCGACCCGCTGACAGAAGTGCCGGACCACGGCCAGGTCGTGGGCGATGAACACGAACGCCAGGCCCAGGTCCCGTTGCAGGTCCCGCAGCAGGTTGACCACCTGCGCCTGGATCGAGACGTCCAGCGCCGAGACCGGCTCGTCGGCGACGATCAGCTTGGGCCGCAGGGCCAGCGCCCGGGCGATGCCGATGCGCTGTCGCTGGCCACCGGAGAACTCGTGCGGGTACCGGTTGTAGTGCTCCGGGTTCAACCCGACCAGCTCCAGCAGCTCCTGCACCCGGGCCTTGATCCCGCCCGGCGGCTTGATCCCGTTGACCTGCAGGGGCATCGCCACGATCCGGCCCACCGTGTGCCGGGGGTTCAGGGAGGCGTACGGGTCCTGGAAGATGATCTGAAGGTCCTGGCGCAGCGGGCGCAGCTCGCGCCGGCCGGCGTGCGTGATGTCCCGCCCATCGAACTCGATGCTGCCGGCGGTCGGCTCCAGCAACCGCACCAGCATTCGACCGGTGGTGGTCTTGCCGCAGCCGGACTCCCCCACCAGGCCGAGCGTCTCGCCCGGGCGCACGTCGAAGTCGAGCCCGTCCACCGCCTGCACCAGACCGGTGGCGCGCAGCCCCTGGCGTACCGGGAAGTGCTTGGTCAGGCCGCGTACCCGCAGCAGCGGCTGATCGTTCATCGGGCCACCCCCACGGATGCGACGTCCTCGGCGTAGAGCGTGGTGCGCTCCTCGGCGGTCAGGTGGCAGGCGACCAGGTGGCCGTCAGCGCCGGCTGAGCCGGTCGCGCCCGCGGGGCGCAGCTCGGGCACCTCGGTGCGGGCCCGGTCCCCGGGGCGGTCCGCGTACCGGCAGCGCGGGTGGAAGGCACAGCCGGGCGGCAGGTTGATGAGGCTGGGCGGGTTGCCCTGGATCGGCAGCAGGTCCGCGTCCGCGTCGCCGTGCAGCGACGGCACGCTGGAGAGCAACCCCCAGGTGTACGGGTGCTGCGGCGAGCGGAGCACCTGCTCGACGCTGCCGCGCTCCACGGCGCGACCGCCGTACATCACCAGCACCTCGTCGGCGACCTGGCCGACCACGCCGAGGTCGTGGGTGATCAGGATGATCGCGGAGTGGAACTCGGCCTGGAGGTCGGCGAGCAGGTCCAGGATCTGCGCCTGCACGGTGACGTCCAGCGCGGTGGTCGGCTCGTCGGCGATCAGCAGGGCCGGGTCGTTGACCAGCGCCATGGCGATCATCGCCCGCTGGCGCATACCGCCGGAGAACTCGTGCGGGTACTGGTCGAAGCGACGCGCCGGCTGTGGGATGCCGACCCGGTCCAGCATGTCCACCGCCCGCTGGCGGGCCTCTCGCCGGCTGGCCTTCGGGTGGTGCACCCGGTACGCCTCGGCGATCTGCCGGCCCACGGTGTAGTACGGGTGCAGCGCGGAGAGCGGGTCCTGGAAGATCATCGCCATGTCGCGGCCGCGCAGCCGGCGTACCTCCTCGTCTCCGAGGCCCACCACCTGCCGGCCGCCGACCGAGATCTCGCCGGTGATGGTCGTCCGCTTGGGGTCGTGCAGGCCGAGGATGGCCAGCGAGGTGACGCTCTTGCCGGAGCCGGACTCGCCGACGATGCCGAGGGTGCGACCCCGTTCGACGGCGAACGACACCCCGTCGACCGCGCGCACCACGCCGTCCTCGGTGTCGAACCGGACCCGCAGGTCGGTCACCCGCAGGTAGGCGTCCTGGTCGGAGCGCTGCACCGGCACGGTGGGACGATCGTCCGGTTCCCCGGACGGCGCCGGATCCGAGCTGTCCACGGCCGCCTCCCTCAGTGACGAAGAGAACTTACAGGAAAGTCCCGAGGGTGAAAATAAGCTACAAAGTCGGCACCTGTCAGCGGGCCCGAGCGTAACGAGTCGGCATCGGCCTGAACACCCCTCACCTCGCCATCCATGGCCATTCATGCCGTGCTCGCACCTCAGGTGCGACCTCGGTGACGCCACCTCAGCTGCACTTGGCAGGTGCTACCCACGGGAATTGCCGACCACCCGCTGCCCTGGACCGAACCGGACTACCTCGCCCTCGGTGAGACGGCCTGCCGAATCGAACTCCTC
Source organism: Micromonospora sp. NPDC005161 (assembly GCF_053599855.1). NCBI lineage: Bacteria > Bacillati > Actinomycetota > Actinomycetes > Micromonosporales > Micromonosporaceae > Micromonospora > Micromonospora sp. NPDC005161. Next base: position 58,002 of record NZ_JBSFYQ010000028.1, read on the forward strand.
GACGGCGGACTGCTCATCGGACCACCGCCGACCGTCATCCACCAGGTGATCGTCGGTGCCCTGGCAACAGCCTTGAAATCCGGGTGTGCCGCCCCAGATCGCACCCTGCTATCGGTCATCAACCTGAAGCTGGGCGCGACGCGGATCCTCAATCCCGACCTGGTGGTTACGGCGGAGCTCGACTTCACCGCAGCCTGTGTGCCGGCCAGCGCCGTCCTCCTGGTCGGAGAGATCGCCGCGCCACACACCGCGATCATCGACCGGGTGCTGAAGCCGCACGTCTACGCCGCCGCCGGGATCGAGTGGTACCTGCTCGTCGAGCAGGAGACCCTGACGATGCACCTCTCTCAACGGCAGAACTCCCACTACGTGCAGCGGTCGACGACCAAGGCCGGCGAGGTGTTGGAGCTGACGGAGCCCGTGCGGGCCACCATCCGGCCGGAGGATCTGCTCCCCTGACGGGCGTCGGTCGGCTGGCCTAGGGTCGGTCGCATGACCGAGTTCGACGCGGCCACCGCCGCCGTTCAGGCCGCCCTCGACGCGGGCGCCCGATACGCCGACGCCCGGGTGATGCACCGCCGCTACGAGTCGATGACCGCGCGCAACGGCGACGTGGAGGAGCTGACCCAGGACGAGAGCATCGGGATCGGCGTCCGCGCGCTGGTCGGGGCGAGCTGGGGCTTCCATGCCGTACCCGATCTCTCGGACGCCGCCGCCCGCGACGCCGGCCGGCGTGCGGCTCGGATCGCCACGGCGAGCGCGCGGGTGCCCGGCCCGCCGGTCGACCTGGTGCCGGTCGAGGCGGTCACCGCGAGCTGGTCCTCGGGCTGCCAGATCGATCCGCTCGGGGTGCCCCTGTCGGACAAGGGCGACCTGCTGGTCGGCGCGACCCGCACGATGGCCGAGCACGGCGCCGACCTGGCCGAGGGGCTGTACCAGATCTGGGACACCGCCAAGTGGTTCGTCTCCAGCGAGGGCCACCGGATCGACCAGCGGATCCGCGAGTGCGGCGGCGGCATCTCGGCCACCTCGATCGGTGACGGCGAGACGCAGCGTCGCTCCTGGCCCAGCTACCGGGGGCAGTACGGCACCACCGGTTGGGAGCTGGTCGAGTCGCTCGACCTGGCCGCCCACGCCGCGCAGATCGCCGAGGAGTCCCGGGCGCTGCTCACCGCACCGCCGTGCCCCGCCGGCGAGACGGATCTGATCCTCGGCGGCGAGCAGTTGGCCCTGCAGATCCACGAGTCGGTCGGGCACGCCATCGAGCTGGACCGGATCCTCGGTTGGGAGGCCGCGTTCGCCGGCACGTCCTGGCTGGACCTGGCCCAGCTCGGCTCGCTGCGCTACGGCTCCGAACTGATGAACATCACCATCGACCCGACCATCCCGGGCGCGCTGGGCAGCTTCGGCTTCGACGACGAGGGCTCCCCTGCGGTCAAGCGGGACGCGGTCCGCGACGGGCGGTGGGTGGGTGTGCTCGCCGGCCGGGACTCGGCGGCCATGGCCAGCCTGGACTACGGCGGCAGCGTACGCGCCGACGGGTGGGCCCGGCTGCCGATGGTGCGGATGACCAACGTGGGCCTGGAACCGGGCCCGCACACGCTGGACGAGATCATCGCGGCCACCGACGACGGGGTGCTGATGGACCTCAACCGATCCTGGTCGATCGACGACAAGCGCCTCAACTTCCAGTTCGGCTGCGAGGTCGGCTGGGAGATCAAGAAGGGTCGGCGCGGGCGGATGCTGCGCAACCCCACCTACACCGGGATCGGCCCGCTCTTCTGGCGCTCGATGGACATGCTCTCCGGCGAGACGGTGCCCTGGGGGACGCCCAACTGCGGCAAGGGCCAGCCCGGCCAGACCGGGCACACCGGCCATCCGGCCGCGCCGGCGCGCTTCCGCAACGTCCGAGTGGGGGTGTCGGCATGAGTGGGCCGACGGAGCTGGAGCTTGCCGGGCAGGTCATCGAGCTGGTCCGGCGTCTCGGCGGCCCGGCCGCGCAGGCCGAGGCGGTGGTGACCCGCGCCGATCTGGCGCTGACCCGGTTCGCCAACTCGGCCATCCACCAGAACGTCGCCGAGTCGACCGTCGGGATCCGGCTGCGGGTGCACGTGGACGGGCGGACCGCCGCCGGCAGCGGCAGCGTAGTCACCGCCGACGGGTTGCGCGCGCTGGTCGAGCGCACCCTGGCCGCGGCACGGCTCTGCCCGCCCGACCCGGGCTGGCCGGGGCTGGCCCCGCCCACGCCCGCGCCGCTCGCCCCGCCCGTGGACGAGGCCACCGCGCACGCCGAGCCGGATCAGCGGGCCGACCGGGTCCGCGCGTTCGTGGCCGCCGCCGGGAGTCTCAGCACGGCGGGCTACTGCCGCACCGGGCACCGTTCGTCGGCGTACGCCAACTCGGCGGGGCACACCGCGCACGGCCGCTCGGTGGAGGCGGCGATGGACGGCATCGCCCGCCAGGCCGGCGCGGACGGGGTCGCCCGGCACTGCGCCGACCGGCTGTCCGACATCGACGGCGCCGAGCTGGGTGGACGTGCCGCTGCCAAGGCCCAGGCCGCGGCCGACCCGATCGAGCTGCCACCGGGGCACTACGAGGTGGTGTTCGAACCGGCCGCCGTGGCGGACCTGCTGCAGAACCTCTCCTGGTACGGCTTCAACGGCAAGCGGTACGCCGAGCGGCAGTCCTTCGCCGAGCCGGGGGCGGACCAGTTCGACCGGACGGTGACCCTGGTGGACGACCCGCTGAGCGCGTCGGGGCTGCCGTTCGACGCCGAGGGCACCGGCCGGCGGGCGCTGACCCTGGTCGAGGCGGGCACCACCCGGGCGGTGGCACACGACCGGCGCACCGCCGTGGAGGCGGGCGCGGAGTCCACCGGGCACGCGGTCGCGGGCGGTGCCACCTGGGGCCCGATGGCCCGCAACCTGCGCCTGTCCGGCGCGGTGGCCGGCCCGGCCAGCCCGGTGGGCCGGAGCACCACCGGCGCGGCGGCCGGCGCCGTCGTCGACTCGGACACCGCGGCGCTGGTCGCCGGCGTACGTCGGGGGCTGCTGGTCACCGACCTCTGGTACACGCGGGTGCTAGACCCGAAGAGCCTCGTCGTCACCGGGTTGACCCGCAACGGCGTCTGGCTGGTCGAGGACGGCACGGTGGTGCGGGCGGTCCGCGATCTGCGGTTCACCGAGTCGTACCCGCGGGCGCTCGGGCCGGGCGCGGTGCTCGGGCTGGGCGCGCGGCCGGTACGCCAACCGGACCGGGTGGACGGTGCCTGGTGGGCGGCGCCACCGGTGCGACTGGCGTCGTGGCACTTCACCGGGGGTGCCTCCGGCTGAGCGGGCGGGGCGGGACAGTGACGTTCTTAACACCGCGCCATTGACCGGCTTACCAGGGCTTTTCCGCAGGTCGGACACACGGGACGGTCCCTTGCGGGGACGGCTCGCAAAGATCGGCGTAACGTGTGTCACTTAGCTGCGCCGGTCGATCCGGCGTGGTTGTTGGTGTGCGCATGACGTGGCAGCGGGTGCGGGTTCGCCGGTCCGCGTGCCGACCGGAGAAGATCAGCCCGCCCGTACGGGCCCGTCGAGGAGACGACTCGAATGACATCAACGGCAACGAGGCCGCGGGGAGCGCGGGCGCGCGCCGCCATCGCGGCGAAGACGTTGCGTACCGACCGCTGGTGGTTCGCCCCGCTGATCACCGTGATCGGGCTGAGCGCCTGGATCGCGTACGCGACGGTCCGGGTCTTCATGCACGACTACTACTGGGTGGACGAGTTCCACTACCTGACCCCGTTCTACTCCCCGTGTGTGACCGAGCGGTGTGTGGAGGGCGCCTCGCACTTCGGCCGGTTCCTGCCCGGCTGGTGGATCATTCCGGACGCGGCGCTGACCCTGCCGTTCCTGCTGCTGTTCCGGCTCACCTGCTACTACTACCGCAAGGCGTACTACCGGTCGTTCTGGCTGTCCCCGCCGGCCTGCGCCGTGCCGGACGGTCACAAGGAGTACGGCGGTGAGACCCGCTTCCCGCTGCTCGGTCAGAACCTGCACCGCTACTTCTTCTACGCCGCCGTGATCATCTCGCTGATCAACACCTGGGACGCGATCCTCGCCTTCCACTCGCCGAAGGGCTTCGGCTTCGGTCTGGGCAACATCGTCCTGCTGGTCAACGTGGTGATGCTCTGGGCGTACACCATCTCCTGCCACTCCTGCCGGCACATCATCGGCGGTCGGCTCAAGCACTTCTCCAAGCACCCGGTGCGCTATCGGGCCTGGACCTTCATCTCGGCGTTGAACGTCCGGCACATGCAGCTCGCCTGGATCACCCTCGGCACGCTCGCGCTGACGGACTTCTACATCATGGCGATCGCCGCGGACTGGTTCCCCGACCTGCGGTTCATCAACTAAAGGGCCCCCGACATGACCACTACCACGCGAATCGAACGACACCACTACGACGTCGTCGTGATCGGGGCCGGCGGCGCCGGCCTGCGGGCGGCGATCGAGGCCCGGCTCGCCGGCAAGAAGACCGCGATCATCTCCAAGTCGCTCTTCGGCAAGGCGCACACGGTGATGGCCGAGGGCGGCGCGGCCGCCGCGATGGGGAACGTGAACAGCCGTGACAGCTGGCAGGTGCACTTCCGCGACACCATGCGCGGCGGCAAGTTCCTCAACAACTTCCGGATGGCCGAGCTGCACGCGAAGGAGTCGCCGCAGCGGATCTGGGAGCTGGAGACGTACGGTGCGCTCTTCGACCGCACCAAGGACGGCAAGATCTCCCAGCGGAACTTCGGCGGTCACGAGTACCCCCGGCTGGCGCACGTCGGTGACCGGACCGGCCTGGAGCTGATCCGCACCCTCCAGCAGAAGATCGTCTCGCTCCAGCAGGAGGACCACCGGGAGTTCGGCTCGTACGACGCCCGGATCAAAGTGTTCTCCGAGACCACCATCACCGAGCTGCTGCTGGACGGTGACCGGGTCGCCGGCGCGTTCGGCTACTACCGGGAGTCCGGGGAGTTCGTCCTCTTCGAGGCGCCGGCCGTGGTGCTGGCGACCGGCGGCGTCGGGCGCTCCTACAAGGTCACCTCGAACTCCTGGGAGTACACCGGGGACGGGCACGCGCTGGCGCTGCGCGCCGGGGCGACTCTGATCAACATGGAGTTCCTCCAGTTCCACCCGACCGGCATGGTCTGGCCGCCGTCGGTGAAGGGCATCCTGGTCACCGAATCGGTACGCGGCGACGGCGGCGTACTGAAGAACTCCGACGGCAAGCGGTTCATGTTCGACTACGTCCCGGACGTCTTCCGCAAGCAGTACGCGGAGACCGAGGAGGAGGCGGACCGCTGGTACACCGACCCGGACAACAACCGGCGTCCGCCGGAGCTGCTGCCCCGCGACGAGGTGGCCCGCGCGATCAACAGCGAGGTCAAGGCCGGTCGGGGCTCCCCCGCCGGCGGCGTCTTCCTGGACATCGCCAGCCGGCGCTCGGCCGACGAGATCCGCCGGCGGCTGCCTTCGATGTACCACCAGTTCAAGGAGCTGGCCGACGTCGACATCACCGCCGAGCCGATGGAGGTCGGGCCGACCTGCCACTACGTGATGGGTGGTGTCGAGGTGGACCCGGACTCCGGTGCCGCCTTCGGCCACGTTCGGGGGCTCTTCGCCGCCGGTGAGGTCTCCGGCGGTATGCACGGCTCCAACCGGCTGGGCGGCAACTCGCTGTCCGACCTGCTGGTCTTCGGCAAGCGGGCGGGTGGGCACGCGGCCAGCTACGCCGACGGGCTGGATGCCCGGCCGAAGGTGGCCGTGGACGCGGTCGAGGCCGCGGTGGAGACCGCGCTGGCCCCGCTGCAGCGGGACACGGGCGAGAGCCCGTACACCCTCCAGCAGGATCTCCAGGCGGTCATGGGGGATCTGGTCGGGATCATCCGGCGGGAGGGCGAGCTGGCCGACGCTCTGGGCCGGCTGGCCGAGCTGCGCGAGCGCGTGGCGAAGGTGAGCGCGGCCGGTGGCCGGCGCTACAACCCCGGCTGGCACCTGGCACTGGACCTGCGCAACATGCTGGTGGTCTCGGAGTGCACCGCGAAGGCGGCGTTGGAGCGGCAGGAGTCGCGCGGCGGGCACACCCGGGAGGACTATCCGGCGATGGAGCCCAAGTGGCGGCAGGTCAACCTGGTCTGCGCGCTGGACGGCGACACCGTGCGGCTGACCCGCAAGCCGCTGCCGAAGATGCGGCCGGAGCTGCTCGGCCTCTTCGACCGGGCGGAGCTGGCCAAGTACCTCACCGACGAGGAGCTGGCTGACATCGACGCCCTCGTCCCCGACGCTGGAGAGGCGGACAACCGATGAGCGCGAAGCGTCAGTTCCGGATCTGGCGGGGCGACGAGACCGGCGGTGACCTGCAGGACTACATGGTCGAGGTGAACGAGGGCGAGGTCGTCCTCGACATCATCCACCGCCTGCAGGCCACCGACGCGCCCGACCTGGCGTGCCGGTGGAACTGCAAGGCCGGCAAGTGCGGCTCGTGCTCGATGGAGATCAACGGCAAGCCACGGCTGGGCTGCATGACCCGCATGTCGACCTTCGGGGACGAGGAGACCGTCACGGTCACCCCGCTGCGCACCTTCCCGGTGATCCGGGACCTGGTCACCGACGTCTCGTTCAACTACGAGAAGGCCCGGGAGACGCCGGCGTTCGCTCCGCCGGCGGACGTGGCTCCGGGCGACTACCGGATGCAGCAGGTCGACGTCGAGCGCTCGCAGGAGTTCCGCAAGTGCATCGAGTGCTTCCTGTGCCAGACCGTCTGCCACGTGATCCGCGACCACGACGAGAACAAGCAGGCGTTCTCCGGGCCTCGATACTTCATCCGGGCGGCCGAGCTGGACATGCACCCGTTGGACACCCGGACCGACCGCAAGGATTACGCGCAGGCCGAACAGGGCCTCGGCTTCTGCAACATCACCAAGTGCTGCACGGAGGTTTGCCCCGAGCACATCAAGATCACTGACAACGGGATCATCCCCATGAAGGAGCGGGTCGTCGACCGCAGGTACGATCCCCTTGTGTGGCTTGGTAGCAAGATCTTCCGCCGGGGCGAGACGCCCCAGACCAGCGTGACCACCGCCCGTCAGGGCTCGGCGACGTCGCCGAGTACGAGCCAGGGTGGCATGCACTCGCACGCGGGTGGTTCGCACGACCCGCAGGCTGAGGTGCAGGCGCAGAGCGGCGTCAACTGGCACCGGGAGGTGCCACACCCGACCGCGCCGGCGGTCGACGACCGGGGCAGGCTGCCGCTGACCGAGCTCACCTTCGACCGGGCCGCCGCGCCGTCGCCGTTCGGCGACGACGTGACCTTCCCGCTGCCTCCGGAGCACCTCAACTTCGCCCACCCGGAGCAGGACGACAAGCACTGAAAGACCACCAAAACGGGGGCTACCGGCACAACCGGTAGCCCCCGTCCCCATTTTCCAGCGTTGATCATGAGGTTGGCGGGCGCTTCAGAGCTCCCCGAGCCCGCCAACCTCATGATCAACGGCTCGGTGGCCGGGGATCCGCGAGCAGGGGGCGGAGGGCGGCCACGATGGGGGCGTCGGCGGGGAGCCAGGTGACCGAGTCCAGTTCGTCGGCCGAGAGCCAGCGCAGCCCCGAGTGCTCCAGGGCCTGCGGCTGATCGTCGTGCAGCAGCCGGGCGGCGTACACCTTGAGCACCGAGCGGCCGTGCGCCATCCGCACGTTGCGGCCGACCCGGTCGCCGATCTCCACGCGTACGGCCAGTTCCTCCGCACACTCGCGGACCAGCGCGTCAATCTCGGCCTCCCCCGGCTCGACCTTTCCACCGGGAAACTCCCACATCCCCGCCACCTCTGGCGGGGCGGAACGGGCACAGGCGAGCACCCGCCCGTCCCGGATGATCGCCGCTCCCACGATCACCTTCAGGTCCCGTCGTTCGGCCTGCCCGCCACCATTAGCCCGTTCGGTCCGCACGGGCGTCCAGGGTGCCAGATCAATCGGCGGTTTGGGTACCGTCGCCGTCCGCTAGGCCAACAGAACACGGAAGTGTGGGCGTGGACACCCCTTCCGAGCGACGACAGACTAGAGGGCACCGACAAGACACGGGATGGCGACGATTTGGCCACAAGCCGGCAACGGCGCTTGGGGGGTGCGGTTATGCGCGTGCTGTTCAACAGCCGGGCCAAGCACGACTACCTTTCCGACGCGTTGACCTTGCTATCGGGTTGGACGCGTGAGGGCGAGCAGATCCGACGGACTCTGGAGATCGACGATACCCAACACGCGGCGCTGACTGAACGGGTGAAGGTCGTCGCCGACGCGCTGCGTCTTCGTCCCGAGATCAGCCGCCGGTCAGACAGTACCCAGATCCGGGTCGGGCACGGTAACGGCGAACCGTTGACCGAGGGCGAGGTCCTGCTGGCGGCCCGCATCGAAGACGCCTACCGCGCGGTCACCGAGTCCTGACCGCTCGTTGCGAGGCATTTTCCGTTAAGCACCGGCGCGGGCGTCCTGCGGATACCAGCGCAGCTCCACCGAGTTGCCGTCCGGGTCCCGCACGTAGATCGAGGTTGCCGAGCCGCGGGCGCCGAACCGGTTGACCGGCCCGGTCAGCACCGTGAAGACGCCCGAGTCGATCACCTGCGCCCAGTCCAGCGGCGCCACCACCAGGCAGAAGTGATCGACGTTCGTGCCCTGCGGGTCGCCCCGGACGAGGTCGATGATGCTCTCGGGACTGATCCGCACCGACGGGAACGGGACGGTTCCGGCCCGCCACTCATCGACCCGTACCGGCGCGAGCCCGAGCCGGCCGCAATAGAAGTCCAGGGCCCGCTCCACGTCCGTGACGGTCAGCACCAGGTGGTCGAAGCCGGTTACCCGCACCGCGCTGCCGTGTCTGCTGGTTCGCTCGCTGCGCTCGCTCACGCCTCCTCCAGCGCGGCCGCCGCACGCAGCCAGTCGGTGAACAGGGCCGGGTCGATGTCCGCGACGCCGTGCAGCTTCACCACCGCCATCGCCCGCGCGGCGGGCACCAGTCGCCCGGAGGGGTCGGCGATCTCCTGCCCCCGCCACAGCCCGAAGGTGACGTAGGACCCGTACCCCTTGAGCAGGCAGACCGGGCGCTGACCGGGCCGGTCGCCCAGACTCCACACCGGGTGGCCGTGCCACATCGCGCCGGTCGCCCCGGGCAGGGCGTCCGCGATGACGGGCGTCAGCTTCTCCCCTATCTCGCGGAGCGGGCCGGCCAGGCCGGCCAGGTAGTCGTCGATGCTCATCTCGCAGCCTCTCAATCGGGCGGGTTTCCTTGCCGACTTCACGATCCGCCGACGGGGGCCGCGGACCAAGACCGGTTGCCGCTACGATCGTTGACCACAGGTCAACGGTGGGAGCGACGTGCTGGAGCGGTACGAGGTCGAGACGTTCCTGACCCTCGCCGAGGAGCTGCACTTCGGCCGGACCGCCGAGCGACTACGGGTCAGCACCGGCAGGGTCAGTCACGTCATCAAGAAGCTGGAGCGCCAGATCGGGGCACCGCTGTTCGCCCGGACCAGTCGGGTCGTCCGGCTCACCCCGATCGGGCGGCAACTCGCCGACGACCTGGCCCCGCACGTGGCCGGGATCGACGAGGCGGTCCGCCGGGCGGTCGACGCCGGCCGGGGCGTCACCGGGACGCTGCGGGTGGCGTTCCTCGGCGAGTGGACGGCGCCGGTGCTGCTCCGTGCGGTGGCCCTGTTCTCCGAACGGCACCCCGACTGCCGGGTGGAGGTGCACGAGGCGCAGTTGTCCACCACCCGGTCCGGCCTGCTCGACGGCTCGACCGACGTGCTGATCGCCTCGTACCCGTTCGACGGGATGGTCAACGGCCCGGCGCTGCTGTCCGAGGACCGGATGCTGGCGGTGGCCGCGGATCACCCGCTCACCCGGCAACGGTCCGTGTCGCTGGAGGTGCTCGCCGACCATCCCGTGGTGCAGTACCCGTCGGTGACGTCGGCGGAGTTCAAGCGGGACCGGACCCCGGAGAGCACCCCGTCCGGCCGGCCGGTGCCGAAGGGCCCCGCCGGGAACACCTTCTCCGAGATGCTGACGCTGGTGGCGATGGGCCGGGGCGTGCTGCCGGTGGGCGAGCACACCCGCCGCTACTACCCACGCCCCGACGTGGCGTACGTGCCGATCCACGACGCGCCACCCATCGAGCGAGGCCCGGTGTGGCTGGCCAGCAACACCACCACCCGGGTACGGGAGTTCGTCCGCGCGGCGACCGACGCGAACAACGCGGACCGATGAGACACGGCGAGTTCGGTCATCCCCGACTGGTCCAGGTCTACGACGCCGAGTGCGCGTGGGGGCCGGACGACGACTTCTTCCGGGCGGTGGTCGACGAGACCCCGGCCGCCCGGGTCCTCGACCTGGGCTGCGGCACCGGCCGCTGACGCCCGGCGGCTGATCAGGCTGCCGGACGGCGACGGCGCGGTCAGCTTCACCCACCACTACCGCTTCGCCGACGGCGCGGAACTGCTCAGCGCGGCGACGCTGCGCTTCCGCTCCGAAGCGGAGCTCCGCGACTCCCTGGCCGCCGCGGGTTTCACCGTGGACCGGATCCACGGCGGCTGGCACCGCGAGCCCGTCGGCCAGGGCGACGGCGAGTTCCTGGTGATCGCCCACAGCAGCCGGCTGGCGCCGGTTGCCTAGCCTGGTCCGCATGGCGAACATCGCGTACGACCGCAAGGAGCAGGTCCAGCAGATCGAGAGTGGACTCCTCGACGGTGAGCAGATCATCGCCGTCTACGACGCCGTCGGCACCGGCACCGGGTTCATCGGGCTGACCGACCGGCGCGTGATCATCCAGGACCGCTCGTTCGTCGGGAAGCGGCATGCGATCACCAGCATCCCGTACTCGAAGATCACCAGCGTGAGCGTGGTCAGCAACAAGTCCTGGGGCGGCACGTTCTTCTCCACCGGGGCGATCGCCATCCACGTCGGCACGCACACCTACGAGGTGGAGTTCCGTGGCGCGCAGAAGAGCCACCACGTGCACAACGTGATCCTGCACCACATCTCCTGACCAACCCGGTCTGCCGTGGCCCCGGCTGAGGTAAATGCCTTGCCGGGCCCGGCAGGCTCTGCTGTCCTGACTCGACAGCCGCGCGAAGGGAGCAGCCGCCATGCCCGACACAGCGAAGTCCCCCCGACCGAACGTCATCCGACCTGAGGAATCGAGACTTCGTGAGCACACCTGTTCCCCTGACCACGGCGCTGCTGGGCGCCACTGACACCAACCCCGGAGGCCGCTAATGTCGGTCTTCGACGATCCCGGCCTCTTCGGCCGGCTGTGGGCCGCCGGCTACGACGAGGGCACCAACCCCGACCCGGCGCCCGCCGTGGATTTCCTGGCCGATCTGGCCAACGGCGGTCCGGTCCTCGAACTGGCGATCGGCACCGGCCGGGTCGCGCTGCCACTCGCCGGGCGTGGCCTCGACGTGCAGGGCATTGAGGCGTCCGAGGAGATGCTGGCGCAACTGCGGGCCAAGCCCGGCGGCGACCAGATCCCCGTGGTGGTCGGTGACATGGCCGACGTAGGAGTGCCGGGCCAGTTCCAGCTGGCGTACCTGGTCTTCAACACGCTGTTGAACCTGGTGGACGCCGAGCGGCAGGCGGACTGCTTCCGCAACGTCGCCCGGGTGCTGTCGCCCGGCGGCGCGTTCGTCGTCGAGGCGTTCGTGCCCGACCCGCGCAGCTTCGACCGGGACGAGCAGGTGCAGGTCCGCGCCGTGACCGAGGACTCCGCGACGATCCGGCTGCACCGGTACGACCGGCCGGCGCAGCGGTTCATCCGGCAGACCATCACCTTCGACGGTGACGGCGTACACCTGAAGCCGTTCGCGATGCGATACGCCTGGCCGCACCAGATCGACGCGATGGCGCAGCAGGCCGGGCTCCGGCTCACCGAGCGGTACGCCGACTGGCACCGGCGACCGTTCGAGGCGGACAGCACGGCCCACATCTCCGTCTACCGAGCGGAGTAGCGGCGGTTGGTCGACTCCGGGGCCGGAAGCCGGTGGTGTCGATGTGTCACGGTGTCACTGACACCCGACCTCCACGCGACCGGAGTCGACCTCCGTCAGCGGAAGCGAGGTTCCCGCCATGAGCAGACGGACCCGCCTGGTCGTCCGGGCACTGTCGGTGATCCTGTTGGTCGTGGGCCTGGTCGTGGAGGGGTCCAACGACGGCCCGGTTTACTGGATCGGCTGGGGGCTGGTAGCCCTCGCCTGGGTGGGCGTCATCGTCGCCGGCATCCGCCCGAACCGCCGCGCCGCACGCGAGAACGCCCGCCTGCGGGCGGCGCTACTCGGCGGCGAGATCCCACCGAGAGCAGACGCATCTGCTGACCGTCCTCGCGTTGAGGACGACCACCCGGACCGGTGATCGCGCACGTAGGGCCTTCGCCGCACTGGCCATGTCGTACCCGGCGGGCACGATGCGGAGCATGTCTGAGTCATCTGCGCACCAACACCACGCCATCGACTACGTGGAGTTCACGGTCACCGACCTCGACCAGGCCAAACGCTTCTACGCCGAAGCGTTCGACTGGCAGTTCAACGACTACGGCCCGGGGTACGCCGGCATCCGGAGCCCGCAGGGCGACTCCGCGCCCGAGGTCGGCGGCCTGCGCGTGGACCAGGCAGTCCGGGCGGGCGGCCCGCTGGTGCTGCTCTACTCGGCCGACCTCGACCGGTCGGTGCAGGCGGTGAAGGACGCTGGCGGGCAGGTGGTCAATGGGCCGTACGAGTTCCCCGGTGGCCGGCGATTCCACTTCACCGACCCCAGCGGCAACGAGCTGGGTGCCTGGGCCGAGCGGTAGCACCGGGTCACCCGCGCGGCGGCAGCCCACGAGCCTGACCGGTCGCCGCCTTACGATCCGCGCATGCACCGTGAGGAGATAGACGGAGTTACGGTCCTCCAACGAATTCTGCCGGGCATGCTGGCCGCATCGCTGACGTTTGGCTGTGGCACCCGCGACGAAGAGATCGACTCCGTCGGCCTGAATCATCTGGTGCAGCACCTGGTGGAATGGGCCGATCCTCACGTCGCGGAGAAATACTCGAACGACACCTGGGTGAACGAGACGTCGTTCCTCGCGGCCGGCACTCCCGAGCAGATCGCGGAACACTTCACCGCCATCTGCTCGGCTATCAGCGATCTTCCGCGGGAGGACCTGTCCGATGCTGTCGCGGACGTCGAGGCAGACAGCCGGGACATCTTCAACATCGACGAGGGCGTGCTCGACCCCTGGGGATCACTGCTCGCGCGGCGTTTCGGGTCGCGCGGACATGGCCTGGCGCGCTGGCCCGCGGTGGATTACCGGCACTTCACGGCTGACGAGATCAGACAACATGTGGAGAGGTTCTTCACCAGCGGCAACGCCGTCCTCGCCGTGACCGCCGAAGCGCCTGGGGCGATGCGACTTCGATTGCCCGCTGGTCCCGAATCACCCACGGCACACACCTCGTGAACCACCAATCGGGTCCGGTCTGGTACGCCGATGAGGTTCGCGGGGTCGCGCTGGTCGTCGGTGCCGCACCCAGCGTGGAAGCGCTTCTGCTGATGCGGGCGCTGCAGTTGCGAGTCGGCCAAGCAATACAGCGGGCCGGGCTCGGCAACGGCGCTGAACTCATGTTCGAGGTCGTCGACAGTACGCGGCACGAACTCGGTCTGAGGGTCACCCCGCAGGACGACAGGAAAGCCAAGAATTTCGAAGCTGCTACCGCGGCGAAACTGCTCTGGGCCGAGCTGCGAAGACTTGTGCACGAAGGGCTCGACCAGGTGGACATGGCCAACCTGGAGGCGATTAGGAACCTGGCCCTACCCGTGGTCCTCGTGCCCACGTATGAGGCGCTGGCCTGGATGCGGCCGATCCAAGAGCTCGAACCCGCGACCCACCTGGAGTTGTTCGGCACAACCGAGCATTACTACTCCGATTCACTCACCGAGCTGACTGGCCTCACTCCGACAGCGGCGCGGGACGTCATGTCGGGCTGGCTCTCATCCGCCATGATCGTCGTGCCGTACGGATCGCGACCGGATCTTCTTGGCACCACCGATGTCTCCTGCCCCAGCACCCGCTTCGTGCCGGCAGGTGAGGTGGTCAGGCCGACGCTCATGAAGCGGTTCGGCAACAAGGGCTCGCTGATCATCGGCACGGACGCGATTTCCACGGTGGATGGTGACGGCAACGTGCACACCGTTCCGCTGTCTCAGGCGCTCGTCGCCGAGCGGGACGGCTCGCTCTGGCTCGCCCACATCGGCCATGGCTGCGTCACCGCCATCTCCGACTTCGCTCATGCAGCCGACAAGCTCCGGTCCGTCCTGCCTCCGCGACGGTTCCGCCGAGCGACAGGGCGGGAGTCAGGATCGATGCGGCCGAGATAGCCGGTCCAGCCAATTCAGACGTTGAAGCGGAACTCCACCACGTCGCCGTCCTGCATGACGTACTCCTTGCCCTCGATGCGGACCTTGCCCGCCGCCTTGGCCGCCGCCATCGAACCGGCCGCGACCAGATCGCCGTAGGAGACCACCTCGGCCTTGATGAAGCCGCGCTGGAAGTCGGAGTGGATGACGCCCGCGGCCTCCGGCGCGGTGGCGCCGACCGAAACGGTCCAGGCCCGCGCCTCCTTAGGGCCGGCGGTCAGGTACGTCTGGAGCCCGAGGGTGCGGAAACCGACCCGGACGAGCTGGTTGAGGCCGGGCTCGTTCTGCCCGATCGACTCCAGCAGCTCGCGGGCCTCGTCCTCGGGCAGGTCCACCAGCTCGGATTCGATCTTGGCGTCCATGAAGACGGCCTCGGCGGGAGCGACCAGCGCGCGCAGTTCGTCGAGGAACGCGGCGTTGGCCAGTTCGGCCTCGTCGACGTTGAAGACGTACAGGAAGGGCTTGGTGGTGAGCAGGTGCAGCTCGCGCAGGTGCTCCAGCTCGATCTTGGCGGCGGCGGCCCCGGAGTACAGGGTGGTGCCGCCGTCGAGCACCTCGATGGCCGCCTTCGCGGCGGCGACCGCTGTCAGGCGGTCCTTGCGGAGCTTGGCCTCCTTCTCCAACCGGGGCAGCGCCTTGTCGAGGGTCTGCAGGTCGGCGAGGATCAGCTCGGTGTTGATCGTCTCGATGTCGTCGGCCGGGGAGACCTTGCCGTCGACGTGCACCACGTTCGGGTCGGAGAAGGCCCGCACCACCTGGCAGATCGCCGAGGCGTCCCGAATGTTGGCCAGGAAGGCGTTGCCCCGGCCCTGCCCCTTCGACGCGCCGCGGACCAGGCCGGCGATGTCGACGAACGACACCGGCGCCGGCAGCACCTTCTGCGAGGAGAAGATCTCGGCCAGCTTGCCCAGCCGCTCGTCGGGCAGCCCGACCACGCCGACGTTGGGCTCGATGGTGGCGAACGGGTAGTTCGCCGCCAGCACGTCGTTCTTGGTCAACGCGTTGAAAAGCGTGCTCTTGCCGACGTTGGGCAGGCCGACGATGCCGATGGTGAGACTCACGACGGGCCAGCTTACGCCGGTGCTGGACGGGCCGGCCCACGCGGCTCGGTTTTCGACTCCAGCCGGCCCGTGCCGGCGGGGGTGAAGGGCGGCCGTCAGCCGAGCAGGCGTGGGGCGATGACCGCCTCCCGGACGCTGCCGTCCGCGCCGCGGCTGACCTCGTACGCCGAAACGCCCTCGCGGTCGGCGACCGCCTCGGCCAGTCGGGTGCCCCGGTAGACCAGCCCGACCCCGTCGTCCGTGCAGTGGCTGGTCGGCAACGTCTCGTCGCCGACCAGCTCGTGCATCAACGGTCGCCGCTGACCCTCGCTGTCGTAGTGCACCCCGTTGCCGTACGGCAGCCAGCCCAGGCCGTCGGTGAAGCCGCGCAGCCGGGGGCCGAAGCTGTCGGTGGCGCCACCCACATTCCAGCAGATCGAGCCGGCGGAGACGCCGCCCAGCACCACGCCGGCCTGCCAGCACTCGTGCAGGATCTCGTCGAGCCCGTGCACGCGCCACAGCGCGACAAGGTTGGCCACGCTGCCGCCGCCGACCCAGATCACGTCCTGGGCGAGCAGGTGGGCGCGGACGTCCTCGACGTTCGGCATCGGGAACAGGGCGAGGTGCGACAGCCGGAAACGGGTGTCGGCGAAGGCGCCGTAGATGGCCGTCAGCGAGGTGGGCTGGTCCCCGACGGCCTGCCCGAGGTAGCAGATGCGCGGCTGCGGGCCGGCCTCGGCCAGCTCGGCCGCCAGCTCGAACACCGGACCGGGGCGCAGGTCGGTGGGGCCCCGGTCGCCCCGGAAGAAACCCATGCTGGTGGCGAGGATGGTCGGTTCGCTGGCGGGCATGCGGGTCCTTCCGTCGGTGCGGGACGGCCTTCATCCTGCCGCAGCCGACCGCGGGCCAATCACCCCGGCCACGGCGGCGCGAACCGATGCCAGCTCAGCCAGCGCGTCGCTGACGCGGCACCAGGGCCATCGCCCCGGCGGTCCTCCCGATCGGCTCGCTGCCGGCCACACGGCCCGGCGCGGGCTCAGCCGACGGGTCGGACTCGGCCTGCCGGTTCGGCTCCGACCCGGCGGGATGCCCCTCAACCGGTTTGGCGGTGCGCTGGCCCTCGGCCGGCTCGCTCTCCGGCCAGTGACCCGGGGGCAGCTCCCCGAACGGCCGTTCCTCCGGGGGCAGTTGCGCGGCGGCGGCCCGAGGCAGGGTGAACCGTTCGGCGGCGGCCGGGCCGGCCGAGACCGACTCGCGCAGCATCCAGCGCACCTCGTCGGCCGTCCAGCCCAGCCCCGGCCGGACCGCGATCTCCTGGACCAGCCGCCGGCCAACCCGGGTGTCGTCGTCGTAGAAGCGCATGCACCAGTGGTGCGTCCACATTCCGAGCGCACGCAGGCCCGCGTCGTCGAGTGAGCGGGCCAGCCTGCCGCAGGCGGTGTCGGCGAAGGCCCGCTCGACGTCGGCCGCCCGGTCCCGCTCGATCGCGCCGACGGCGGCCGGCGCCACGGCCCGCATCCGGCGGTAGAAGGACTGCACCACCGCGCGGGGCAGCGGCGGGAACGCGTCCCGTGTCGATGCCGCCGCCCGACCCGCCACGCTCGCCATCACCGCACCCCTTCTTGAGTTGGTGGCCGGACGTTACCCGCCACGACCGACACTTCCGGGCGGAAAAGCCGCACCGAACGTGGATAGCGAGGATGACCTGGGGCGTCTGTATGGGTGACAACGAAACGGGGTGGTGGGTGGACGAGGACGAGCGCGCCCGGTTGGCCGAGTTCGTCGCCAGCCGGACACCGGCGTTGCTGCGGGTCGCGTACCTGCTGACCGGGGATCGCAACGCCGCCGAGGATCTGTTCCAGTCGGCGCTGGCACGGACCATCCCGAAGTGGGGAACCATCCGGCACGCCGACCCCGAGGGGTACCTGCGCGTGGTGATGTACCGCGAGCAGATCAGCTGGTGGCGGCGACTGCGGCGGTGGCGGGAGACGCCGCTCAACCCGGCGGACGAACCGGTGGGCGCCGACCCGAGCGGCGGGTCGGACGTGCGGCTGGCGATGCGTGCCGCACTGCGCCACCTGCCACCGGCGCAGCGGGCGGTGGTGGTCCTGCGCTACTACGAGGACCTGCCCGAAGCGCGGGTGGCCGAGCTGCTCGGCTGCTCGGTGGGCACGGTGCGCAGCCGCACCCACCGGGCCGTCAGCCGACTGCGGGAGCTGCTGCCGGAGGTCGCAATGCTGGAGGTACGGCGATGACCGATCCCTTCGAGCGCCTCATCCGCTCCACCCTCACCGACCTGGCCGAGGAGGCACCGATCGTGCATGACCAGTTGAGCCGAGCGGAACGGCGGGTGCGCAACCGGCGCCGTGCCACCGTGACCATGGGGGCGGTGGGCACCCTCGTGGCCGTCCTGATCGCCGCCCCGTTCGCCCTCGCCGGGACCGGGTCGGACCAACCCCGGCCGGCCGCGCCCAGCCCGAGCCCTTCGGTCGTGCCCAGCCTGCCCGCGCCCACCCCGTCCGCGCCGGACGCCGTACCCAGCCCGCCCGGCGTACCCGGCGAGCCGACGCCGGCGCGTCCGACCGTCGAGCCGAGTCCGCCCGGCCCGCCCGGGGTACCCGGGTTGCCGACGCCGACGCCGGCGCGTCCGACCGTCGAGCCGAGTCCGCCCGGTCCGCCCGGGGTACCGGGCCGGCCGAGCTGATCAGATCCGGTCAGGTCGGGCATTGCCGCCCGATCTGACCGGCCGGCCGCCATCGCCCACCAGCTCCGTGAGCCGCCGTGCGAGCGGTCAGACCGAGATCCCGGTCACCCTCGCGCGGTTGTTTCCCGAACCGGCGCGCTCCCGCATCCCGGCGAACAGGCTCAATGGCCAACGCGAGTTTGTCGGGGCAGGTGCGACCGCCCACTCTTGGGCCATGACCGATTCAGGACACCGGCCCGCCTCCGGTCTGCGCCGCGCCCTGGCCCGGGTGCCCGACTTGCTCACCGGGCAGATCGTCACACCAGGCGACCGCAGGTACGCGCAGCTGCGCTCGACGTACACCACGACGGCTTCGCCGGCGGGCGTCCTGCTGCCGAAGAACGCCACGCAGGTGGTCGCCGCGATCCGGTACGCGCGGGAGCAGCGGTTGCCGATCGCCGTCCGCAGCGGCGGACACGGCCTCTCCGGCGCCTCCTCCAACAACGGTGGCCTGGTCATCGACCTGTCCATGCTCAACCGGGTGCGGGTTCTCGACGAACGGTCCGGGTTGGTCCGGGTCGAGGCCGGCGCCCGGTGGGCGAACGTCGCGGCGGCGCTGGCCCCGTACAGTCTGGTGATCAGCTCGGGTGACCACGGCAACGTCGGCGTCGGCGGCCTGGCCACCGGCGGTGGCGTCGGCTGGCTGGTCCGCTCCTACGGCCTCACCATCGACCGCGTCCGTGCCGTGGAGGTGGTGCTCGCGGACGGGACGCTGGTGCGCGCGGACGCGGAGCACGAGCCGGAGCTGTTCTGGCTGGTGCGGGGCGCCGGTGCGGGGGCGGGGATCGTGGTGGCGTTCGAGATCGAGGCCACCGAGCAACGCAACGTCGGGGTGGCGCAGCTCGTCATCGAGGCCCACCCGGACGGCCGCACCGTCCGGGAGTGGGCGGGCTATCTGGCGCAGGCCCCCCGGGAGCTGTCCGCGGCCGCCGTGCTGTTCGCGGAGGGGCGGTCGGCCCTCATGTCCGTCACCGCCGTGGTGGCCGCCGAGAGCCTGCGCCGGGCCCGGCCCCTGGTGGAGCCGCTGCTGGCCATCGGGAAGGTGCTCGAACACCGGACCGACCTGCTGCCCTACCCGACCCTGGTGCCGACCGCGCACCTGCACCCGAACGTCGGGCAACAGCGGGGCACGACCACCAACGGTCTGTTCACCGAGCTGGGCGAGGCCGGTGCGCGGGCGGTGATGCGGGCGGTCACCGGGCGGGCGGTGATCCAGCTCCGCTCGGTGGGCGGAGCGATCAACGACGTCGCCCCGGAAGCGACCGCCTACCCGCATCGGCACCAGAGCACCCTGGTAATCGCCTCGGTGTTCCCTCCGCAGGGTGGCGCGGCGTTGGACGCCGCCTGGCGGGGTGCCGCCGGCCGGGCCGACGGCGCCTACCTCAACTTCGAGAGCCGGCCGGACCCGGCGGCGTTCGCCCGGATCTACCCGGGTGCGACCGGTGCCCGGGTACGCCGGCTGTGGCGGCGGTACGACCCGGACGGCGTGTTCCGGCCGGCCCTGCTGAGCGCCAGGCCCGCCCCAGTCGAGCGGGTGGCCCGGCCCGACCCGGCCGAAGGGGCCGGACGGTCCGGCCGGTCCGGCCGGTCCGGCCAGCCGCATCGGCGCCGCCGCTGAACGCTGGGCGGACCATCGGTTGGTGCCGGTGTTCGGGGCCCGCATGGCCAAGTCCGATTCCCGCCAGCCGATCGCCCGGGGATCGGGGCATCATCGGTGACGTGGAGATGGACTTCGAGCGGTGCTACCGGGCAGTGGACAGCCGTGACCAGCGGTTCGACGGCTGGTTCTACACCGGCGTGACGTCGACCGGGATCTACTGCCGGCCGTCCTGCCCCGCGACCACCCCCAAGCGGCGGAACGTCAGGTTCTTCCCGTCCGCGGCTGCGGCGCAGGGCGCCGGGCTGCGCGCCTGCCGCCGCTGCCGCCCGGACGCCGCACCCGGCTCGCCCCAGTGGGACGTCCGCGCCGACGTGGTCGGCCGGGCGATGCGACTGATCGCCGACGGGGTGGTCGACCGGGATGGCGTCCCCGGGCTGGCCGCCCGGCTCGGCTACACCGAGCGGCACCTGCACCGGATGCTGCGCGCCGAGATGGGCGCCGGGCCGCTCGCGCTGGCCCGGGCCCAGCGGGCGCAGACCGCCCGGATCCTGATCGAGACGACCGGCCTCGGGATGGCCGAGATCGCGTTCGCCGCGGGCTTCGGCAGTGTGCGGCAGTTCAACGACACGGTCCGCGAGGTGTACGCGACCGCCCCGTCCGAGCTGCGGGCGGCCCGTGGCCGGCACCAGGCGCCGGCCGGCGCGGGGACGATCACGCTCCGACTGGCGTACCGTCCGCCGCTGCACGCCCGGGCGCTGCTGGACTTCCTCTCGGTGCGGGCGCTGCCCGGGGTGGAGGAGGTCCGCGACGGGACGTACCACCGGGGGTTGCGGTTGCCGCACGGTGCCGGCCAGGTGGCGCTGACCCCGGCGGACGGGCACGTGGCGGCGACGCTGCGCCTGGCCGACCTGCGCGACCTGGCACCGGCGGTGGCCCGTTGCCGCCGGCTGCTCGACCTGGACGCGGACCCGGTCGCCATCGACGCCACGCTCGCCGCCGACCCGGCTCTGGCCCCGGCGGTCGCCGCCGAACCCGGCATCCGGGTCCCCCGTGCGGTGGACGGCTTCGAGCTGGCGGTCCGCGCCATCATCGGCCAGCAGGTCTCGGTCACCTCCGCCCGCACCACCCTCACCCGCCTGCTGGCCGCCCGCGACCGCACCGACCATGAGGTCGGCGGGCCGGACGGAGATCGAACCCCCGGCCCGCCTCATGACCAACGCGGTGAGCCTCCGGGGAGTCTCCGCGGCTTTCCCACCGCGGAGGAGCTGCTGGGGGTGCCGGATGCGGGGTTCGGGATGCCGGCCGGGCGGCGGGAGACGGTACGCACCCTGGCGCGGGCCGTGACCGACGGGGAGCTGGACCTCGCGTCGGGCGGCGACCGGGAGGAGACCGCCCGGCGGCTGCTCGCGCTGCCCGGCATCGGCCCGTGGACCGCCGGCTACCTGGCCATGCGCGCCTTCGGCGACCCGGACGTCCTGCTCCCCACCGACCTGGCGGTCCGGCGCGGCGCGACCGCGCTCGGCCTGCCCGACACCTCGAAGACCCTCGACGCGTACGCCGAACGTTGGCGCCCCTGGCGGTCCTACGCCACGATCAGACTCTGGAGAGCGGCATGAGCATCGACAGCACCGTACTGAGCACACCGACCGGCCCGCTGAGCATCATCGCCGGTCCGGACGGTGAGGTCCGGGCAGCCGGCTTCACCCCCGATCCGGCGGCACTGCTGCCCCTGGTCCACCCCACCCTGCGGGCGCCACTACGAGCGCGGGCCGACCTCGGCCCGGTCAGCGTGGCCGTCCGGTCCTACCTGGACGGTGACCTCACCGCCATCGACGCGGTGCCGGTGCGGCAGAGCACCGGTGGCGAGTTCATGGCCCACGCCTGGCAGGTGCTGCGCGAGGTCCCGCCGGGCACCCCGGTCACCTACACCGGGTACGCCGCGCTGGCCGGCCGGCCGCCGGCGGTGCGGGCCGCCGCGGCCGCCTGCGCCCGTAACGCCGTGGCGCTGTTCGTGCCCTGCCACCGGGTGCTGCGTACCGACGGCACGCTCGGCGGCTACCGCTGGGGGCTGGACGTGAAGAAGTGGCTTCTCGGTCATGAACGGCGGTTGACAACAACCTGACACAAGCATCGACACCCATTGACGCTACCGTCGGGTAGTGCCTGTGGAGAGCGACGGCGACCCGGCCGCCCGGGTCGCCGCGGGCCCCCACCCCGTGCACAACCTCTGGCGGCTGCGCCGCTACCTGCGCCCGTACACCACCGAGTTCGCCTGGCTGTTGGTCGCCGGGCTCGCCGGCACCGCGGCCGGAATCGCCGTACCGCTGGTGGTGCAGCGGGTGGTGGACGGGCCGGTGGCCCGGCACGATCCCGCCGGCCTGCTCCAGCTCGGTGGCCTGGCGCTGCTGCTCGGCGTCGTCGAGGCGGTGCTCATCTTCATCCGCCGCTGGGTGCAGTCCTCCTCGGCGGTGGGCATGGAGGCGGCGCTGCGCGCCGACGTCTACGCACATCTGCAACGGTTGCCGGCCAGCTTCCACGATCGCTGGCAGTCCGGCCAGTTGCTCTCCCGGATCACCAGCGACCTCTCGGTGATCCGGCGATTCCTCTCCTTCGGCGTGTTCTTCCTGGTGCTCAACCTGACCACCTACCTGGTGGTGGTGCTGCTGCTGATCCACCTGCACCCGGCGCTCGGGCTGCTGGTCGCGGCCAGCGCGGTGCCACTGCTGCTGATCAGCCGCCGGTTCGGCCGGCAATACCACGCCGCGTCCCGCCGGATGCAGGACCAGCAGGGCGACGTGGCGACCCTGGTCGAGGAGACCGCGCAGGGCCTGCGCACCATGAAGGCGTACGGCCGGGGGGTCGAGCTGGCCGCCCGCTTCGCCGGCGGCGCCCGGACGCTGCACGACACCGGCGTGGCCAAGGGCCGGTTGCTGGCCAACACCGCGGCGCTGCTCGACCTGGTGCCCAACCTGACCCTCGGCGTGGTGCTGGTGGCCGGGGCGGCCGCCGCCGCGCGGGGCGCGCTCACCATCGGCGAGCTGGTCGCGTTCGTCAGCCTCCAACTGATGCTCATCTGGCCGGTGCAGTCACTGGGTTGGATCATCGCCAACGGCCAGGAGGCCGCCACCGCCGCCGACCGGATCCAGGAGGTGCTGGACACCCCGCCGCAGATCATGGACGCCCCCGGCGCGCTCGCCCTGCCCCGCGACGCGGTCCACGGCCGACTCCGCTTCGAACGGGTCGCGTTCCGCTACCCGGGCACGACCACGCCGGTGCTGCGCGAGATCGACCTCAGCATCGAGCCGGGCGAGACGCTGGCGCTGGTCGGCGCCACCGGCAGCGGCAAGAGCACGCTGCTCTCCCTGGTGCCCCGGCTGCACGAGGTGACCGGCGGTCGGATCACGCTGGACGGTCACGACCTACGTGAGCTGCGGCTCGACTCGCTGCGCCGACTGGTCGGCGTGGCGTTCGAGGAGCCGACGCTCTTCTCCATGTCGGTGCGGGAGAACCTCACCCTGGGACGCCCGGACGCCGGCGACGACGAGGTCCGGGCCGCTCTGGCGCTGGCCCAGGCCGACTTCGCGTACGACCTGCCGTGGGGGTTGGCCACCCGGGTGGGTGAGCAGGGGTTGTCCCTCTCCGGGGGCCAGCGCCAGCGGCTGGCGCTGGCACGGGCGGTGCTCGGTCGCCCGGCGCTGCTGGTGCTGGACGACCCGCTGTCCGCCCTCGACGTGCACACCGAGGGGCTGGTCGAGGCGGCGCTGCGGCGGGTGCTGCGGAACAGCACCGCGCTGCTGGTGGTGCACCGGCCGTCGACGATCGCACTGGCCGACCGGGTAGCCCTGCTCGACGGCGGGCGGATCACCGCGATCGGCCGGCACTCCGAGTTGCTGGCCACCGTACCGGCGTACCGTGCCCTGCTGGCTGCCGAGCCGCCGGCCGGGCAGCCGCCGCCAGCCGGAGCCGCCGCGCCCGCGGCGCCCACCGCGGACGGGCGGGGGCTGGTGCGTTCGTGAGCGTGCCGGAGCAGGCCGATCCACCCGGGGAAAAGCCGGAGTTGGCCCGCTGGCGCGGGACGGCCACCGACCCGGAGGCCGACCGCAGCCGGGCCGAGGAGAGCACCCCCGAGGCGGTGGCCCGGCTGCGCCGGCACAGCCGGGCACTGCTGGCCGACCTGCTCCGCCCGCACCGGGGGCGACTCGCCGCCGCGGTCGGCCTGCTGCTGGCCCAGAACGCCGCCGCGATGGCCGGCCCGTACCTGGTCATGATCGGCATCGACCGGGCCATCGCACCGCTGCGGGCCGGCGACCCCGGCCCGCTGGCCGCCGTCGCCGGGGCGTTCGCCGCCGCCGCGGTGACCGAGTACGCGGCCCGGCGCGGCTTCCTCACGCTGTCCGCCCGGATCGGCCAGGCCGTCCTGCTGGACCTGCGGCAGCGGGTGTTCGGGCACTTCCTGCGGCTGTCGGTGGGCTTCCACGAGCGGTACACCTCCGGCCGGATGGTCTCCCGACTCACCAGTGACCTCGACTCGATCGCCGAGCTGGTCGACGGCGGGATCGACAGCCTGGTGCTCGCCGGGCTGTCCATCCTGTCGGTGGCCGCCATCCTGCTCTGGCTGGACCTGCCGCTGGCCGCGGTGACGCTGCTCGCCTTCCCTTTCCTGTTCTGGCTCTCGCGCTGGTTCGCGCGGGCGTCGGCCAGCGCCTACCGGCGGACCCGGGAGGCGGTCGCGCTGGTCATCGTGCATTTCGTCGAGTCGATGCGGGGCATCCGGGCGGTGCAGGCGTTCCGCCGGGAGCCGCGTAACCAGCGGATCTTCGAGGCGCTCGGTGACGACTACCGGTCGAGCAGCCTGCACGCGTTCCGGCTGATCGCCACGTACTCCCCGGCGATCAAGCTGATCGGTAACGTCGCCGTGGCGGTGGTGCTCTGCTACGGCGGCTGGCGGGTGCTCGGCGGACGGACCGAGGTCGGGGTGCTCGCCGCGTTCCTGCTCTACCTGCGTCGCTTCTTCGAGCCGATGCAGGAGCTCAGCCAGTTCTACAACTCGCTCCAGTCGGCCACCGCCGCGCTGGAGAAGCTGGCCGGGGTGCTGGACGAGCGGCCGGCGGTCGCCGAGCCGGCCCGGCCGGTGCCGCTGCCGAACGGCGCCGGCCGCGGCGAGCTGACCTTTCGGGCGGTCTCCTTCGGCTACCGCGCGGACACCCCGATCCTCGCCGGGCTGGAGCTGACCGTGCCGGCCGGGCAGACCGTCGCGCTGATCGGGACGACCGGCGCGGGCAAGTCGACCATCGCCAAGCTGGTGGCCCGGTTCCACGACCCGGACGCCGGCACGGTCCGGCTGGACGGGACCGACCTGCGCGAGGTGAGCGACGCCGACCTCCGGCGGGCGGTGGTGCTGGTGACCCAGGAGAACCACCTGTTCAGCGGCACCGTGGCGGAGAACATCCGGTTCGGCCGACCGGACGCCGACGACGCCGCGGTGCAGGCCGCCGCCCAGGCGATCGGCGCGCACGAGTTCATCGCCGCGCTGCCCGAGGGGTACGGCACCCAGGTGCACCGGCGCGGCGGCCGGCTCTCCGCCGGGCAGCGGCAGCTGGTCGCGTTCGCCCGGGCGTTCCTGGCCGATCCGACCGTCCTGATCCTGGACGAGGCGACGTCCTCGCTGGACGTGCCGACCGAGCGGCTGGTGCAGCGGGCGCTCGGCACCATCCTGCGGGACCGGACCGCCCTGGTGATCGCGCATCGACTCTCCACCGTGGAGACCGCCGACCGGGTGCTCGTCCTCGACGGCGGACGGATCGTCGAGGACGGCCCGCCCGGCCAGCTCGCCGACGCCGGTGGCCGGTACGCCGCCCTGCACCGGCAGTGGCGGGAGTCGCTCCTGTAGCTACAATCACGGCTCGTCTATCTCGGTTTCGCCCGGCGCGGTCGGCAACGACGACTGCTCTGTTCCGGCCGGGCACCGACGAACGCACGGGGAGGGCACGGGGGTGCGCACACGGGGACGCATGATCGTGGCTGGACTGGCTGTCGCCGGCCTGGTCGGGGCCACTGTCGCGGTGACCAGTGGGGACGCGGCCGAGCGCCGCGCGGTGACCGCGGTCGCGGCCGAGGAGGGGCTGGGCAGCGCGACAGCCAGCGGACCGACCGCGCCACCCGGCGCGACCGCGTCCGGTGCAGCCGCGCCCGCACCGGACACGAAGACCGCGACGGAGTCGAAGGCCGTTTCCGGGCCGGTACGCTCCCGACCGGCCAAGGTGGTGGCTGAGGCGGCGCCTGCCTCGGTCGCGTACCTGCGGGACCGCTACCGGATCTCCGCGACCGAGGCGGCACGCCGGCTCGCCCTCCAGGAGCTTTCCGCGCCCCTGGACGCGCGGCTGACCGAGCAGGTCCCGCACTCGTACGGCGGCATGTGGCTCGACCAGGCGGCCGGTGGCGTGCTCACCATCGGAGCGACCGACGTCGCGGCGGTCCAGGCGGGCGTGGCCGACGTACCGGACCCGGCGCACGTCCGGGTGGTCGCCGTGCGGCACACGCTGAATCAGCTCGTCGAGGCCGCGGCCGGTGTCGCCGCCGCGCTCGACGCGTCCCCCTCGGACGTGGTGGTGGATCATCAGGCCAACGAGGTCGTGGTGCTCACCGGCGACCGGATCACGGCGGACGAACCGCGGCTGGCCGAGGCGCGCCGCGCCGCCGGGGTGCCGACCCGGACCCAGGCCCGGACCCCCGCGACCAACGTGCAGAAGGCGTGCGACCCGCGCTACTGCCCGCAAGCGCCGATGCGCGGCGGCATCCGCCTGGACGTGCCGCGCGACGACGGCACCGTCGGCGGCTGCACCACCGGCTTCAACCTCATCGTCGGAGTGCGCGACGCGTACGTGCTGACGGCGGGGCACTGCGTCGTCGGCGGACGGCACCAGCAGGTGGACCGGACCTGGCACCAGTTCCTCGGCCCGAAGGTGCCGGTGAACGTGGAGGCGCCGAACCCGAGCCTGGCCGAGAACGCCTACCCGTACGACTACGCGATCATGCCGTACCAGCCCGGGGCTCTCCCCCGGTGGGCGTACCCGCGCGGCGCCACGAGCACGCCCAGCCTGGTCAACTACTGGTGTGTCGCGGACAACCCGCGGTGCGCCACCAGCGGCAGCCGGGACGTGCGGATCACCGGCTACGTGCCGTGGAGCGCCATCCAGACCGGTTGGGTGGTCTGCGCGACCGGCTCGGCGTACACCCCGAAGTCCGGTGAGCAGTACGTCGACTCCGGCGCCGGCGCCGGTTACGTGCCCGGCACCCGGTGCGGCGAGATCACCGGCAAGAGCAGCGGTGGCATCGACGTCCGGATCTGTGCCCGGCCGGGCGACAGCGGCGGCCCGCTGTTCACCGAGGCCGACGGCAAGGCGCTGGGCATCCTCTCGAACGGCGACCCGGGAGAGGGCGCCTGCACCAACGAGAACGAGCGGAACTCCTACGCCCCGATCTCCACGATCCTGGAGCGGGCGAACGCCCGCAGCGACGGGAGGCTGCGGATCCGACTGGCCACCTCCGGCCCGGTCGCCGGCCCGGTCGCCCGGTGACGGGGCCGACCCCCTCCCTCCGGTCATTGGAGGCGCAGGCACGAAATCCATCGTGGCACGCGGGTTAACCCGTGGTCCGGCCGTTGGAGCCTGCCTACGATCGCAGGATGACCGAAACGGCGAGGACGGCCCGCGCCGGCGTCCCCGAGCGTCCGACCCTGGACGGGCTCGAGGAGAGCTGGGCGCGCCGCTGGCAGGAGGAGGGCACGTACGCGTTCGACCGCTCGAAGAGGCGTGTCGACGTGTACTCGATCGACACCCCGCCGCCGACCGTATCGGGCGAGCTGCACATGGGACACGTCTTCTCGTACACCCACACCGACACGACGGCGCGCTACCAACGGATGCGTGGCAAGGCGGTCTTCTACCCGATGGGCTGGGACGACAACGGCCTGCCCACCGAGCGTCGGGTGCAGAACGTGTACGGGGTCCGGTGCGATCCGGCGCTGCCGTACGACCCGGTGTGGCGGCCACCCGCGACCCCGGTCGACGAGGCCGCCCGCCGCGACCCCACCCCGATCTCGCGGCGCAACTTCATCGAGCTGTGCGAGCGGCTGACCGTCGCCGACGAGCAGGTCTTCGAGGCGCTCTGGCGGCGCCTCGGGCTCTCCGTGGACTGGTCCCTGACGTACACCACGATCGGCCGGGTGGCTCGGGCGACCAGCCAGCGGGCGTTCCTGCGCAACCTGCACCGGGGTGAGGCGTACCAGGCGGAGGCGCCGACGCTGTGGGATGTCGGCTTCGCCACCGCGGTCGCCCAGGCCGAACTGGAGGACCGGGAGCGGCCCGGCGCCTACCACCGGCTGCGGTTCACCGCGCCCGGCGGGCGGGAGGTGCTCATCGACACCACCCGGCCCGAGCTGCTGCCGGCCTGCGTGGCGCTCGTCTGCCATCCCGACGACGAGCGGTACGCCGACCTGGTGGGCGGCACGGCGCGCAGCCCGCTGTTCGGCGTCGAGGTGCCGGTGTACGCCCATCCGCTGGCCGACCCGGCCAAGGGCACCGGCGTCGCGATGGTCTGCACGTTCGGGGACCTGACCGACGTGACCTGGTGGCGTGAGCTGCGGCTGGACACCCGGGTGGTGATCGGCCGGGACGGCCGGCTGCTCCCCGAACCGCCGGCCGGGGTGCCGGCGCAGCCGTACGCGGCACTGGCCGGGCAGACCGTCAACGGCGCCCGCCGGGAGGTCGTCGGAATGCTCGCCGACGCGGGCGACCTGCTCGGCGAGCCACGCCCGATCACGCACCCGGTCAAGTTCTACGAGCGTGGCGACCGGCCACTGGAGATCGTCTCGACCCGGCAGTGGTACCTGCGCAACGGCGGCCGGGACGACGAGTTGCGGGCGACGCTGCTGGCTCGGGGCGAACAGCTGCACTGGGTGCCGACGCACATGAAGCACCGCTACGACAACTGGGTGGGCGGCCTGACCGGCGACTGGCTGGTCAGCCGGCAGCGCTTCTTCGGGGTGCCGGTGCCGGTGTGGTACCGGCTCGACAACGCTGGCGAGCCGGACTGGTCCCAGCCTCTCACGCCGGACGAGTCCGCGCTGCCGGTCGATCCATCCACCGATCCGGCACCCGGCTACGACGAGTCGCAGCGCGGCCGGCCGGGTGGTTTCGTCGGCGACCCGGACGTGCTGGACACCTGGGCCACCTCGTCGCTGACCCCGCAGATCGTCGGCGGTTGGGAGACCGACCCGGAGCTGTTCGCCCAGATCTTCCCGATGGACCTCCGCCCGCAGGGGCAGGAGATCATCCGGACCTGGCTGTTCGACAGTGTGGTCCGCTCGCACTTCGAGCACGGCGTGCTGCCCTGGCGGGACACCGTGCTCTCCGGCTGGATCCTCGACCCGGACCACAAGAAGATGGCCAAGTCCAAGGGGAACGTGGTCACCCCGCTGGCGCTGCTGGAGCAGCACGGCTCGGACGCGGTGCGCTACTGGGCGGCCAGCGGCAAGCCCGGCATGGACCTGGCGTTCGACCGGGCGCAGATCAAGGTCGGCCGGCGGCTGGCCACCAAGCTGCTCAACGCGTCGAAGTTCGCGCTCGGGTTGGGGGCCGCGGACGCGCTGCGCACCCCGGCGACCGCGCCACTGGACCGGGCCATGCTCGCCGAGTTGGCCACCGTGGTCACCGCCGCGGGCGCCGCCTTCGACTCCTACGACCACACCGCGGCGTTGCAGGTGACCGAGGCGTTCTTCTGGCGGTTCTGCGACGACTACATCGAGCTGGTCAAGGAGCGCGCGTACGGCACCGGAGCGGCGGCCGACTCGGCCCGGGCCGCGCTGGCCTCGGCGCTGTCGGTGCAGTTGCGGCTGTTCGCCCCGGTCCTGCCGTACGTCACCGAGGAGGTCTGGTCCTGGTGGCGGTACGGCTCGGTGCACCGGGCGCCCTGGCCCACCACGCACGAGGTGGCCCGGACGATCGACGGAACGGGCGAACCGGCGCTGCTTCGGCTGGCCGGCGACGCGCTGAGCCAGGTGCGGCGGGCCAAGTCGGAGCGGAAACTGTCGATGAAGGCGGAGGTGCCGCTGGCCGAGGCGCTCGGCCCGGCGGCGCTGCTGGACCAGCTCACCCTGGTCGCCGACGACCTGCGCGCGGCTGGCCGGATCGGCAAGCTCGATCTGCTCCCCGATCGCACACCGGAACTCGTCATCGCCTGCGCCTTCTGACCGGTGCGGAAGGTGCCCTCCGCGGGGAGGGCACCTTCCCAGCAGCTCACCAGCCGCGCAGGAAGCGCAGGCCGAGCAGGAACGAGACCACCGCCGGCCCGACCAGCAACGTGATCGCCTGGAGCCGGTACGGCATCCGGTGCCGGGTCAGTTCCACGGCGTTGCCCAGCACGATCGCCCCGGCCAGCATCAGGAACGCACCCCACCAGCCGGTCTCCAGGTGGATCAGATCCACCCGGATCAGTTGCAGGGTCAGACCGAGCAACGCGCCGGTGAGCGCGAGCAGGGCAACCGCCCGGTGCAGGCCACGGGCCAGCGGGTGGGCCGCCCGCCACAGGTAGGTGCCGGCGACCGCCAGGCAGGGCAACGTCACCAGCACCGGCCAACCCCGGCCCATCACGCTGAACATCAACAGCGCGCCCACCGCGAACACCAGCGCGCCGACGCAGGCGATGACGTACCCGGCGAAGGCCCGGCCCCCACCCCTGGCCAGCAGCGGCCCTCCGCTTGCCGCGATCAGCGCGCCCGGGATCAGGATGAAGCCGGCCCACCAGTGGAACCGTCCGCTGCCCTGGGCGGCCGTCGCGACGGTGGCGCAGGCCAGTCCGGCGACCGCCAGGCTGGTCAGCCACGGCCGGCTGCTCCGGGAGTACGGCTCAGCCAACGACACTCGCTCCGCTTCGACGCTCACGCCCACCAGCCTGGCGCGCGACGCCCCGCCCGGTCCATCCGGCCAGCCCTACCGCCGGACGGTGGCTGGCCGGAAGACCGCGCCGCACCGACCTCAGCTCGTCTCGCCGGCCACGCTGAACGAGCGCAGACGGTCGATGGCCAGCACGGTGAAGCCGATGCTGACCAGCGCGGTCATCACCGCCGCCACCGGCACCGACACCGTGGTCTCCAGCAGCCCGGTGGGGGCGAGCCGGTCGGCGAGGGCGATCACGTACTGCTGGATGGAGAGCACCTTGGTGCCGCTGACGAAGTTGCCCAGCAGCCCCTCCCAGATCAGCACGTAGACCAGGCCGAGGAGCACCGGCCGCCGAGTGACCAGGCTGAGCGCGAGGAACAGCGCCGAGTACGCCAGCGCGCCGAGCGCCGCCGCGGCGGCCAGCGCCAGGCCGAGGCGTACCGAATCGGCCAGCACGCCCGCCACGTAGAGCGGCACCGCGACGGTGACCGCGGTGACCCCGGCGGCCACCGCGAGCTTGGGCAGCACGATCTGCCACCGCGGCAACGGCTTGGTCAGGATGTGCACCACCGTGCCGTCGTCGATCTCGGCGCCCAGCACACCGGTGCCGATGATCAGCGCCACCACCGGCAGCACCACCGCCAACCCGAGGCCGACCAGCACCGGCGGGCCCCACTCGCCCGGGTCGACGCCCAGCGACCGGCAGAGCACGGCCAGCCCGAGCAGCACCAGCGGCAGCGGGAGCAGCAGCAGGAACCGCCGCCGGCCGAACAGGCCGCGCGCGGTGATCCAGGTAATGGTCGACATGTCAGGCCTCCACCAGGTAGGAGAAGACGCTCTCCAGGGACTCGTCGGACGGCACCAGCTGGCGCACCCGGATGCCCCGGGTCAGTGCGATCCGGGGCAGCGCCCGGGTGAAGGCGCCGTAGTCGCCGGCGCGCACGGTCAGGCCGGTGCGGTCCAGCTCCACGCCGCTCACCGAATCCTCGGCGATCAGCGCGACGGCCAGCGCCCGGTCGTCGGTGGAGCGCACCGCGAAGACGTGCGGGCGATTGGTCATCAGCCGCCGGATGGTCCGGAAGTCGCCGGAGGCCGCCAGTCGGCCGGCCACCATCACCTGCACCGTCCCGGAGACCTGCTCGACCTCCTCCAGGATGTGCGAGCTGAACAGGATGGTCCGGCCGGCGTCGCCAAGCGTGTGCAGCAACTGCATCATGTGCAGTCGCTGGCGCGGGTCCATCCCGTTGAACGGCTCGTCGAGCAGCAGCACCTGCGGGTCGTGCACCAACGCGGCGGCCACCCGCGCCCGTTGCCGCATGCCCTTGGAGTACGTGCCGATCCGGCGGTCCTGCGCGGACTCCAGCTCCACCAGGTCGATGGCCCGCCGGGCCGCCGCCGCCGGATCGGCCAACCGGTGCAGCTTCGCGCTGGCCAGCACGAACTCGTACGCGGTGAGGAAGCCCTGCACCGCCTCGCGCTCACTGACCAGCCCCAGCCGGCGGTAGACGCTCGGGTTGCGCCAGGTCGGCTCGTCGTCGAGGGTCACGGTGCCCCGCGACGGGGCGAGGAACCCGGCCATCATGTGCAGGAGCGTGGTCTTGCCGGCGCCGTTCGGGCCGAGCAGCCCGGTCACTCCCGGCCCGAGCGCCATGCTGATGTCGTTGACGGCGACCACGTTGCCGTACCACCGGGACACCCCGGTCAGGCTCAGCGTGCTCATCAGGAGGCGACCTTCCGGTAGCGGGCCAGCAGGAGGGCGGTCGCGCCGGCGACCAGCAGTAGCGCGGCCAGGGCGTAGACCGGGCCGAAGCCGCCGATCGACGGGCCGCCCTGGTCGCCCTCCACGAGCAGATCGCCCAGCGACCAGATGCCCACGCCCTGCACCAGGGTGGAGGGCGAGGCCAGCCCGGCCAG
The DNA here is from genome assembly GCF_053599855.1 of Micromonospora sp. NPDC005161. NCBI lineage: Bacteria > Bacillati > Actinomycetota > Actinomycetes > Micromonosporales > Micromonosporaceae > Micromonospora > Micromonospora sp. NPDC005161. The sequence continues at coordinate 90,707 of NZ_JBSFYQ010000028.1, forward strand.
CTCGTTGGCCGTACGCGACGGCAGGATGCTCAGCGTGCCCACGATCGGGGTGGTCATCAGGAAGACGGCGACCACACCACCGGCGGCGAACGCGCGCTTGCCGGTCAGCGACGCGACCAGCAACCCGACCGAGGCGAAGACCACCGCCCACAGCCCGGCGTAGAGCAGCCCGGGCAGCAGGTCGAGCAGCTCGTTCCAGACCCCGCGCATGCCGTCCTTGGTGGTGAACGCGGCGCCCAGGAACATCACCAGCTGGGGCCCGCCGAGCAGCAGCCAGAGTGCGGTGACCAGCGCCAGCAGCTTGGCCACCGCGTAGTCACCGCGCGGCAGCGGTCGGGAGAAGTACAGCGGCAGCACCCCGCTGCGCAGGTCCCGCGAGACCAGCTCCGGCGCGGCCACCGCGACGAAGAAGAGGACCAGCCAGCTCATCGAGTCGGCGAACTGGGCGTACGTGGCGACCGGTTCGCCGATCTGGCTGCGTACGGCGGCCAGGGCCACCGCGACCAGGGTGACGATGCCGACCACCAGCCAGGGGAAGATCTTGGCCTTGGCGCTGCGCCCGAACCCGAACGCGGTGCGCAGCCCGTGCAGATAGAGCGCGCCGAAGACGTGCCGGCGGCCCAGCCGCGGACCCTCGTAGCGCTGGTAGCCGATGTCGTGGATGACGCCCGTCGGCGTGGAGCGCACCGCGGCGGTTGACAGCTCAGGCATGGGAGAGCTCCCTCGTGGCGAAGAGTTCGGCCACCCGGTGCCGGCGCTGGTCCAGTCGGTGCAGCGGCAGGTCCAGCTCGGCGACCGCGCCGAGGATCAGGTCGTAGGTGCTGTCGTCGGCGAGTGGCACGAGCAGCAGCCGGCCGTCCCGCGCCACCGGCAGGTCGAGCGCGGCGAGCCGGGCGGCGAGTTCCTCGGTGCCCTCGCTGACCTCCACGGCGAGCACGTCGGTGGCCGAGGTCATGGCGGAGATGTGGTCGGCGCGCAGCAGCTGGCCGCCGTCGATGGCGATCAGCGTGTCGCAGATCCGTTCCACCTCGCCCAACAGGTGCGAACAGACCAGCACGGAGATGCCGAACTCGGTGCCGATGCGGTGCACCAGCGCCAGCATGGCGTCCCGGCCGGCCGGGTCGAGGCCGTTGGTCGGCTCGTCGAGCAGCAGCAGGTCGGGGTCGTGCACCAGCGCCTGCGCCAGCTTGACCCGCTGCTTCATGCCGGTGGAGTAGCCGCCGACCGGGCGGTAGCGCTCCTCGTAGAGCCCGACGTGCCGCAGCGCCTCGGAGGCCCGCTCGCGGGCCGCGGTGCGCGGCAGGCCGCTGATCCGGCCGAGGTGGGTGACCAGCTCGGCGGCGGACAGGTCCGGCGGGAGGCAGTCGTGCTCGGGCATGTAGCCGACCCGGGCGCGGACCGCCGCCGGGTCAGCGGTCGGGTCGAAACCGAGCACCGAGACCTGACCGCTGGTCGGGGCGATCAGGCCGAGCAGGATCTTGATCAAGGTGGATTTGCCGGCGCCGTTCGCGCCCACCAGGCCGATGATCCCCGGCTCGACGGCGACGGTGAGGTCGGCGAGCGCGGTGACCCGACCTCCGTACGTCTTGGTGAGCGACTGGGTCGCGATCAGTGTCACGATGCCCAGCGTAGGGAGTCGATGCCCCCCGCGGACACCGGCGCGCCCCCTGCACTCCCCTGATCTCGCGGCGGCCGACCCCTAGGGTGCGCCGCCCCGATTCCGCGACGAGCGGTGGATCTGGAACCGACTGCGGTCGGCGGTGGGTCGCCGGATCCGCCGCTGACCGCCCGCCGGGTCGTGGAGTGGCGGCCTCGACCGATCGGCGGTCGGCTGCGAAACTGTGTGCCGGTCAGCGAGTGGGGGGTGTGGATGAGCAACGGCTGGGTGCTGCCCGACGAGGTGCTCCGGGACGCGCCGGCGTACACGCCGCGTCCGGGCGAGCTCGCGGATCTTGAGCTGCTGCTGACCGGCGCGTACGCCCCCCTGACCGGCTTCATGACCCGCGCCGATCTGGTCTCGGTCAGCCGACGCGGGCGGCTGGCCGACGGCACGCCGTGGCAGGTCGCGGTGGCCCTCCAACTGCCCGCCGCGCTGGCCCAGGGTTTCGATCCGCGCGATCCGGCCCGCCGGGCGCTGGTGCTGACCGACGGCGAGGGCGCGCCGGTGGCCGCCTTGGACGTGGCGGACGTCTGGCCGGTACGCGACGGCGTGGCCGGGGTGGGCGGCCAAGTCCGGCGGCTGGGTGACGGTGGCCACGGGCCGTTCCAGCGACTGCGCCGCAGCCCGGAGGAGGTCCGCGCGCTGCTGCCGCCGGGCCGGGTGCTCGGAGTGATCGCCGACCGGCCGCTGCACCGGCCGCAGCTTGCCCAGATCGCCCACGCCGCGCGCACCCTGGCCGCGCACCTGCTGGTGATGATCCCGGTCGGTGAGGGTGGCGTCGCCGGGCTCCCGCCGGAGGCTCTGGTGCGCAGCATCTTCGCCGCCCGGGACCGGATGCCGCCGGCCACCCTGGTCGCGGTGCCACTGTCGCACCGTCGGGAGGAGATCGCCGATGCGCTGCTGCGCGCACGGGTCTCCGCCGCGTACGGGGTCACCCACCTGCTCTCCACCGGGGAGATGCTCTCCGGAGCCGGGCTGCGGGTGCTGGTGCCGCGCGAGCTGGCGTACGACAACCGGGACGGGCAGTGGCGCTGGCGGGAGGACATCCCGCCGCGCAACCGCCGTCTCGCGCTGACGCAGGAGGAGATCGACGACCTGCTGGACCGGGGCTTCCCGCTGCCGGAGTGGCACACCCCGCCCGCGGTGGCGAAGGAGCTGGCCCGGGCCCGGCCACCGCGCCGGCACCGGGGCCTCGTGGTCTTCCTGACCGGGCTCTCCGGCTCCGGCAAGTCGACCATCGCCCGGGGCCTGGCGGACGTGTTGCGCGAGAGCGGCGACCGCACGGTGACCCTGCTCGACGGGGACGTGGTGCGCCGGGAGCTCTCCGCCGGGCTGGGCTTCAGCAAGACGGACCGGGATCTCAACGTCCGACGGATCGGCTGGGTGGCCGCGGAGATGGCCCGGCACCGTGGGGTGGGCATCTGCTGCCCGATCGCCCCGTACGCGGCGGCCCGCGCCACCGCTCGTGAGATGGCCCTGGCCGCGGGGGCCGGTTTCGTGCTGGTGCACGTCGCCACCCCGCTGGAGGTGTGCGAACAGCGAGACCGCAAGGGCCTGTACGCGCGCGCCCGGGCCGGCCTGCTCACCGGCATGACCGGCATCGACGACCCGTACGAGGAGCCGACGGACGCGGACCTGGTGGTGGACACCACCGATCTGAGCGTGCCGGAGGCGGTGCAGGCCGTGCTGCACCACCTGACCGAGACCGGCTGGGTGGAGATGAAGACCCCGTCCGCCTGAGCCGGCCGTACCCCGTTCCTTCCACCGCTACCGGCTACGCGCTAGTGTTCATCTTTGTTGGAACACGTTTGACCGCGTGAGAGTACGTGGACCCGGGAGGCACGGCGGATGCTCGCTCAGCAGCGGCAGGCGGCCATCCTGGAGCGGGTCCGGTCGACGGGCGGCGTCCGGGTGACCGAGCTGGCCACCGAGTTCGGCGTCTCCGACATGACCATCCGGCGCGACCTGGAGGCGCTGCACGAACGCGGCCTGCTGGCCAAGGTGCACGGCGGCGCCACGGCGGCCGGCCCGAGCTCGACCGACGAGCCGGGCTTCCACGCCAAGTCGGTCCGCCAGCTGCCCGAGAAAGCCGCCATCGCGGACCGGGCCGCCCAGTTGGTCCGGTCGGGTGCCGCGGTCGCGCTCTCCGCCGGCACCACCACCGCCGAGCTGGCCCGCAGGCTGGTGGACGTGCCCGGCCTGACCGTCGTGACCAACTCGCTGCCGGTGGCCGAGATCCTGCACGCCGGCGGCCGGCCGGACCAGACGGTGGTGCTCACCGGCGGCGTACGCACGCCCTCGGACGCGCTGGTCGGCCCGCTCGCGGTCGACGCCGTCCGGACGCTGCACCTGGACCTGCTCTTTCTCGGAGTGCACGGCATCAGCGAACGGGCCGGCTTCACCACCCCGAACCTGATGGAGGCGGAGACCGACCGGGCACTGGTCGCGGCGGCGGACCGGTTGGTGGTGCTCGCCGACCACACCAAGTGGGGCACGGTGGGCATCTCCTCGATCGTCGAGCTGGCCGCGGCGCACGTCCTGGTGAGCGACGACCGGTTGCCTCCGCCCGCGCGACAGGTACTCGAGGAACAGGTGGGCGAATTGATCATCGTGAAGGCGACGGGGGCGGGCCGCATGACGCGCACGCCGACGAGTGAGGGGACGGCGCAGTGAAGCGCACCGCGATCGACCTGGCCGACGGCCGGGAGCTGATCTACTTCGACGAGCGCGACGACGCTGTCCGCGACCAGGCGGACCGCCGGGACCTTCCGCCGCCGCCCCCCGCGTCCCAACTGCGCTACGACCCGCTGACCGACGAGTGGGTGGCGGTCGCCGTGCACCGGCAGACCCGCACCTTCCTCCCGCCAGCGAACGAGTGCCCGCTCGACCCATCGGTCGGCGACCGCCTGACCGAGATCCCGGCCCCCGACTACGACGTGGTGGTCTTCGAGAACCGCTTCCCGTCGCTGAGCGGCCGGGTGACCGACGAGCCCGGGGAGATCACCCCGTTCACGCCGGCCCGGCCGGGCCTCGGCCGGTGCGAGGTCGTCTGCTTCACCTCGGACCACAACGCCTCCTTCGCGAGCCTCCCCCCGAGCCGGGTCCGCACCGTTCTGGACGCGCTCGCCGACCGGACCGAGGTGCTCGGCGAGCTGCCCGGCGTGGAGCAGGTGTTCTGCTTCGAGAACCGGGGCGTCGAGATCGGTGTCACGCTGCACCACCCGCACGGGCAGATCTACGCGTACCCCTTCGTGACGCCGCGCACCCGGGCGCTGATGGCCGCGGCACGCCGGCACGCCGAGCGGACCGGCGGAGGCAACCTCTACGCGGACGTGCTGGCCGCCGAACGCGCTGCCGGCGACCGGGTGGTCGTCGAGAACGAGCACTGGACGGCGTTCGTGCCGGCGGCGGCCCGCTGGCCGTTCGAGGTGCACGTGGCGCCGCGCCGCGTCGTGCCGGACATCCCGGCGCTCAGCGACAGCGAGCGGGACGCCTTCGGGCCGCTCTACCTGGACCTGCTGCGCCGCTTCGACGGGCTGTTCGACATGCCGATGCCGTACATCGCCGCGTGGCACCAGGCGCCGGTGCGGATCGACCGCGAGCTGGGCCACCTGCACCTTCAGCTGTTCAGCATCCGACGCGCCAAGGACAAGTTGAAGTACCTGGCGGGCTCCGAGTCCGGGATGGGCGTCTTCATCAACGACATCTCCCCCGAACGCGCCGCCGACCTCCTGCGCGCCGCCTGAAGGAAGGGCCCCTTATTAACGCCGGGTGCATAGGAAGGGGCCCTTCCTAACGCCTGACACCCGGGAGACAGGGCGCGGGGGGCCCGGGACAGGGCCCCCCGCAGGGAAGGGACGGCTGGCTGTGCTCGACACAGCCGGGAAGGCTGGCTGATCGGCACGCATGCCGCGGGTCGACCGCGGTCAACCTTCCTGGACGCGACTGGCATCTCGTCCACCCTGGTCAACGAGGCGCGCCGGCCGGGGTGACGCGGGCGGTGTGTCGACCACGGACACGCCGGAGCCCGCCGGCGGGTGCCGACGGGCTCCGTTGCTGCGGTACGCGTGGATCAGGCGCCGATCTTGCGCGCCAGGTTCTCGTCGAGCGCGTTCATGAACTCGTCGGTGCTCAGCCACGGGGCGTCCCGCGAGATGAGCAGCGCGAGGTCCTTGGTCATCTGGCCGCCCTCGACGGTGTCGACGATGACCTGCTCCAGGGTGTTGGCGAACTCGGTCACCGCCGGCGTGCCGTCCAGCTTGCCCCGGTGGGCGAGGCCCCGGGTCCAGGCGTAGATCGACGCGATCGGGTTGGTCGAGGTCTTCTCGCCCTTCTGGTACTGCCGGTAGTGCCGGGTGACCGTGCCGTGCGCGGCCTCGGCCTCGACGGTACGACCGTCCGGGGAGAGCAGGACCGAGGTCATCAGACCCAGCGAGCCGAAGCCCTGCGCGACGGTGTCCGACTGCACGTCACCGTCGTAGTTCTTGCAGGCCCAGACGTAGCCGCCCTCCCACTTGAGCGCGGCGGCGACCATGTCGTCGATCAGCCGGTGCTCGTAGGTGATGCCGGCGGCGGCGAACTCGGCCTTGAACTCGTTCTCGAACACCTCGGCGAAGATGTCCTTGAACCGGCCGTCGTACGCCTTGAGGATGGTGTTCTTGGTGGACAGGTAGACCGGGTAGTTGCGGTCCAGGCCGTACCGGAACGAGGCCCGGGCAAAGTCCCGGATCGACTCGTCGTAGTTGTACATGCCCATGGCGATGCCGCCGCCGGAGAAGTTGGCGACCTCCATCTCCATCGGCGCGCCGCCGTCGGCCGGGGTGTAGGTGACGGTCACCTTGCCGGGGCCGGGGACGACGAAGTCGGTGGCCTTGTACTGGTCACCGTGGGCGTGCCGGCCGATGATGATCGGCTTGGTCCAGCCGGGGACCAGCCGCGGCACGTTGGACATGATGATCGGCTCACGGAAGACGACGCCGCCGAGGATGTTGCGGATGGTGCCGTTGGGCGACCGCCACATCTTCTTCAGGCCGAACTCCTCCACCCGGGCCTCGTCCGGGGTGATGGTCGCGCACTTGACGCCGACGCCGTGCTCCTTGATGGCGTTGGCGGCGTCGATGGTGACCTGGTCGTCGGTCTCGTCACGGTGCTGGATCGACAGGTCGTAGTAGTGCAGGTCGACGTCGAGGTAGGGCAGGATCAGCTGCTCCCGGATCTGCTTCCAGATGATCCGGGTCATCTCGTCGCCGTCGAGCTCCACGACCGGGTTGTTTACCTTGATCTTCGCCATCGGCCGGCGCTCCTCTCGGGGGACACGTGCTCAAGCAGTACGAGCGTACTGGAAACAGGCCGGCGGCCCCCAGCCGGCCTCGACCGGCCGGCGGAAACCGGGCTGCACGGCGCAGAAGTCTCCTGACATCATCGCCCGATGCCACTGAGCCGCACCCTCGGGTCTATCACGGTCACCGCG
>NZ_JBSFYQ010000029.1:0-94437 GCF_053599855.1 Micromonospora sp. NPDC005161
CCCGATCGAGTTGCCCGCGCTGCTGCGGACCTGGACCGGCGCCTTCCCGGACCTGGGGGGCGTCCCCCGGGGCGCGGGGCGCCCCGGGGGGGGGCCGCCGGACCCCGGGTACGTCAGCGGACGTACCCGGGATGTCGCCGACGGTCGGACGCCCGGACCGGGCCCGGCGGGCAGCATCCTGGTATGCGTCGGATCCCGCCCACCGCCCGCAAGGCGCTGCTCACCCTGCACCTGGTCACCTCGCTCGGCTGGCTCGGCGCCGACCTGACGCTGCTCACGCTCGGCGTCGCGGCACAACGCGGCGCCGACCCGGCCGTCGTCTACCCGGTCGCCGCGCTGGTCGGCACCGTGCTGTTCGCGCCGTTGAGCGTGCTGGTCTGGCTGGTCGGCGTGGCCAGCGCGCTGCTCACCCCGTGGGGCCTGCTGCGCTACCGATGGGTGGTGGTCAAACTCGTGCTCACCACGGTGATGGTCGGGCTGGTGCTGTTCCTGCTCACCCCGAACCTGCGGCACGCCGGCGCGCTGGGCGCCGCCCTGCCCGCCCGGGACCGCGCCGACCTGGTGATCGCGCCGGCCGTGTCGACCAGCCTCATGATCATTGCGACGGTGCTGTCCACGTACAAGCCGTGGGGTCGACGGCCGGCGGCGCGGCCCACCGTCGCGGGCCGGACCGGCCATGATCGCTCCGCAACCAGGATCTAGTGGCCTCCTCTCGGCGGCAGGCCACTACATCCAGGATCGAGCACGATCTTCGCGGGCGGCCGAGCGCGGGGCGGGCGATCAGGTGGCGGGCGGGGTCTCGCCGGGGCGGTCCAGGGCCGCGCCCAGCCGGGTGGCCAGGGCCAGGTGGGCCGCCCGGGCCTGGCGGAACGCGTACCCGAACAGCGGGGCCGGCGCGGTCAGGGTGATCTCGACGTCGACCCGGACCAGGCCGTCCGGCTCGCCACGCAGCCGGGTGTGGTTGCGCACCGTCGTGGCCGGCCACTGGCGGGCCACCGTGACGATCTCGTCGTCCTCGCTGATCAGCACGTCCGCCTGGTAGCTGGTCCGGAAGCGGAGCGGGCCGGCCACCAGTCGGTCGCTGATCGCGTAGCTGGCCCGGGCGCCGGGCCGGGGCGGCAGCCGGCGGACCCGGACGATCAGCGGGTGCAGCTCGCCCTGCCGGGTCAGGTCGCTCAGCAGGGCCGCCGCCTCCCGGGGCTCGCACCGGGCCTGGACGGTGTAGCTGAAGGTATCGCTCCTGAGCACACCGTCTCCCGCCATCGTTGGTCGCACGATCGTCCCGTACCCCGGTCGGGCTGGCAACGCCCGGACGGACACGGACCGTTGCCTCGGCACGCACACCCCGTTCCCACTACGGTCGGCTGGTGGGGAACCACCGGCCGTGACGGGCGACGGAGGGCGTGAGCATGAACGGGTACGACCGGTGAGCGGGCACGTGATGGTCTTCGCGCCTACGCCGCAGCTGACGGTGACCGTCGACCAGCCGAACGACCAGCCCGAGCTGCACCTGCACCCGGGCGGGCAGGGCGTCTGGCAGGCCCGCATGGTGATGTCGCTCGGGGTCGACGTGGTGCTCTGCACCGCCCTCGGCGGCGAGATCGGCCAGGTGCTGGAGCCGCTGCTCGTCAGCGAGGGAGTGGACCTCAAGGTGGTGGTCCGCGACTCCGGCAGCGGCGGGTACGTGCACGACCGCCGGGACGGGTCCCGGCGGGAGATCGCCGATGTGCCCGGGCAGCCCCTGACCCGGCACGAGCTCGACGAGTTGTACAACCTGGCCCTCGGCGAGGGGCTGCGGGCGTCGGTGAGCGTGCTCAGTGGACCCAACGAGCCGTGGCTCGTCCCGGCCGACCTGTACCGGCGTTTCGCCGCCGACCTCGGCGCCAACGGCGGCCGGGTGGTGGTCGACCTCTCCGGCGATCACCTCGGCGCGGTGCTGGACAGCGGGGTGTTCTTCCTGAAGGTGAGCCACGAGGAACTGATCCGCGACGGCCGCGCCCGCAACGGGGAGAGTGCGGAGCTCACCCGGGCGATGTACGAGCTGCACGCCGCCGGCGCCGAGACGGTGGTGGTGAGCCGGGCCGACGAACCGGCGCTCGCGCTCATCGACGGTGAGCTGTTCGAGGTGGAGATGCCCCGGTTGCAGGCGGCCGACCCGCGCGGCGCGGGCGACTCGATGACCGCCGGGGTGGCCGCCGTGGTGGCCGGCGGTGGAGACATCCGGACCGCCATCCGGACCGGCGCCGCCGCCGGGGCGCTCAACGTGACCCGGCACGGGCTGGGCACCGGGCGGTTGGACTCGATCACCGGTCTGGTGGAGCGGGTCCGGTTGGTCCCGGCGGACAGCCGACAACAGGAGCGGACCACCCCCGACGAACTGGCCGACCGGGCGGTCGAACGATGACGCTCCGCGTGCTCGTCACCAACGACGACGGGATCGCCGCGCCGGGGATTCAGGCGTTGGCCTGGGCGGCGGCGCAGCGGGGCCTGGATGTGGTTGTCGCCGCGCCGCTGGAGGAGGCGAGCGGTACCAGCGCCGCCATGAGCGCCCTGGAGCAGGACGGGCGGGTGGTGGTGCACGACCACCCGCTGCCGGAGTTGGCGGGCGTGCCGGCGTACGGGGTTGGCGGCTCACCCGGCTTCATCACGCTGATCGCGCTGCACGGCGCTTTCGGCCCGCCGCCGTCGGTGGTGCTCTCCGGCATCAACCGGGGTGCCAACGCCGGCCGCGCCGTACTGCACTCCGGCACGGTCGGCGCCGCGTTCACCGCCGCCACGAACGGCTGCCGGGCGATGGCGGTCTCGCTGGACGTGCTCTCCGCGGGCGAGGCGACGGCCGCCAGCGGTGGCGCCGCGGTGCACGCCGCCGCCCGGGTACGCGACGCCGAGCGCAACTGGAGCACCGCCGCGCGGGTCGCCCTGGATCTGCTCCCCCGGCTGACCGCCGCGCCGATCGAGAGCGTGCTCAACGTCAACGCCCCGGACCTGCCGCACGGGCGACTGCGCGGGGTGCGCCGGGGCACGCTGGCCAGCTTCGGTCAGGTGCAGATGACGGTGGCCGAATCCGGGCACGGCTTCGTGCGTACGTCTCTGGAGGAGCCGGGCCAGGCCGCGCAGCCCGGCACGGACGTGGCGTTGCTGGCCGCGGGGTACGCGTCCGTGACGGCCATTCGGGCGGTCACCGAGGTGGCCGACGTCGACCTGACCGGCCTGGACGAACAGCCCTGACCGGCGTGGGCCGGGTGTCGGCGCTCAGGCGCCGGGAAGCACCTCGGGAGTGGCGGTGCCGGCGAAGTACGGCTCGGGGGCGCCGAAGAGGCCGAGCAGGCCGGTCACCCAGAGCTGCCGGTGCACGAACCGGCTCGGTTCGGTGACCACCAGCTTCACGCCGCTCACCTCGGCGGTCTGGAAACCGGCCACCATCGCGCTGATGCCGACGGAGTCGATGAAGGTGACCAGCCTCATGTTCAGCTCGATGCGCAGGGGGCGGCCCTTGGCCAGCACCTCCGCGATCGCCTCGCGCACCTCGTACGCTGTGTCGACGTCGATCTCGCCGCGCGGGGCGATCTCCACGACACCACCGGACAGAACCGACTTCACGATCGACAGGCTCACGCGAGCACCTCCACCCGCCCGTCCCCCGGGCGCCTCATCAGTACGCGGGCCGCGACCGACAGTATTCCTTTGACGGCCTCGGTCGCCACCCCTCGGGATGAGCAATGTGCGGATCCGGGCACGGCAAGTCGGCCATATCCGGATTTTTCACTTCCTGATCACTCAGTACTTTTCGTTATCTGACCACTCAACGATCGGTCGGAACCGACGCGTCGCCGGACCAGGGTAGCGGTCCCGGCCCGGCGCACCCGCCAACCGGCCCGCCATGCGTGCCAGCCTCGCGTGACACCGGCGTGTCGCACCTCGTCGATCGACCCTGACGAGCCCGGATGGTTGCCGACGCCACCTAGCATCGGCCGGGGAACCCACCGTGACGGAGAGGACCTTCAATGATCAAGAGACTGGCCGGGCTGGCCGGCGTCGGCGCCCTGCTCGCCCTCGTACTGGCCTGCGGCTTCGGTGGCGGAGGCGATGACGACGACGATGACGATGACGACTTCGCCCGGGGCGTCTCCGTGGTGGTGCTGCGCTGACTGTCCGGCGAGCCGGGTCGGCCGGGTTTGCGCCTGGCCGGCGCGGGGCACTGCGGGGTAGGCGAATCGTGACGCGCTGACAGACGCCGAAGTCCGAAGTGGCCGCAGGCTTCGGCACCCGAGGAGGTAACCACGATGTTCGGAACCAACCTGCTGGACCGCCGCGGCAAGCCGGAGCGGATCGCGGACCAGGCGTGGGAGCACCTGGTCTCCGCCGTCAGCTCCGCGGGAGACAGTGTCCGGGGCACCGCCCGCTCCGCCCGGCGCGGCAGCAGCGACCTCGCCGACGGCGCGACCGACCTGGTCGGCTCCGCCGCCGACGAGGCGCGGCGCCGAGCCTCGCTGGCCTTCGACGCGCTCGCCGGCCGTCAGCCGGCACTGCCCTGGACGCTGCTGATCGGCGCCGCGCTGGTCGGCGCGGCGGTCGGCTGGGCCGTCGGCTCCGCTGCCCGGGCCGCCGGCAGCCGGGACGACCGCGCGGTGGACGACGTCGAGTTCGTCGACGTCGACCGCCTCAACTCCCCCATCGGCCTGAACGACTGACCCACCCGCGGCCGTACGCGGGCCCCGCTCGACCCCACGGTCCGCGGGGCCCCTGCCTTTCTCCCTCTCCACCACCACCGCCCGCCCCGCGCCGCCCTCCGGCGCCCTGTCCGCGTGAGAGAGCTTTGGAATCGCTCCCACCATCGATCCTCGTGCACGCGTCCACCACCCGACGGGACGGGCCGGGCCCCTCGCCTCACCCCGGCGGGGCGAGGACGGCTCACCCCGGACGGCGGCAGGATCGGACCCGGCGGACTCCGGCCGCGGCCGTCACCCGGTCCGCCGCCCACGCACCGGAGGAGGGACAGATGGCCATCGCGACGATCAGCCGCACCGACCAGGACATCCAGTCCGCCGTACTCGACGAGCTGACCTGGGAACCGCGAGTGCAGCCGCACGAGATCGGCGTGACCGTCGCCGAGGGCGTCGTCACGCTGACCGGGCGGGTGGACAGCTACGCGAAGAAGTGGGCCGCCGAGCGGGCCGCGCACCGGGTCGCACGGGTCCGCGCACTCGCCAACGACCTGACGGTGCGACTGCCCGGCGAGGCCGAACGCGCCGACCCCGACCTGGCCGCCGCGGCGAGCCACGCGCTCGAGTGGGACGCGTTCGTGCCCGTCGAGAAGCTCCAGGTCACGGTCTCGGCCGCCTGGGTGACGTTGCACGGCGAGGTCGAGTGGGAGTACCAGCGCCGGGCCGCCGAGCGCGCCGTCACCAGGCTGACCGGCGTACGCGGGGTGAGCAACGGGATCACCGTCCGCCCGTCCGCCGTGCCGGCCGGCCAGAACCTGGCCGAGCGGATCGTCGACGCGCTGGCCCGGGCCGGGGCCACCGAGGCCGAGCGGATCAGCGTCCGGGTGCACGGAGACACCGCCGTGCTCGCGGGGCTGGTGCACTCGATGCCCGAGCGGGCCGAGGTGGAGCGGGTGGCCTGGTCCGCGCCGGGGATCCGAGAGGTGCAGAACCACATCGCGGTCGCCCCGGTGCTGCGCTGAGCCGAGCGCGGAACCACCCGGGACGGGTGAGCCGGCCTCACCCGCCCCGGCAGCAGGCTGGGGGCATGAGTGATCCGAACGGGCTGATCCAACCGGGGCGACCCGCACCCGGCTTCACCCTGGAGAGCACCCCGGACGGGCGCCCGACCGGGCCGGAGCAGTTCCGCGGCCGGCCGGTCGTGCTCGCCTTCTACCCCGCCGACTGGAGCCCGGTCTGCGGTGACCAGATGTCGCTCTACCAGGCGGCGGCGCCGGTGTTCGACCAGTACGACGCCGCGCTGCTCGGCATCTCGGTGGACAGCATCTGGTCGCACCGGGCGTTCGCGCAGAGCCGGGGCATCGAATTCCCGCTGCTGGCCGACTTCGAGCCCAAGGGCGAGGTGGCCCGCCGGTACGGCGCGTACACCCCGCAGGGCGAGGCGGCCCGGGCGCTGGTGGTGCTCGACCCGGCCGGGACGGTGGCCTGGAGCCACCTCTCCCCACCGGACGTCAACCCGGGCGCGGACGGCATCTTCGACGCGCTGGACCGGCTCGCGGCCGACCGGGCGGTGATGGCCCGATGAGCACCCCGCTCCAGGTCACCGCCCGCCTTCGGGACCCGGTGACCACCGACGACCATGTCCGGGGGCCGGCCGACGCGCCGGTCACGATCGTCGAGTACGGCGACTTCCAGTGCCAGTTCTGCGGCGCCGCGTACCCCAACCTGCACGAGCTGCTGCGGCAGCGGGCCGACACGGTACGGATGGTCTACCGCTACTTCCCGATCGCCAACATCCACCCGTACGCCGAACGAGCCGCCGAGACAGCCGAGGCCGCCGCGGTCCGTGGCCGGTTCTGGGAGATGCACGACTGGCTTTACGAGCACCAGGACCAGCTGGACCCGGTGCACCTCTCGCTCGGCGTCGAGCAGCTCGGGCTGCCACCGGACGAGCTGAACGCGGAGGTGGAGGGCCGGGCGTACGCCGACCGGGTGCGCCGGGACTTCGTCGGCGGGATCCGCAGCGGGGTGAACGGCACCCCGACGCTCTTCGTCAACGACGTTCGGCACGAGGGCGGGTACGACCTGCCCGACCTGCTGACCGCCGTGGACGCGGCGGCCAACACCTGACCCTCGTGGCCGGCGAGCGGCCGGCCGTTCAGATCAGCCGCAGCTCGCGCGCCCGCCGGACCGCCTCACGCCGGCGGGTCGCGTCGAGCTTGCGGTAGATGTTGCGGACGTGGGTCTTCACCGTGTTGACCGAGAGCGACAACTCGCCGGCGATCTCCACGTTGGACAGGATGCTCTGCAGGTACCGCAGGATGGTCAACTCTCGCTCGGTGAGCGGCTCGTCGAGCGAGCCCGCCGACTCGGCCGGTGGCCGGGCCGTGATCTGCTCGGCGCCCCGAACCAGGTCACTGACCAGCGAGAAGTGTGCGGTACCCGCGTCCAGGTGCGCCGCCAGCAGGTCCCGTACCGGCGGTTCGGCCCGGGTGAACACCCGGCGGCAGCCCTCGGGGCCGGCGAGGTCGAGCACCTGCTCCAGGATCCGTCCGGCCCGGCGCCCGTCTCCGCCCCGCTCGGCCAGCACCGCGCCCAGCAGGCCGGCGTCCAGGCGTACCGGCAGGGGCCACGTCTCGGCCGGCGGCGCCTGCCAGTCCGGCAGCGCGCGCCCGGCCGCGCCGATGTCGCCGGACCGCAGCTCCACCCGCGCCAGCGTCACCGCGAGCGCGGGGTCGGCCGGGTCGTCGGCGACACCGGCCAGCAGGTCGCGGGCGGTGTCCAGGTCGCCCCGCTCGGCCCGCAGCTCGGCCTCGGCGGCCCGCAGCAGGTTCGCCAGCTCGGCGGCGGCCGGCGGTTCGGTCAACGACTCCCGGGCCCGCACGAGCAGCCGCTGGCCGGCGGCCGGGTCACCGGCGTCGCGGTGCAGGTACGCCCGGCAGAGGGCGGCCACCGCCGCCGCCACCGGCTCGGTGGGCGGCTCCGCCGACCAGTCGTCCCCGGAGTCCGCTCCGAAGGAGCCGGCCGGGCCGGTCGCCGGCGCGGCGAGCGCGAGGTTGGCCGCGGCCTCCTCGGGCTGGTCGCGGTGCAGTGCCACCACCGCCAACGCGAGGTGGGCGTAGGCGCAGTCGAGCCGGCAGGACCAGCCCCGGCTCGGCGGCATGCCCAGCGCGTCCCGGGCCGCCTGTTCGGCCGCGCGCAGGTCGCCACGCATCGCGAGCAGCAGTGCGGAACGGCTGGCGCCGACCAGCTCGGTACGCGGCCGGCCGGCTTCGCGGGCAGCCGCCCGGGCCCGGACGAACCGGGCGTCGGGCAGCGCGCCGGCGGCCAGCTCGACGAGCCCCAGGGCGGTGCCGGTGAACGCCCGCAGGTCCGCGTCCTCGGCGGCGCTGCCCGTACCCGGGGCCAGCGCATGGTTCGGCGCGGCGTTCGACCCCCCGCTCCGCGAGGCACTCGGCACCCCGGTCGGCGCGGCGCCGGCCGGGCGGGTCCGCAGCAGCCGGGCGGCGGCGGCCCGGACCTCGTCCGGATCGCCGGCGAGCCGCGCCAGGGTCAGCTCCAGCGCGGTGGCCAGCCGCAGGAACCGGTCCCGGCGCGGCACCGGCAGGCCGTCGGCGTACCCGGCGGCGGCACGCAGGTGGCCGGTGGCGGCCGGCAGATCACCGGCGTACGCCCGCTCGGCGGCGCAGGCCAGCGCCACCTCCGGGTCGGCGCGGACCACCTCCGGTGGCGGGGACGGCGGAGCCGGCCCGGTCACCGGGTCGACGTCGTACCGGGTCAACTCCGGCCAGTGCGCGACGAACAGGTCGCCGGCCCGGTCCCACCGGCCGGCGGCCAGCGCGTGCCGCAACCCGTCAACCGGGCGTCCGTCTCCGGCGTACCAGTCAGCCGCCCGCGCGTGCAGCTCACGCAGCTCGTCGGCAGGCAACCGGGCCAGCTCGGCCCGGAGCAGGTCGGCCAGCAGGGGGTCACAGCGATACGACGGCGGCCGGCCCTCCTCCCGGTGCAGCAGACCGCCCGCTCCGGCCAGGTCGGCCAGCGCCCTCCCGGCATCGGCGCGACCGGTCAGCGCCCCGGCCAGGTCCGCGCAGACCGTCTCGGCGAGGGCGGTGCGACGCAGCAGGTCCCGGTCGGCCGGATCGATCGCGGCGAGCACCTCCTCCTGCAGGTAGCCGGCGATCTCCGGTTGGTCGCCGCCGAACTGTCGCACCCAGCGTTCCGGATCGGGCTGCGCCCGCAACGCCAGCGCGGCGATCCGCAGCGCGGCCGGCCATCCCCCGGTGCGCTCGCGCAGCCGTCGTAGGGCGGCGGCCGGCAGCGGCGCCCCGTGCGCGGTGAGCAGGTCGGCCACCTCGTCGTCGGTGAAGGCCAGCTCGTCCGGGCCGATCTCGGTCAGCTCGCCGGCGAGACGGAGCCGGTGCAGGGCCAGCGGCAACCCGGCCCGGGCCCCGACCACCACATGCAGCCGCTGCTCGGCGTGCCGGAGCAGGAACTCAAGCCCGGTCAGCGCCGCCGGGTCGGCGACCCGGTGCAGGTCGTCCAGGACCAGCAGCACGGGTCGCTCCAGGGCGGCGAGAGCGGCGGCCAGCAGCTCCAACTGGTCGGGGCGCGGCGGCCGGTCGGGCACCGGCGCCGCCGGGCCGTCGTCCGCCGGCCCGGTCGCCGCACGCAACGCCGCCGCCAGGTACGCCCAGAGCCGGTCGCCGTCGTCGCTGGCCTCCACCGACACCCACGCCGGACCCGGGCCGTCCTCGGCGCCGCCGGCCAGCCGCACCCAGGAGGCGAGCAGGGTGGTCTTGCCCCAGCCGGCGGGGGCGGAGACCAGGGTGACCGGTCCCGCGCTGCCCTCGTCGAGCCGACGCAGCAGGCGGGGCCGGGCCACCACCGGCTC
The DNA here is from genome assembly GCF_053599855.1 of Micromonospora sp. NPDC005161. NCBI lineage: Bacteria > Bacillati > Actinomycetota > Actinomycetes > Micromonosporales > Micromonosporaceae > Micromonospora > Micromonospora sp. NPDC005161. Next base: position 9,556 of record NZ_JBSFYQ010000029.1, read on the forward strand.
GGGTGGCACCGCCGGGGCCAGCCGGGATGCCAGCAGCGGCGGGTCCGCCGGGTGCCCCGGTGCCGTGCCGACCCGTACGCGATCCTGCTCCTCCGGCACCCGGCTCCACCCCCACCGACGCGTTCCACCCCCGGTCGGCGAGCGGTTACCCGGCGCGGACGCGTTCACCCCTTCGGGGCGAGCCCGCTTCACCCGGTCCCGACCGACGATCGGGGGACGTGGACGGAAAGGATGGGTGGGACCGATGCGACCGCTGGTACGGGTGGGAGTCACCCTCGGCGGCGCGGCGTTGACCGGGGCGGCGAGGCTGCTCCCCGTACGTCGGCGGCGCGACCGGTCCGGCGCGGGCGGCGACCCCGCCGCGCCGGCCCGGTGGGAGGTCGTGACGGTGGGCCGGCCGCCCGAGCGGGTGCTCCCCGACGGCCGGTGGCCGGAGCCGCTGCGCCGCCTGGACGGCGCGGTCGAGGTGCGGGTCCGGCCGGCCCCGGGCGGCCGGGGCACCGAGTTGGCCGCCCGACCCCTGGCCGGTGCCACTCCCCGGGTCGGGCTGGCCGCGCACCTGGTCGGCGACGATCCGGGTCTGCTGGTCCGCCGGGCGCTGCGCCAGGCCAAGCAGCACATCGAGGCCGGCGAGGTGCTGCGCGCGGACCGGTCCGCGCTGGACCGCCCCCGACCTGGCGGGTGATCCGGTCCAGATCCACCGCGCTCACGATCTGCCACGCACGGCGGCGGATGGCAGACTCTGGGGATGGCTGGGGAGCGGACGTACGACGTGGTGCTGTTCGGAGCCACCGGGTTCACCGGGGGGCTGACCGCCGAATACCTGGCCCGGCACGCGCCGTCCGGGCTGCGGTGGGCGCTGGCCGGCCGCAACCAGGGCCGCCTCGCCGCCGTACGGGACCGGCTCGCCGCGATCGACCCGACCCTGGCCGCGCTGCCGCTGCTCAGCGCCGACGTGACCGACGCCGACTCGCTGCGCGCGGTGGCGGAGAACGCCCGGGTGGTGGCCAGCACCGTCGGCCCGTACATCCACCACGGGGAGCCGCTGGTCGCGGCCTGCGCCCGGGCCGGCACCGACTACCTGGACATCACCGGCGAACCGGAGTTCGTCGATCTGATGTACGTCGCCCACCACGCCGAGGCGACCCGCACCGGCGCGCGGATGGTGCACGCCTGCGGGTTCGACTCCATCCCGCACGACCTGGGCGTCTGGTTCACCGTCAAGCAACTGCCCGCCGACACGCCGATCACCGTGGACGGTTACGTCCGTGCCGGTGGCAAGTTCTCCGCCGGCACGTACCAGTCCGCGCTCACCGCGTTCTCCCGCACCGCGCAGGCCAGCCGGGCCGCCCGGGATCGCCGGGCCGTCGAGCCGCGCCCCACCGACCGCCGGGTCCGGGCGGCGCCGGGCCGGCTGGGCCGCTCGGCGGAGCTGGGCATCTGGACCGTACCGCTGCCCACCATCGACCCGCAGGTGGTACGCCGCTCGGCGGCGGCCCGACCGGAGTACGGCCCGGACTTCCGGTACCGGCACTTCGCCGCGGTGAAGCGGCTGCCGACCGTGCTGGCCGCGGCCGCCGGGCTCGGCGCGCTGGTCGGGCTGGTGAAGCTGCCGCCCACCCGGCGCTGGCTGCTCGGCCGGCTCGCGTCCGGGCACGGGCCCACCCCGCAGCAGCGGGCGGCGTCCTGGTTCCGGGTCCGGTTCGTCGGCACCGGCGGTGGGCGCCGGGTGGTCACCGAGGTGGCCGGCGGCGACCCGGGCTACGACGAGACGGCGAAGATGCTCGCCGAGTCGGCGCTCTGCCTGGCGCTCGACGAACTGGCGCCGACCGCCGGCCAGCTCACCCCCGTCGCCGCGATGGGCGACGCGCTGCTCGACCGGCTCATCCGGGCCGGGCTCACCTTCCGGGTCCTGAAGCAGGAGGCCGCGCGGCAGGTGCCCGAGGCCGCCGACCGGACGGCCGCCGCGCCGGACGCGGGGGCGGCGGCTTGACCCTCGACCCGGTCGAGGGGGCAGGATGCCGGTCGTGGAGAGCGACCTGCACAGCATCGGTGAGCTGGCCCGGGCCAGCGGCCTGACCGTCAGCGCGCTGCGCTTCTACGACTCGGCGGGGGTGCTCGAGCCGGCCCTGGTCGACCCGGTGACCGGCTACCGCTGGTACACCGACGAGCAGATCCCCCCAGCCCGGCTGGTAGCTGGGCTGCGTCGGGTCGGGATGCCCGTGCCGGAGATCGCCGCGGCGGTACGTGCCGAGCCGGCGGCGGTGCACCGGCTGCTCGACACGCACCTGCGCCGACTGGCGGACGGGCTCGCCGACGCCCGCCGGGAGGTCGCCCGCCTCCGGGCCCTGGTCGACCCGGCGCCGCCGGCGATCACCACGCTGCTGCTCGCCCCCGCCGAACTTGCCGCCGCCGTCGACGCGGTGCGCTTCGCCGTCGGCCGCGACCCGGAGCTGCCGGTGCTCACCGGCGTGCTGGTCGACGTGGAGCTGGACGGCGTCCGGCTCGTCGCCACCGACCGGCACCGGCTCGCGCTGGCCCGGGCCGGGGCGGCCGTCGACGGACCACCGGTGCGGGTGCTCGTCCCGGTGGACCTCGTCGACCGGTTCCGGCCGCTGCTCGACCCCGCCGACACCCGGCCGGTGCGGCTGACCGTGGCCGGCGCGGAGGTGCGGGTCGCCGTGGCCGGCCGGACGCTGACCGGCGCCGCCCTGCCCTACGACTTCCCGGACTACCGGCGGCTGCTGCGTGAGGCCGTCGGTGAGCGACCGGCCGCGCGCCGGATCCCGGTGGACGTGCCGGCGCTGCGGGCCGCCCTGACCGACCCGGCGGCCCCGACGGTGGACCGCGAACACGACGGAACGCGGCTGGCGGTCACCGTGCTCGGCCTCGACGAGCGGGGCGGTCTGCGCCTGGTGCCCACCGCCGGGTCCGACCCGGTCGGCGGGCTGCGGGTCGGGGTGAACGGCGCGTACCTGCTGGACGCGCTGGACGCGGCCGGCGGGTCGCAGCTGGTCCTGGAGCTGGACGGGCCGATCGCCCCGCTGGCCGTACGCCGCCCGGACGACACGGACACCTTCTCCGTGCTGATGCCGATCCGGCTCTGAACCCGCCGTCTGATTCCGCGCGGTGGGCTCGCGCTCCCCGACCCGAAGCGAACGGGGCGCGACGGTAGCATCTGTTGGTCCACCTGACCCCGGACGGAGGCGTACGGAGCAGCATGCTCGACATGGAGTTGATCCGGAAGGATCGCGAGGCGGTGGCGACCGCGCTGGCGAAGCGACTGGATCCCGCCGAGGTCAACCTGGCCCTGGACGAGATCCAGCGGCTCGACCAGGAACGCCGCGCCCTCATCACGGAGATCGACGCGGAGCGGCAGCGCCGCAAGGCGGAAGCCCGGGCGTACGCGCAGGCGAAGCGTGCCGGCACCGAGCCGCAGGTCACCGCACCGGAGGCGGAGCGCAAGCAGCTCGCCGAGCTGGAGTCCCAGTTGGACGAGGTGCAGGCCCGGCTGCGGGACGCGATGAGCGAACTGCCGAACCTGCCCAGCGAGGACGTCCTCCCCGGCGGCAAGGAGGCGAACCGGGTCGTCAAGACCTTCGGTGAGCCGCCGGCCATCGAGAAGGTCCGTGACCACGTGGAGCTGTCCCGGGCGCTGGGCCTGGTCGACTACGAGCGCGGCGTCAAGCTCGGCGGCTCCGGCTTCTGGCTCTACACGGGGGTCGGCGCGCGGCTGGAGTGGGCGCTGCTGAACTACTTCATCGACCAGCACATCAGGGCCGGGTACGAGTTCCTGCTCCCGCCGCACCTGCTGCTCGACTCGGCCGGTTTCGCCGCCGGGCAGTTCCCCAAGTTCTACGACGACGTCTACCACCTGGACCGGGAGTCCGCCCCGCGCGGGCAGTTCCTGCTGCCCACCTCGGAGACGGCGATCCTCGGCGCGTACCAGGACGAGATCCTGGACACCACGAAGCTGCCGTTGAAGGCGTTCGCGTACACCCCGTGCTACCGGCGCGAGTCGGCCGGCTCGCACTCGGACGAGCGCGGCACGGTGCGCGGGCACCAGTTCAACAAGGTGGAGATCTTCCAGTTCACCCTGCCGGAGCAGGCCGACGCGGCGCTGGAGGAGATGCTCGCCCACGCGGAGAGCCTGGTGGAGGGGCTGGGCCTGCACTACCAGCGCACCCTGCTCTCCGCCGGTGACGCCAGCGCGTCGATGAAGAAGACCCTCGACATCGAGGTGTGGATGCCGAGCACCGGCAAGTACAAGGAGGTGTCGTCGGTCTCCTGGGCCGGCGACTACCAGGCCCGCCGGGCGGCCATCCGCTACCGCGAGCCGGGCGGCAAGCAGACCCGCTTCGTGCACACCCTCAACGGCTCGGCGCTGGCCACCAGCCGGCTCTTCCCGGCCATCCTGGAGCAGTACCAGCAGGCCGACGGCTCGGTGCTGATCCCCGAGGTCCTCCGCGACCGCATGGGCACCGACCGTCTGACCCCGCTGCGCTAGCCGATCCGTTCGACGGGGGCCGGGTCCACCCCGGCCCCCGTCGGCGTATCCGGCGGTGCCGTCGTGCGCTCGGCCACCACGTTAGGAAGGGACCCTTTCTCTACCGCAGGCGTTAAAGTGCCCTTCCTAACGCGCACGCGCACGCCCACCGCGGCGAGCAGGACGAGGGCGGCGAGCAGCGCCGCCGGGCCGAGCGTGTCGAGGGTGTCGGCGAGGGCGTGCTGCACCTGGGCCGCCACCCGGATCACCGGATCTTCCAGGGCGTCGCGGCGGCCGGCGGCCAGCCGCAGCTCGTACCAGCCGTACCAGGCGACGTACCCGCCGGTCAGCAGCAGCACCAGGCCGCTGAGCCGGGGCACCAACGCGCCGGAGACGCGCAGCCGGGCCACCAGCCCGTCGCGCAGCAGCGCCACGCCGAGCGCGGCGACCGCGACCACCAGCCCCATCCCGAGGGCGTACGCGCCGAACAGCGCCAGCCCGCGGCCGGTCGAGCCGGCCTGGAGGCTGGTCACCACGATGGCCAGGAACGGCGCGATGGCGCAGCCGAGCGAGGCCAATGCGTACGCCGCGCCGAACAGCGCCATCGACGGCCAGGAACGGGTCAGCCGGGGCGCCCGGGCGGACCAGCCGGGGGCGGGCAGCCGCCGGCCGGCGAGCAGCCAGCACCCGGCCGCCACCAGCAGCAGCCCCAGCGCCACGGTCAGCCACGGCAACCGGGGCCGCAGCCAGCCGGCCAGCGGCGCGAGCGCGAGGCCGAAGGCGCCGAAGACCAGGACGTACCCCAGGGTCAGCCCGGCCGCCGCGGTGAGCGCGCGGCCGACCGCGCCGCGGGCGTCCGGTGCCCCGGCGACCAGCAGCGAGAGGTACGCGGGCAGCAACGCGAAGCCGCACGGGTTGACCGCGCCGAGCATGCCGGCGGTCAGCGCGAGCAGCAGCGGGGCGGTCACGCCCCGGCCAGCGCGGTGACCCGGGCGGTGAGCGCCTCACCGTCCAGGAAGCCCTGGTGGACGACCTTGCCATCCCGATCGATGATCAGGAAGGTGCTCTGCTCGGTCACCTTGAACCGACGCCACAGCGCGCCGGCGCGGTCGTCGATCTGCGGCGTCCCGGCAAGCTCGAACTCGGTGACGAAGTCCTTCATCGCCCGCTGTTCGCCGAGGCCCGCGACGCCGACGATCGGCACGGTGTCCCGGAAACGGGGCGCGATCTCGGCCACCGTCCAGGCCTGGCTGGCGCAGGTGGCGCACCACGGAGCCCAGAACCACAGCACCACCGGGCGGCCGGCCAGCTGCGCCGCGTCGAACGCGGCGCCGGTGAGGGTGGTTCCGGTGAAGCGCAGGGTGTCCGGGACCCGCGCCGGAGTCGGGGCGGCGGTCGGCGAGCCGGTCGCGGCAGCGGTGGTGGCGGCGGGCGCGGTGCCGGCGGCCGCCGGTGGCGGGGCGGCCGTACCGGTGCAGGAGACCGCGCCGAGCAGCGCCGCGACCAGCGCGGCGGCGGTGCCGGCCCGACGTGGTCCCCTCCGTGCGTGCCAGCTGCGCATCCGCGTCTCCCTCCACAGTCGTTAGGAAGGGCCCCTTCCTATGCACCAGGTGTTAAGAAGGTGCCCTTCCTTACTCGGCCTTCGCGAGTCGGAGGGCGAGCTCCGGGCAGAGCTTGACCGCCTTCAGCGCGCCCTCCCGCAGCCAGGTCGGCACCGGGGTGGGCGGGAAGGCGGGGTAACCGTTGGCGTCGAGCCGGATGAAGTCGGGCACCACGTGCGCGCAGAGCCCGTGCCCGTCGCAGCGCGACCAGTCCAGGGTGAGCTTCTGCGGGTTCCCGTCGGGGGCGCCCGGCAGCCCCATCACGCCCTTGACCCGCCGGCCGCAGCCGTCGCCGGTGCTGTGCAACCGCAGGTCGTCGGCGAAGACCTCGATCGCGGACAGGGCGAACCGGGCGGTGCCGTCCGGGTGGCTGCACGCACCGCGCCCCTTCACCTCACCGGCGGCGGCCCGCACCACGTCCGCCGGTTGGCTGCCGGCGACCGCCAGGTCCACCGCGCGGGCCAGGTCGGGCAGGCCCATCTTGCACGGTCCGCACTGGCCGGCGGACTCGCCGGCCAGGTAGCGCACCACCTGGGCGGCCTCACCGAGCGGGCAGGTGTCGACGCCGAGCGGGACGATGATGCCCGCGCCGAGGGTGGCGCCGACCGCGGCCAGGCCCTTGCGGGAGACCTCGGCCTTCTCCGCCGCCTCCGGAGTGATCCACTTGCCGTGGTAGCCGCCCATCAGGATGCCCTGGATGTCCGGGACCTCGCACAGGTCGAGGACGTCGCGCAGCGGCATGCCGGCGGTGCACTCCACCACGGCCGGCCGGGCCGCCGCGCCGGTCACGGTGAGCAGCACCGTGCCCGGCTCGTCGTCGGTGCCGAGCGCCGAGTACTCGTACGGGCCGAGTCGCGCACCGACGGCGAGCTGGGCGTACGTCTCGGCGTTGGACAGCAGGGTGGGCAGACCGCTGACCCCGGAGTCGCTGGAGCGCTTCTTGGTACCGGGCGGGATGTGCGGCAGCCCGTTGATGCCGTTGACCAGTGCGCCACCCTCGCCGGAGATGAACCGGTGCGGCACGGTGACGATGGTCGTCGGCACCGGCATCCGGCGCTCCTCCAGCGCCTCCATCAGCGAGTCCCGGCCGACCCCGTCATCCGCCACACCGATCACGATCTCGTCGGCGTCCAGCGCGTACGCGGCCAGCGCCGCGCCGTCGAGGATCAGGTGCGGTGCGCGGGTCAGCAGCACCTTGTCCTTCCAGCTGGCGGGCTCCCCCTCGGTGGCGTTGACGACCACCACTGCGGCGAGGTCCTGCCGTTCGCAGGACTCCAGCACCGCGCGCAGCTTGCGGGCGAACGGGAAACCCGCCCCGCCCTTGCCCTTGAGCTGCATGCCTTCGGCGAGCCTGAGCAGCTGGGCGGGCTCCATCGGGCCGATCGGCCCGTGCACCTCGTCGTGCGCGGCCAGGTCCAGCCGACCGAACTCGGCGAACCCGGCGGTGAGCCGGGGCTCACCGACGCAGGCCACCGGAGGCACGGTCGTACGCATCACTTCGCCTCACCCCGCAGCCCGGCCCAGTACGCCCCGTCCACGGCGTCGGCGCTGGCCTTGCGGCGCTTGGACCGGCTCTCGCCGGAGGCCCGCCGCGCCCGGCGCGACGCCAGGTCGACCAGGGTGGGGGTGTCGTCGACGGGCGGCGCGACGTCCTCCGGCAGGTACCGGGCCGGCGGGCGCCAGTAGTCCGGCTCCTCCGGCAGGTCGTCCTCAACGCTGTGCCGGCCGCTGCCGCTGCGCGGCGCCGCGGAGATCGGCCCAGCGGAGATCGGCTCCGCAGAGACCGGGCCAGCCGAGATCGGCTCCGCGGCCTGCCACCGCCGCGGGCTGTCCCACGGCTCCTCGGGCTCCTCCGCCGTCCGTCGGGGCGGGGCCGAGTACCGGCTGCCGTCGTCCTCGGCGCGGGACCGGCGGGTGGACCGCTCGGCGACCGGCTCCTCGACCGGCGCGCTGCCCCGCCGCCGCCGGGTCGGGGCCGCCTCGTCCCGGTCCCGGGTGCGCTCGCCGCGGCGCCGGGCCGCCGGCTCCAGTTCCTCCTCGTCGCGCCGGCGGGGCTCGTCCACGTCCCGCCGGGTCGACCGGCGGGCCGCCGGCTCCAGCTCGTCGCGCCGGCCGCGCGCGGCCCGTTCGGTGCCCCGGCGGGCCGCTGGCTCCTCGTCCCGCTGGCGCCGGCTGGGCCGGGCGGGCTCGGTGAGCGAGCCCGGTTCGGGCACCACCGGCACGGTGAACCGGTCGGGGTCGCGGGGCCGGGCGGTGGCCGGTGCGGCCCACGTGGCGGTGGTGGTCTCCGCCCAGGCGGGACGCTTCTCCGCGCCGGTTTCGCGGCGACGGCTCAGCCCGGTCCGCAGCGACCGGCCGCGGCCCTCCTCGCTGGTCCGGCCGGCCATCGCCGCGTTCCGCACCGCGGCCTGGTGCTGCTCGCGGCTACGCCGGCCGATGGTGACCGAGAGCCGGACCAGCAGCGCCAGCACGACCAGCAGGACGCAGCCGAGATAGCTGAACACCACCCAGGACTTCGCGGCCCGGCCGGCGTTGAGGCCGTGGAACAGCGCGAACGGCCAGGCGACGTACGCCGTGGAGTGCAGCGCGCGCCACAGCCACTTCGGACCGACGTCGGCGAAGCGGGCGCGGATGATGCCGGTCCAGATCACGCTGACCATCAGCAGGGCGGCCACCGTGCCGAGCCCGACGTAGAGCCCTCCGCCGCCGACGAACGGCACCAGCGCGTCGGTCGCCGCCGCCCGGCCGGTGGCGATCTTGGTGAGCACGTGGAAGAGCAGTCCGGCGACGCCGAGCACACCGGTGGCCCGGTGCGCCGACTGCAACAGCACCCGGTGCGCGATGCGCAGCACGAGGCGGTCGGTGGCGAGCAGGCCGAGCATGACGGTGAGGCTCAGCGACACCAGGGCGATCACACCGGCGAAGAACTCGGTGAAGAAGAACCCGTAGGCGTACGCCTTCTGACCCGCGCCGGTCAGCATGGTCGCCGCCCAGAGCGCGGCGAGCGCCGACGCGATCAGCAGGGTGGTCGCCGACCGTGACCGGGTTCGCACCCCCCGACTGCTGGCGCTGGTCCGGACGGGGGGCGCCTTTTGGTTCTGCTTTGCCCGGGCCATCTGCTCCTCGATCGTCTCGCGGCGGCGCACCACCGGCCGACCCTGCTCCCTCATCCAGTACGGACCGAAGGGGCGCGCGGATCACCCCGGGATGGAAATTTCTGGGCCGGATCGAACCAACCGCCGCCGGGACGCGTGTAGCGGGGACCGCCGGGGCGCGGAGCCGCCACGCGACAGGGCGGGAAGGGCAGTGATAGATGTCCATGCGTTGACAGTGCCTGCAACACGCTTGTAACCTTTCGGAAAATTTCAGTCGTGGTTGCAAGATTCCGGCAACCAGGCTGCTCCCCCGCCGCACCACCACCCCCATCCCCCGTCAGGAGTCCCGATGCACCGACGTCGAAGCGGCTCAGCGATCCTCGCCCTCGGCCTGCTTGCCAGCCTGCTCGTTCCCACCACCGTGACGGCTCCCCCGGCCGTCGCCGCCCCGCCCGGCGGCAAGAAGGTCATCGTCCAGCTCTTCGAGTGGAACTGGCCGTCGGTGGCCAGCGAGTGCCAGAGCACACTCGGGCCGAAGGGCTACGGCTACGTCCAGGTCTCGCCCCCGCAGGAACACGTGCGGGGCAACCAGTGGTGGCTGGCGTACCAGCCGGTCAGCTACCGGATCGAGTCACGCAAGGGCACCCGGGCCCAGTTCCAGTCGATGGTGAACACCTGCCACGCGGCCGGGGTCAAGGTGATCGTCGACGCGGTCATGAACCACATGTCCGGTCAGGACAACGGCGGCACCGGCTGGGCCGGCTCGTCCTACTCGCACTACGACTACCCGGGCATCTACCAGACCCAGGACTTCCACCACTGCGGCCGCAACGGCGGCGACGACATCGCGAACTACAACGACCGGTACGAGGTGCAGAACTGCGAGCTGGTCAACCTCTCCGACCTGAAGACCGAGTCGGACTACGTCCGTACGAAGATCGCGTCGTACCTCAACGACCTGCTCTCCCTCGGCGTGGACGGGTTCCGGTTGGACGCCAGCAAGCACATGCCGGCGGCCGACATCGCCGCGATCAGGGGCAAGCTCTCCCGCTCGGCGTACATCGTGCAGGAGGTCATTTACGGCGCCGGCGAGCCGATCCAACCGACCGAGTACACCGGCAACGGTGACGTGCACGAGTTCCGCTACGGCAAGGACCTGGCCCGGGTGTTCCGCTCCGAACGGCTGGCGTACCTGCGCAACTTCGGCGAGGGCTGGGGGCACCTTCCCACCGGGCCGTCCTCGGTGTTCGTGGACAATCACGACACCCAGCGCGACGCGGGCGGGGTGCTCACGTACCGGGACCGCGGGATCTACGCCCTCGCGAACGCCTTCATGCTGGCCTGGCCGTACGGCTCGCCGACGGTCATGTCCAGCTACACCTTCAGCAACCGGGACGCCGGCCCGCCCTCGGACGGCGCCAACAAGACGCTGAAGACCACCTGCTACTCCGGTTGGGAGTGCGAGCACCGCTGGCCGGTGATCGCCAACATGGTCGGCTTCCGCAACGCCACCGAGGGCGCCGGCGTGGCCAACTGGTACGACAACGGCAACAACCACATCGCGTTCAGCCGCAGCGGCAAGGGTTTCATCACGGTCAACGACGAGGACTCCGCGGTGAACGGGCGCTCGTACTACACGGGGCTGCCCGCCGGCCGGTACTGCGACGTCATCCACGGCACGTACGCGGGCGGCACGTGCAGTGGCCCGGTGATCACGGTGGACGGTAACGGTTGGTTCGCCGCCAACGTGCCCGCGCACGACGCCGTGGCCATCCACGTCGGCGCGCGCGTCTGAGCACCGCACGGAAGGTGCCCTTGTTATCGCCTTTTGTGTAGCAAGGGCACCTTCCTAACAGGTCAGATACAGTGGTTTCGTGCCGTTTGACCGAATGACCCCGTCCCGCCGCCGGGGCGGCTGGGTGGCCGCCGCCGTCGCCGTGGCCGCGCTGCTGATCGCCGCGCTGCTGGTCGGCCAGGCCCTCACGCCGCGCTCGACGACCGCCGACCGACCTGTCGCGGCGGCGCCCGATCCGACGCCGAGCAGCATCGAGCAGAGCCCCGAGGAACCGGTGCCGTCGGCGGCGCCCGCCCCGGACGGGCTACCGGTCGTCGACTACGACCCCGCCCCCAAGGGGTTTCCCGCCGATCCGGCCACCATGGACACCACGCCCCTGACCGAGGGTGTGCACCCGACCCGGCGGATCGCCGCGTACGACGCGCCCGGCGGACGTCCGCTGGCCTTCCTCGAACCGACGCTCGCCGGTGTCGAGCTGACGGTGCCGATCGCCGAAGAACGCCTCGGCTGGACGGCCGTCCTGCTCCCGTCGGCCAACCGGCGGCTCGCCTGGCTGCCGTCCGGCGGGTTCGACACCGTGGCCCTGCGCGACCAGATCGTGGTGGAGCGCAAGGTGCACCGGCTCACCTGGTACCGGGCCGGCAAGGCGGTGCGCTCCTGGCAGACCAGCCTCGGGCAGGAAGGACAGGAGACCCCGCTCGGGCGGACCTTCATCCTGGGCCGCACCCCGCCACCGCAGGACGTCTACGGCGGGGTGGACATCTACGCCCTCGGCTCGGTGCCCGACGACCCGGAGTCGGTGCCGACCGGGCTGCGTGGCGCGCACATCGGGCTGCACACCTGGTACCACGACGGCGAGCTGGGCGAGAACACCACCAACGGCTGCATCCGGGTCACCCGCAGCGGCCAGCGGGAGCTGCTCGCGGAGGTCCGCCCCGGCAGCAGCCTGGTGGTCGTCGACCAGCTTCCCACCCCGCCGCCCACGGCCTGAGCGAACGCCGCTCAACGGCTTGAGCGAACGCCGCTCACTCGCCGAGCAGCCAGCCATTCCGCTCGGCGATGCGGACCGCCTCGGCCCGGTTGCGGGCGCCGGTCTTGCCGATCGCCGCCGAGAGATGGTTGCGCACCGTCCCGTCGGACAGGTGCAGCTCCCCCGCCAGGTCGGAGACGGTGCCACCGGCGCGGGCCGCCCGAAGCACCTCGGTCTCCCGCTCGGTCAACGGGCTGGCACCGGTGGCCAGGGTCTCCGCCGCCAGCGTCGGGTCGACCACCCGCAGGCCGGCGTGCACCCGACGGACCGCCTCGGCGAGTTGCCGGGCCGGGGTGTCCTTGACCACGAAGCCGTTCGCGCCGGCCTCCATCGCCCGACGCAGGTAGCCGGGCCGACCGAAGGTGGTCACCACCAGCACCCGGCAGGCCGGCAACGCGGCGCGTAGCGCGGCGGCGGCGGCGATCCCGTCCAGGCCAGGCATCTCCACGTCCAGCAGAGCCACGTCGGGGGTGGTTCGGAGTGCCTCCGGCACCACCTCGTCGCCCCGGCCGACCTCGGCCACCACGGTCAGATCTGGCTCCAGCGAGAGCAGCGCGGCGAGCGCGCCACGGACCAGCGCCTGGTCGTCGGCGAGCAGCAACCGGATCGGCGCGCCCGGCGCGGGCGTACCACCGGCGGGGCCGCTCATCGGGCCTCCGTCGGCGCGTGTACCCGCAGCAGGAAGCCGCTTCCGTCCGGACGGCGACCCACGGACACCACGGCGTCCAGCCCTCGCGCCCGCTCCCGCAGACCGACCAGCCCGTGCCCGGAGACGTCGGAAGTGGACGGACCCCGGCCGTCGTCACTCACCTCGACCCGGTCCGGTTGCACCCGGATCGTGCAGCACCGCGCCTCGCTGTGCCGGACCACGTTGGTCACCCCTTCCCGAACCGTCCAACCGAACAACCGGTCCCACTCGTCCGGCAGCGCCGGCACCTCGCCCGGCAGCTCCGCGGCGATGCCCGCCGCGGCCAGCGCGGAACGGGCGCCCGCCAGCTCCCTGGCGAGGGTCACCTCGCGGTACGCCCCGACCGTCTGCCGCACGTCCGCCAGCGCCGCCCGGGCCAGGCACTCCACCTCGGCGATCTCGGCAGCGGCCCGGTCCCGGTCCACCTCGATCAGCCGGCCGGCCAACTCGGCCTTGATCGCCACCACCGTCAGCGAGTGCCCGAGGATGTCGTGCAGGTCGCGGGCCGTGCGGACCCGCTCCTCGGCGACCGCGAGCCGGCGGATCTCCTGCTGGGCGGCCTGCAGCTGACTGTTGCGCTGGGCCAGCCGGGACACCCCGAACATGGCGAACGAGGCGAGCAGCACCGCGAAGACGATGGTGTTCTCGGCCTCCCACCCCGGCACCAGCCAGGACGCCAGCACCGGGGTCAGCGCGCAGAGCGCCACGGCCAGCGACGCCCCCCGGCCCGGCAGCAGGAACACCGCCGCGGCGGCCACGTAGACCAGGGTGACCAGCCAGTCCCCACCGGCGCCCGGGATGCTGGCCAGGCCCACCAGGAGCAGTAGCAGCAGCCCCGCCCGCGCCCGGCCCACCGGGATCGGAGTGAGCGACTCGCGCAGCTGGCGGGCCCACTGGAACAGCAGCACGTAGCCGACGCCGAAGGCGAGCAGCGCGGCCACGCCGACGACCCGCCGCCAGGGCTGTGGCTGGTGCAGCGTGGTGGCGAGCGGCACGTTGAGGAAGAACAGCCACACCGCCGCCAGCAGCCAACCGGTGAGCCGCCAGTGGCGGCTCGCCGGCCGGGGGTGGCTTGTCGAGAGATCCATCGGGTCCACGCTAACGGTCGGAGCGGTCAGACCCGAGCGGTGTCCCGGCGGAACAGCCGGGCCGCGCCGACGCCGAAGACCAGGGCCCAGCAGGCGATGTTGGCCACCGCGGCCATGCTCACCCCTTCACCGGTCAGCGGGGCGCGGGACAGCTCGCCCACGCCGTACACCGGGGTGAACCGGGCGACGTGCTGGAGCACGTCCGGCAGCACCTCGAGCGGGACGAAGAGTCCGCCGAACATGGCCAGCACGGCCAGGATCGGGCCGATGAACTGCATGACGTTCTCGGCCGGCACCAGATAGCCCATGAAGAGGCCGAACGCGGCGAAGACCAGCGAGCCGACCCAGGCGGCGAGCCCGGCCAGCAGCCAGACGTGCATCGGGATGCGGACGCCGGCGGCGGCGCCCACCAGGAACTCGACGACGACCGCGAGCAGGCCGAGGGCCATCGCGGTGATCAGCTTGGTGGCCACGTACGCGGTCGGGCGCAGCGGGGTGAGCCGCAGCTGCCGACTCCAGCCCAGCGCCCGCTCGGTGGCCACCGCGCCGCCGGCGCTGGTGGTCGCCACCATGGCCGCGTAGACGGCCAGGCTGATCATCACGTACGCGGTCACCGGGCGGCCGTTGTCCAGCGACTGCCCGCCCTGCGGCAGGCCGAAGATGAGGAAGAAGACACCCGGCATGATCAGTGTGAACGCGAGCGTGCGGCGGTTGCGCAGCACCCTGCGCAGCTCGATGCGCAGGACGGCCGGGGCGAACCCGCCCAGGGCGGGCAGCCGGCGGTCCGGTTCGGTGGGCCGGTCGGCACGGGTGGCGGCGGGGGTGGCCGGCAGGGTGGTCATCTCAGGCTCCGGTGTGCTCGGTGGTCAGGGCGAGGAAGGCGTCCTCGAGGTTGCGGGAGGTGATCTCCACGTCTCGGGCCGCGGTCCGGGTGAGCAGGTGTCGGGCGATCGCGTCCGAGTCGCCGGTGCGCACCAGCACGCTGTCGCCGCGTACCTCGACGGCGTCGACGCCGGGCAGCGCGGCGAGGGCGGCCTGGTCGGCACCGGGCAGGGTGGCCCGGACGGTGCGGCCGGCGGCCAGGTTCTTGATCTCCGCGGTGGTGCCGTCGGCGACGACGCGCCCCTGCCGCACCAGCACGATCCGGTCGGCGTACGCGTCCGCCTCATCCAGGTAGTGGGTGGCGAAGATGACGGTTCGTCCGGCGCGCGCGTCGCGGCGCAGAGCCTGCCAGAAGTCCCGTCGACCCTCGACGTCCATGCCGGTGGTCGGCTCGTCGAGCACCATCAGATCCGGGTCCGGCAGCAGTGCGAGCGCGAAGCGCAGCCGCTGCTGCTGGCCGCCGGAGCAGCGTCCGACCACCCGGTCGGCGATGTCGGCGATGCCGGCCCGCTCCAGCACCTCCGTCGCCGGGCGGGTGTGCCGGTAGAAGTGCGAGGTCATCTGGACGGTCTCACCGACGGTGAGGTCCTTGAGCAGTCCGCCCGTCTGGAGCACGGCGGCGACCCGGCCCCGGGCCACCGCGTCGTCCGGGGTGCCGCCGAGGAGGCGGACCGTGCCCGCGTCCGGACGGGCCAGCCCGAGCAGCATGTCGATGGTGGTGGTCTTGCCCGCGCCGTTGGGGCCGAGGAACGCCACCACCTCGCCGGGCTGCACCCGCAGGCTCAGCCCGTGAACCGCGGTGACGGCGCCGAAGGTCTTGGTGAGGCCGTCGAGTTCGACGGCCGGGTGCGTACTGGTCATGTCAGCCATGCTCCGGCCGCGCGGGGTGCGGTACCCGGAGCGGTCGTCACGTTCCGGCCGTGACATTTGTCAGGGGCCGTCCGCGCGACACGGAGCGTGACGCCCGCAGGAGCGGGTAACCGCCGGGCCGGACGCCGCGACAGGGGGAACGCGATGGGTGCCACGCCGCAGGGCCGAACCGACACGATCGTGCTGATCCACGGGCTCTGGATGACCCCCCGCAGCTGGGAGGGTTGGGCCGAGCGGTACAACGCGCGTGGCATGCACGTCATCGTCCCCGCCTGGCCCGGGATGGACCGGTCCGTCGAGCAGTTGCGCGACGATCCCCGGCCGATCGCCGAGCAGAGCATCGCCACGATCGTCGCGCACTACGATCGGATCATCCGGGCGCTGCCCCGACCGCCGATCATCATGGGGCACTCGTTCGGCGGGCTGATCACCCAACTCCTGGTCGACCGTGGGCTCGGCTCGGCGGCGGTGGGAGTGCACCCCGCGCAGGTGAAGGGGGTGCTCAAGGTGCCCCTGAGTCAGCTGCGCTCCGGCTTCCCGATCCTGCGCAGCCCCGCCAACCGGCACAAGGCCGTCCCGTTCACCCCGGACGACTTCGCCTACACGTTCGGCAACGCGATGAGCCGCGAAGACTCCGACCGGGCCTGGCAGCGCTACGCCGTCCCCGGTGCGGGGCGGGTGTACTTCGAAGGCGCGTTCGCCAACCTCGACCCGCGCTCACCCACCCGCGTCGACGCCGGGCGCGACGACCGCGCGCCGCTGCTGCTGATGGCCGGCGAGGTCGACCACGTGGTGCCGCCGTCGGTGGTCCGCGCCAACGCCACGCTCTACCAGAAGTCCCGGGCGCTCACCGCGTACCAGGAGTTCCCCGGCCGGTCACACTTCACCGTCGGACAGGACGGCTGGGAGCCGATCGCCGACTACGCGCTGGACTGGGCGCTACGGGCGGCTGCGCTGCCCCGGGAGGCGACAATCGCCAGCGAGAGCCCGCGCCGCTGACCTTGCACAGCGCCGGCGGGCTCTCGAGCGCATGGGCGGGCCGAGCGCGGGTAACGGGGAGGGATGAGGGCGAGCTTCCGGCTTGGCCGGATCGCGGGTGTACCGGTCGGCGTCAACTGGAGTGTCCTGGTCATCTTCGCGCTGATCGCCTGGGGGCTGGCGGCCAATCAGTTCCCCCGGTCCTACCCCGACCGCTCGCCCGTGGCGTACACCCTGGCGGGGTTGGCCGCGGCGGTGGTCTTCTTCGTCGGCCTGCTGGCCCACGAGGTGTCGCACGCGATCGTCGCCAAGCGCAACGGCCTGCAGGTCGGGGGCATCACCCTGTGGCTGTTCGGCGGGGTGGCCGAGCTGAAGGGCGAGCCCCGCGACCCGGGCGCGGAACTGCGGATCTCCGGGGTCGGCCCGCTGGTCAGCCTGCTGCTCGGGGCCTTCTTCGGCGTCATCGCCGCGCTGCTCGCGCTGGCCGGGCAGGGTGGCCTGCTGCTCGGGGTGATGGCGTGGCTGGCCGGCATCAACGTGCTGCTGGCGATCTTCAACGTGCTGCCGGCCGCGCCCCTGGACGGCGGGCGGCTGCTACGCGCGGCCGTGTGGAAGGCCACCGGTGACCGCACCCGGGCGTCGGTCGTCGCCGCTCGGGCCGGCTGGGTGCTCGGCGCGCTGCTGATCGGTCTCGGGCTGTGGCAGTTCCTGTCTGGGGTGGGCTTCGGCGGGCTCTGGCTGGCGCTGATCGGCTGGTTCCTGATCGGGGCCGCCGGGATGGAGGAGCGGCAGGCCCGCACCGGCAGCGCGCTGCGCGGGATCCGGGTCGGCGAGGTGATGACCCCGCAGCCGCAGACCGCCTCGGCGGAGATGACGGTCGCCGACTTCGTCGACCACTACCTGTTCGCGTACCGGCATTCGGCGCTGCCGCTCACCGACGACGGCCGGCCGACCGGCCTGGTCACCCTGGACCGGGTGCGGGGCGTACCGGCCGACCGGCGGGCGTCGACCACGCTGGCCGAGGTGGCCTGCCGGGCCGACCAGCTGGTCCTCGCCCAGCCCGGCGAGGAACTCAACGACCTGCTCCCCCGGCTCAGCGAGTGCGCCGACGGCCGCGCCCTGGTGGTCACCGACGGCCGGCTGGTCGGCATCGTCTCGCCCAGCGACATCAGTCGCGCCGTCCAACGCGGCACCCTCCGCACCAACCAACCCACGCCGGCCGCACCCCGCTGATCAGCGGGGGAAGTAGGTGTCCAGTTCGGTGGTGCGGAACTTGCCGGTCGGGTCGAGGTGGGCCAGTAGGGCGGTGAAGTCCGCGTACCGGGGATAGCGGGCGGCCAGCGCGGCCGGGTCGGTGGTGAAGACCTTGCCCCAGTGCGGACGCGGCGCGAACGGCGTCAGCCGTTCCTCCACCGCCGCCAACACGGGGGCCACCGCGACCGGGTCGCCGATCCAGGTGAAGTGCACGGCGATGCTGTCCCGGTGGTGGTTCGGGCTGAGCCACAGCTCGTCGGCCGCCACCGTACGCAGCTCGCACACCTGGAGCACCGGAGCGATCAGGTGCGCCACGTCGTCCAGGGCGGCGAGGGCGTCGGCTGCGGCCGCCCGTGGCAGGTGGTACTCGGACTGGAGTTCGTCACCGCTACTGGGGGTGAACCCGAGCTTGAAGTGCGGCAGCCGCTCGTGCCACGGGCCCGGCGCACCGAGCTGCTCGGTGCAGTTCTCCGCCGGCATCCCGAGCACCGGATGGCGCGGCTCGTTGGCGGCGGTGGTGCCGAGCCAGTCCGCCGGGGGCGGCGGCTGGTCCGCCCGCTGCTTGCGCCACACCTCGCGCAGTCGCGGCCCGCGCCAGTCGGTGAACACGCTGACGCTGTACGCCGAGCCGAGCGCCTCGTCCAGCGCCTCCCGGGGCAGGTCGAGCCGCACGTACTGGCGCAGCTCGAAGGTCGGCACCACGTCCAGGGTGACCCGGGTGACCAGGCCGAGCGCGCCGAGCCCCACCACCATGCCGGCGAACGTGTCCCCGTCGGTGTCCCGGTCGACGCGCAGCAGGTCGCCGTCGGCGGTGACCACTCCCAGGGCGGCCACGGAGGTGGCCAGGTTGCCGTGGGTCTGACCGGAGCCGTGGGTGGCGGTGGCCACCGCCCCGGCCACCGAGATGTGTGGCAGCGAGGCGAGGTTGGCCAGCGCGTACCCCTGGGCGTGCAACTGCCGGGCGACGTCGCCGTAGCGCAGCGCGCCGGCGACGGTGACCCGTGCGCGCTCGGCGTCCACCTCGATCGCCGGAGGCAGCCCGGCCAGGGTGACCAGGTCGCCGGTCGTGTCCCCGAACCGGTTGAAGGAGTGCCCGGTGCCCACCGCCCGGATCCGGGAGCTGGCACCGACCAGCCGACGCAGCTCGTCGGTGGAGGTCGGCCGGTGGAACGCCCGCGCGGCGTAGCGCACGTTGCCGGCCCAGTTCCGGCGCGGCACGTCGACCGTGGCGGCCGAGGGGCCGCCCTGTCCCGGCGCGATCACGATGTGGTCTCCCGATCGGTGGACGGGTGGTCGGCCAACGCGGCGACGAGGGCGTCCAGCGCCGGGTCGGCCTGGAGTCGGGTGTAACCGCGCTGGGCGATCGGCAGGCCGACCGCGCGGGCTCGTTCGATCTCCACGCGGGCCGCCAGCCGGGTCTGGGCGTCCCCGGACACCAGGGCGTCCTGGCCGCGCCGGATCAACTGGTCGACCTGGTCCATCCGGTAGCCGCGCAGGCTCACGGTGAGCTCCGGCTCCGTGAAGGCGGCGCGGCGCAGCGCGGGCAGGTCCACGAACCGGTCGCCGGCGTAGCGGGTGAGCGCGGCGGACACCTGCTCCGGCTGTTCCCGGACCTGGTCGAGGACGAGCAGCTCGATGGCTGGCCGGCCGTCGACGGGATGGCGGGCGGTCACCGGTGGCCCGAGCGTCACACCCGGCACGGGCACCAGGAGCAGCCGTGGCGGCACCGGGCGGCCGTCCCGCCGGGGTGGCTCGTCGAGGACCAGCGTGTCCACCTCGGCCCACCGGATCGACCGGCGCAGGCCCGGTCGCCGAATGGTCAGCCCGTCCGCGCCGATTCCGAACCGGAACGGCCGCAACGCGCTGAACAGGGCCACGACGCCGAGCGCGACGGCGCCCACCGCGGTGATCGTCCGTAGCAGGGCGTCGTCGCGGGGCAGCGCCAGCAGAACCACCCCACCGAGTACGCAGACCAGGGCGAGCACCAGGGCCCCCCGACTCCGGCGCAGTTCCACGCTCGGACCCCCGTTCATGACCGTGGCGTCGGTCCCAGCATCGTCCGACAGACCGGGAGCCACGGACACCGGACGATCGGGCACGGTTGTTCTCGCCATCGTCGGGGAACCCTACGCCCATGAGCAGTTACCGTGATCCAGCCCCGCGGGGCGACGTGTTCCCCTCAGAGGAGGAACTGGACCCGACCGGCAGTGGTGTCGAGCCGACCAGCGCCCCGCCGGGCGCCCGGTCGCAGAGCCATCCGGCACCCACGCCCGGGCCCCGCCCGACACCCGCACCCGCGCCAGCACCGACGCCGGTGCCAGCGCCCGGGCCGCCGCCACGCGCCCCCGGCGCCGAGCCACGGTCGATCGTGACCCGGCATCTGGACGGTTCAGTGGAGGTGGCCACCGATCTCGACGGCGACGGCGTCGCCGACATCGTCCAGGTCGACCTGGACGGCGACGGAGTAGCCGACGTCACCTATGTGGACAGCGATCGGGACGGCCGGCTGAACACCGTGCTGCGCGACCCGGGCATGGTCCGAACGGGCGGCGGGGCTCACCGAGGCTCGTGAGCGGGCTCAGAGCTTCGCCATCACCTCGCTGGCGACCAGCTCGAGGTGCTCCAGGTCGCTGAGGTCCAGCACCTGGAGGTAGATCCGCTGGCTGCCGATCTCCGCGTACCGGCCGATGGTGTCGAGGACCTCGGCCGGCGTGCCGGCCACGCCGTTGGCCCGCAGCTCGTCCGGGTCGCGGCCGATGGCGGCGGCCCGGCGGGCCACCTCCGCGTCGTCCCGACCGCAGCAGAGCACCAGGGCGTTGGACCAGACCAACTCGGCCGGGTCCCGACCGATCTCGGCGCACGCCGCGCGCACCCGGTCGAACTGCGCCGCCGTGTCGACCGTCGACGCGAACGGCAGGTTGAACTCGTCGGCGTAGCGGGCGGCCAGCCGGGGAGTCCGCTTCGGACCCATCCCGCCGAGCAGGATCGGCGGGCGCGGCTGCTGAACCGGCTTGGGCATGGCGGGCGAGTCACTGATCGGGTAATACCGGCCGGCGTGGTCGAACCGCTCCCCCGGCGGCGTGGCCCAGAGCCCGGTGACGACCTCGAGCTGCTCCTCCAGCCGGTCGAACCGCTCGGCCAGGGCGGGGAACGGGATGCCGTACGCGGTGTGCTCATCGGCGTACCAGCCGGTGCCGATGCCCAGCTCCACCCGGCCGCCGCTCATCTGGTCGACCTGCGCCACGGTGATCGCCAGCGGGCCGGGCAGCCGGAAGGTGGCAGCCGTCATCAGGGTGCCGAGCCGGATCCGGCTGGTGTCCCGGGCCAGGCCGGCGAGGGTGGTCCAGGCGTCGGTGGGGCCGGGATCACCGGTCACCTCGCCCATCATGAGGTAGTGGTCGGACCGGAAGAACGCACCGTAGCCGGCGTCCTCGGCGCAGCGTGCCACGGCGAGCAACTGGTCGTAGCTGGCGCCCTGCTGGGGTTCGGTGAAGATCCGCAATTCCATGCTCCGAGCATAGGAAGCCGGGCCCCGTGCCGCTCCGGTACTGCGGGCGCCGCTCATATGCTTTGACAGTCATATGACCGATGGGGCATATTGGGGTGGTGTCCGCCGACATCTTCACCGTCCTCGCCGAGCCCACCCGGCGCCGGATCCTCGAGCAGCTCCGCGACGCGGAGCGCAGCGTCGGCGAGCTGGTGGACAGCCTCGGGGTCAGCCAACCGGCCGTCTCGAAGCACCTGCGGGTGCTCCGCGAGGCCGGCTTCGTCTCCTGCCGGATCGCCGCCCGGCAGCGCATCTACCGCCTCGACCCGGGCCCGCTGCGAGCGGTCGACGGATGGCTGGACCCGTACCGCCGGCTGTGGAACCGGCACCTGGACGCCCTGAAACGGCACCTCGACAGTCAGGAGCAGTGAATGGACCGCGACGCCTTCCGCCCGAGCCCACCCGCCGAGGTACGCGCCGAGCCCGCCGACGGCGGCGCCACGCTGGTCTTCGTCCGCGACCTGCGGCACCCGCCGGCCGCCGTCTGGGCGGCGCTGACCGACCCGGCACAGCTCGCCGAGTGGGCGCCCTTCCTCGCCGACCGGGACCTCGCCTCCCCCGGCGCCGCCGTGCTCACCATGGTCGCCGGCGAGACCACCACACCGACCTCGGCGACGGTCCGCCGGGCCGAGCCATCGCACCTGCTCGAGTACACCTGGGGCGACGACCTGCTGCGCTGGGAGCTGAGTCCGCTGGGCACCGGCACCCGACTCACCCTGCGGCACACCGTCGCCGACCCGGGAATGCTGCCGATGGTCACGGCCGGCTGGCACCTCTGCCTCGACGTGGCCGACCGGCTGCTCGACGGCGACCCGGTCGGCCCGATCCGGGGGGCCGATGCCCTCGACTTCGGCTGGCCCGAGCTGCGCGACACGTACGCCGGCCGGCTCGACAAGGGCTGACCCGGCGACGCTGTCGCCTGCCACCGAGCCGGTACGAACTCCGGCCCGGTCAGACGTACGGGCGGGTGGCGTACGCGGTCCGGAGGGCGGCCAACCCGGCGGGCCGCTTTCGGCGACAGGGTGCCCCACCCGGAGTTGAAGTAGTTGGTCCGCACGATCCGGGGTCCACGCTCGGCGTTGAGCTTGGCGACGGCCGCCGGGACGGTGGCGATCCAGGCCGGTTGGTTCGGGATCTCGGCCGACCGCACTCCCCACTCCGCGATGATCACGGGCCGGGACAGCGCCACCGGGCCGAGGTCCGCCACTGCCCAGTCCTTCGTGCGACGGAACCGGGACAGCGCGGTGTCGTTGGCGTTGGTGGCGTAGGCGTTCCACTGGAGGAAGTCCAGCCTGGACATCAGCGCCTCCGGGTGGGTGCGCTGGAAGCAGGCCCGGTCGAAGCCGCCGAGGCCGATTGATAACGTCGTGCCGGCGGGCAGCGTCCGTGCCTTGAACCAGGTGAGGATGTAGTTCGTCGCCTGCACCGCGCGGGCGTCCGACTCGGCCCAGGTGTACGCCTTGCTGCCCTCGGTCGTGCCGAACTCGTGGTCCGTGTCCAGTTCCGAGGCGAGCTGGATGTTCACCGCGAACCCGAGTGTGCGGTACTGCGCCAGTGCGCGGTGGAGCAGCCCGTCGCACTGGCCGTTGAGCACCTGGCCGTACCCGTACGCTTTCGGCCAGGTGGTGCCGGGGCGCTGCTGGATGGTCATCGACGGCCCCGGCACGGTGTAGCTGGTGCCGTCCACGGTGAAGCTCTGCGGCCCGGCGTTCGGGGCGCCGTAGTGCTTCAGCTCCAGAACCATGTTGATCTTTACCCCGGCCTTGCCCAGGTTGGTCAGCCAGGGCCGGTTGTAGCCGGGGAAGATGTAGCCGTCGGCGAAGCTGCGGTACTGGGTGAGCGAGCGGAAGTTACCGCCGGCCATGTCGGCGGTGGGGTCGGCCCCGCCGGAGAGGTAGTAGCCACCGAGCACCGGCTGGTTCAGGGCGTAGTCGGCGGTGGCGGCCGCGGTGTGTCCGGCGGCGTCGCGGACCTGCACGGTGACCCGGGGCATCACGCCACCCCCCGGTACACGGCGACCGAGCCGTTGTCGGAGACCCGCGTCCAGGTACGTCCGGAGTCGTCGGTGACGGTCAGGGTGAGCGGGTCGATGACCGCGGTGACCTTGACGGGAGCGCTGCTGTTGCCCTGCGCGTCGGTGACCACGATGGCTACGGTCAGCGGTTTGGTGTCGGTGTCGGAATAGGTGACGGTCAGCAGCATCTGGTCACCCGGCGAGTAGGCGGATGCGCTCAGGGCTGCGATCGCGGTGGGAGCGGCCATGTCGGGGCCTTCTCTCTGCTTCGGTCGCCGGGCCGGCGCGCGGGTGAGCGACGCCGGACCGGGCGTGGTCCACGGTGCGAAAGGCAGGCGGGGCACGGGTACGGCGGCGCGTCCGGTGAGCGGCGTCGCCATGCTGCCGGAGGTGTAGACGACCCTGTGCCGATGGGCGGTGGCCGTACGCGTGGTCGGGCCGGCGGCTGTGCCGTGTCCGCCACGGCGGCGAGGCCGGGCTGGGTGAAGGCGGCGCCGGTGCGGACGGTGCTGTCCCCTGCCGGGCCGGAGGACTGGGATGTGGTCCGCCATCCGCAGCCTCTCCACCTGCCCCAACAGTGCTCTACCAGGGGCTTTACCGTCTTGTCCGGTATGCGACAGCGCCCGGGACGCGCCTACCGACGGACCCTGGCCGTGACCAGGGCGGCTGTCCGGCGCTCCGGTGCGGCGTGCCGTGGTTCAGCGGACACATTCGCAAGCTTGGACGGCAACTCGGCTGGATTGTGCGGGTTTCCGCTGCGGATACCATGCGGTCGTCTCCGTCAGGCGCGACCGGAAAAGGTGCCGAGTGCTCAAGACGGCGAGAAGAGTCACCACGACGATGAGCATCTGGCGTCAGGGCCTGTGGCGGTACCGCCTGACCACCGCTGGCGTCGGCCTGGCGGCCCTGAGCGTGGCGACCGCCGTGCACAACCCACCGCTGGCGCTCAGCGTCGCGGCGGCCACCGCCGGCGCGCTCGTCTCGGCGATGGAGATCCGCGGCAACCGCCGACGGGCCCGGCAGTTCCGCTTCCACCCGCGCGACGGCGACGATTACCGGGACATCGCCGAGCAGGCCACCGGCCCCAAGCGGGTGCTGGAGAACGCCCACAGCACCGGCATCGTCCGCATCGCCGAGAGTGCCCGGCTGCGCGACCTACGGATCCGCTGCGAGGTGACGCCGACGAGCTACCTGCTCGGTCGGGACCTCCGACGCTGGTCGTTCGACTTCCTGGCCCGGCACGCCCGCACCGCGGCCATGCACAACGCCGCAGTGCTGGGCCTCGCCGCCGACCTGCCGACCGGCACCGACGACCGGGTGGTCACGCTACGGCCCGCGCGGTACTTCGACTTCTTCTGCAGCAACCTGCTCGCCGCCTACGACGTCTACGAGGCCGGCCGGGACACTTTGGCGCTGCGCGGGCGAGACCTCATCCTCGACCATCGCGGCCGGTTGCGGGGGTTCGCCGACAGCCGGCTCGCCAACGTCGTGGGGGTCTCCACCCTGGCGTTCACCATCGACGGGCAGCTGCTGCTCGTCGCGCAGACCCGGGACAACGTGGGCAGCCCGGGGCTCATCGCCCCCTCCGGCTCCGGTTCCCTGGAACCGCAGGACGCGTCGGCGACGCCCACCGCGCCGAGCCTGCAGGAGGTCGTCATCGGCGGCGCGCTGCGGGAGCTGCGCGAGGAGTGTCACCTCGAACCGAACGAGATCGCCGAGAGTGGCGTCCTCGGTTACGGCCGGTGGATGAGCCGCGGCGGCACTCCCGAGTTCTGCACGGTGACCCTGCTCAAGGTCACCGCCGAGCAGGTGCTGCGCCGGACCGTCCGGTGGGCCGAACGGCCGTACGTCGGTGAGGTGCTGGCCGTCCACGTGCCACCCACCTCCGAGTGGGACCCGGACGCACCACTGACCCTGTTACCGACCGAGAACCGGCACAGCGCCTCCTGGCCGCTGGCCTTCAGCCTCTCCTGCCTCACCGACTGCATGACCGAGGAGACGTGGCCACAGCGCGCCGCCATCGCGGCGGTCGTCGACCAGTGACGATCCACCCCGACCGCGCTCCACACCACGGTCACCAGCTCCCCCGCTGAGGTCGTCGGCGCCGAACGGCGTGTTCCGGGTCATCCTGGCCGAACAGGATGTCAAGGGCGGTACCGCTGTACGCGACGACCAGGCCGTTCAGTCACGTTACGTCGCTGCTACCGATGCCGGCCGCCGGTGAGCCGACTAGCGTTCCAGCTGTCAACATCATCTTCAAGGAGCAGCATCTGACGTGCGCAAACTGGCGTACTACATCGCCACCAGCCTGGACGGGTTCATCGCCGGGCCGGACGGCGGGTCCGACTTCTTCGCGTTCGAGGGGGACCTTGCCGCGGCCATCCTGGCCGACTATCCCGAGACCCTGCCAACCCACGCGCGGGAGCCGCTCGGGATCGCCGCGGCGGCGAACACCACGTTCGACACGGTCCTCATGGGCCGCGCAACCTACGAACCTGCCCTGGCCATCGGCGTCACGAGCCCGTACGCCCACCTGCGGCAGTACGTGTTCTCCCGGACCCTCGACCAGCGCGATCCGTCGGTGCAGATCGTTGCGGACGAGCCGGCGGAGTTCGTCCGCGCGCTCAAGCGCCAGGACGGAATGGGCATCTGGCTCTGCGGCGGGGCGACACTCGCCGGCCAACTCGTGGACGAGATCGACGAACTGGTCATCAAGCGGTACCCCGTCGTCCTCGGCTCCGGCATTCCCCTGTTCCGGGCGCCCTTCGCCGTGGCGAGCTTCGCACTGCGTGACTCCCGGGTGTTCAACACCGGCACGACCATCTCCACCTATGTCAAGCACTGAAAGAGGACCGATGCTGTTCCGCGCCACCACCGAGGCCGACCTCGACCGGGTCACCGGCTTTCCCATCGACGACGGGGTCAGCACGATCGACGCTGACCGCTACCTCGACGAACTGGGTCAGGGCATGTACCGGCCGGAGTGGACCTGGATCGCCGAGGACGAGCAGCGGGTGGTCGGCCGCGCGCTGTGGTGGGGGCAGGCGTCCAGCGCCCACCCGGTCGCCCTGGACTGCCTGCACGTCGACGCGTCGGTCGCCGACCCTACGGGGGTCGCGGTCGGTCTGCTCACCGCGGGCCTGCGGGCGTTCGCGCGGGACGGCGCGCCGAAGCCTCCGCTGTACAACCTGACCCTGCCCAACGACTGGCGGGACGATGAGTCCGTCGCGGCGGCGGTGGCGTGGCGGCGGGACGCGGCGCTCGCGGTCGGGCTGACCGACGAGGTGGAGCGGCTGCGGCTGGAGTGGACGCCCGAGGTTGGGGTGCCCGCCTCCAGCGGCAGGCTCGTCTTCTCCGAGGGCTCCGACGACGAGTTCCTCGACGTGTTCCGCCGGATCGCGGTGGGCAGCCTGGACAGGGAGACCCGCCGGAACCTGGCGGTCAAGAGCCCGGAGGTCACCGCCCGGGAGGAGATGGACTTCTACCTGGACTGCCCGGGCGAGCGGGCGTGGTGGCGGCTGGTCCACACGACTGACGGGACGCTCGCCGGGCTGGCGATTCCGTCCGCGACGCCGTACAACCGCAACGTCGGCTACCTGGGCGTCGTCCCCGAGCTGCGCGGGCGTCGCTACATCGACGACGTGCTCGCCGAGATCACCCGGTTCCACGCCGAGCAGGGGGCCGAGCTGATCACGGCCACGACCGACACGACGAACGTGCCGATGGCCGCTGCGTTCGCGCGCGCCGGTTACCGGGTCGCGCAGATCCGGCTGCTCTACTCCGCGCCGGAGTCATGACGAGAGCATCGAGGCGAGGTCGGTGCGCGAGGTGACACCGAGCTTGGGAAACGCCCGGTAGAGGTGGTGCCCCACGGTGCGTGGGCTCAGGAACAGTTGCGTGGCGATCTCCCGGTTGGTCGCGCCCGTCGCGGCCAACCGGACCACCTCGCGTTCCTGAGGGCTCAGCCGGCTGAGCGGTCCGCCCAGGGAGGGCTCCGCCACCTCGCCGCTGGCCCGCAACTCGGCCCCGGCCCGCCGGGCCCACGGCTCGGCGCCGAGCGCCGCGAAGGTGTCGAGGGCGTCCCGCAGGTGGCCGCGCGCTTCGAGTTTCCGGCGCGCGCGGCGCAGCCACTCCCCGTAGAGCAGCCCGGTGCGGGCCTGATCGAAGGCGCTGCCGTCGCCGTGCAGCCGGACGGCCGAGGCGAAGTGCTGCTCCGCCTCGGCGTCCGGCGTGGTCAGGGCACGGCAGCGGTGGGCCAGCGCGGCGAGCGCCGGGCGGCCGGTGGCCTCGGCCCACTCGTCGAGCAGACGCGCCGGTTCGGCGGCCCGCTCGGGTCGACCGGCGCGTACTGCCGCTTCGACGAGATCGGGCAGCAGGAACGCGCCGAACAACCGGTGACCCGCGGCCACTCGCGCCGCCTCGAACCGTTGCAGCGCCACGTCCGCGCGGCCGAGGCCCAGGTCGAGCAGGCCCAGCGCCCACAGGGCGTCCGCCGTTGCCCGGCCGACGCCGCGCGGCTGCGTGTACGCCATCGCGTCGCCCGCCAACCGCCCGGTCTGCTCCTCCTCGCCCCGTACGGCGGCCAGTACCGCCAGGACGGCACGCACGTGGGCGGCTCGGTGGCGCAGGTCGTACCCCTCTGCCAACCGGAGCCCCTCGGCGGCGTGCGCGGACGCGTCGTCGAGCCGCCCGAGGGTCAGCTCCACCCGGGCGAGCAGGTGCAGTGCGGTGGGCAGCCATCCGCCCATGCCGTTGTCCCGGCAGTGCTCGACCGCCTCGGCCGCGATCTCGTACGCGATCTCGTCATCGGCGGCCAGGTGGCAGTAGATCCCGGTCATCAGCCGGTCCATGAACCCGGTGTCGGTTCGGCCGCGCGCCGCCACGAGCGATCGGAGCGCGCGCAGGGCACCGGGCACGTCGTCGGCGAGCAGTCGGGCCGGCACGGCCAGCACCGGCTCGGAGGGGGCTTGTTCCGCGGCCGCCGCGATCAGCTCCACGTTTCCCGAGGAGAAGGCGGCGTGCAGAGCGTCCACCAGCAGCGTGGGGAGTTTGTCGGGCCGCTGGGCGCCGATCTGGTCGGCGCAGTCGAGCAGCATCCGGCCGGCGACGTCGGGGCTGCCGTACCCCAGCTCCACCACCGCCCGAACCCGCGCCAGGTCCGCCGCCAGGCCCGGGTCCTGCGGCGCCGCCTCGACCATCGCCGCGAGCCGGCCGCCCCGCTCGTCCTGGCCCGCGTCGGCCGCGGCCTGTGCGGCGGCGATGAACCGGCGGGCCTGGCCTTCGGGTTCGGCCGTGAGCTGGGCCGCCCGCTCGTACGCCGCGGACGCCGACGCGAGCGCCTGCCGGCCGCCGGCCCAGATCGCGACCCGCTCCAACTCGTCGGCGACCCGCTCGTCCGGCCCGGTGGCCGCGGCGGCCAGCTGCCAGGCGCGCCGATGCGCGTGCTCGGGTGCGACGAGCGCCGCCGCCAGCGCCCGGTGGGCGGCGACCCGGTCGGCGAACGGGCTGCCCTGGTACGCCGCGTACCGGATCAGCGGATGCCGGAAGCGCAGCGTGTCGCCGGTCAGCACGATGAGGCCGGTGCGCTCGGCCGGCGCCAGGTCACCGATCGTTGCAGTCGCGGCCCGCAGGATCAGGTCGAGTGTTCCGGTGTCGTCCGCGGCGGCCGTCAGCAGCAGGGTCCGGGTGGCCTCGGGGAGCCGGCGGATCTGATCCAGGAAGGTGTCCTGCACCCGGTTCGACGGTGCGGACAGCGTCAACGGGCTGAGCTGACCGGCGCGCTGTGTCGGGGTCAACGCGGCGGAGAGTTCCCGCAGCGCGAGCGGGTTGCCCTGCGCCTCTTCCATGATCCGCTGGCGCACGTACGGCGACAGGTCCGCGACCAACGCCGCGGCCGCCTCCGGGTCGAGTCCCGCGAGGTGCAGCGCGGGAATCCCGCCGACCCCGGCCACGCCGGCGGCCTCCCGGGCGGCGAAGATCAGCACGACGCCCTCGGCCTGCAACCGGCGGGCGGCGAACGCCAACGCGTCGACCGACGCCCGGTCGAGCCACTGCACGTCGTCGACCAGGCAGAGCAGCGTTCCCTCGCCGGCGACCTCGGACAGCATGCTGAGCACGGCCAGGCCGATGACGAACCGGTCGCGCACCGTGTCGTCGGTGAGCCCGAAGACGGCACGCAGGGCCCGCGCCTGCGGGCCGGGCAGCTGGTCGACGAGGTCCATGGCCGGCAGGAACAGCTGGTGCAGGCCGGCGAAGGCCAGCTCGGTCTCCGATTCCAGGCCGTCGACTCGCAGCACCCGCATGTCGGACGCGCGAGTTGCGGCGTGGTCCAGCAGGGCTGTCTTGCCGATGCCGGCGTCACCATGGATCAGCAGAACACTGCTCGCGCCGGCCCGGGCGTCACTCAGCATCCGGTCGATCCGGTCGCGTTCCGCCGCCCGGCCCTGCACCACGTACCCCCGTCGTCACCGATCCCACCGGCCGTCGTGCCGGCAACGCGAAGCGGTGCAGCCGCAGGTCAGGTGCCTCTTCGAGGCACCTGAATCTAGCTCAGCAATGTGCCCGGCGGAGAACGGACCCCCGGCAGGGGCCGTCACTGCGGCGCGGTGCCCCGGACCGCCCAGGCGCGTGCCGTGAGCCGGATCGAGCCGTCGGGCTCCACCGGCAGCCGGGCGGCCAGCAGGTCCCGCAGGGCCGCGCGGGCCGGGTCGGCCAGCGTCGTCACGTACGTCGGGGTGGCGCCCTGCCCGCCGAGGAACGGCGTCCAGTACTCGGCCAGGTCGGTGAAGGTGGTGGGCACCTCGACCGGCCGGACCGACACCTGCCCCAGACCGGCGTCCACCCACAGCTCCCGGAGGGCGTCGGGCTGGCACACCGTGAAGCGGTGCCCCTCGTCCAGCCCCGCCGCGACCGGGTCGAGCTGCGCGGCGGCCGCCCAGAAGTGGCGCATCATCGCCATGCCGTCGGCGTAGTCCCAGACGTAGGCCGCCACCGCACCCGCCGGTCGGACCACCCGGGCGAACTCGGCCACCGCCCGCGCCGGCTCCGGCACGAAGTTGAGCGCCAGACCGCTGACCACCACGTCCACGGCCCGATCGGACAGCGGCAACGCGCGGGCGTCCCCGACCTGGAAGGTCGCCCGACCATCGGCGACCCGGGCACGCGCGCTGGCGACGAACCCGGCCGACCGGTCCACTCCGGTCACCCGGACGGGATCGGCGTCGGTGAGGATCGTCGAGGTCAACGCGCCCGTGCCGCAGCCCACGTCCAGCCAGTGCCTCCCGGGCGGTACGTCCAGCCCGCGTAGGAAATCGGCCGCGACCAGGCGGCTCCACCGGCCCACGTACGCCTCGTACGCGTCACCGTCCGCCCACACCGGCTGCGCCATGCCGGAACGATACGACAGCTGCGGTCGCCCAGTGGCCCGCCGATGCGTCGGCGATCCTGACCAGCGACGCGATCTCGTCGCTGCCGCCCCCTCTCCGAGCGGTCGCTGTTGTGAGCGATATACCTCTGAGGCATAAATATGCCCCTGAGGTATATCGCTCATCGACGGACCATGCCGGGCGTCGCGTCAGCCCCTCTCGTGGATCTTGGCGAGTTTCGCGGCGAACTCGGCGTCGGTGAGCGCGCCCCGCTGGTGTTGCCGGGTGAGCGCATGGATGTCGCGCCGCTTGTCGGAAGTTTGCCGACCGGGGGACGCGCCCGCCCAGCGGGCTCCGGCGGATGTGGGCGTCGGCCGGGCACCGGCGGTGGAGGAGGGCTGCGCTGGTCGCCCGGTGCCGGGCGCCTGCCCCCGGCGGCGCGCCTCGCGAAGATGTGCCTGCAGTGTCGCCAGGATCTCGTCGTAGTGCTCCGGCCAGGCGGCCAACCGGCCCAGTTCGGGCCGGAACGTGAACGGGCGGAAGAGGTCGCCGCGCTGCAGCGGTGTCTGCACCGACACCCCGTCGGTCCGTTCGACGACGATCGCGGCACGGCCCATGTCCAGGCCCGCAATGGCCACGCGAACAAGGCAGCCGCGCGGGGCCACGGGCCGGACAGCCCGTGACCCCGCGCGGGGAACTACCTAGAGACGCGCCGCACCGGCCGCGGCGGCCTCCTGCTCGGCGGAGGTAAGGCGGGCCTCCGCCCGCTGCGCTCCGGCGTCCTTTCGGTCTGCGGCGGCCGCGGACCGGGCCGACCGGGAGGTGGTGGCAACCGCCTGGTCACCGGTCACGCCGCCGCGGATCCGGTTGTTGTCGGCCACCTGGGCAACCGGGTTGTTGGACGTCAGGGTCAACCTGCCGTCGATGATGTTGTCGTCGACGGTGACGCCGCCGGTGGTGTTCGTGACGCTGACGTCCCGGCCCCAGTAGCCCCCGGAGGCGCAACTGTCGAGGGTGCCGTTCGGGCCGAGCTGCACGGCGCCCAGGTTGCCCGCGAAGGTCGCCAGGCCGCGGACCGCGCTGCCGCACACGACGCTGCCGGTGGCGCTGTTCAGCACGGACAGCGTGCCGTCGACGAACGAGTCGTGCACATCGGTGTAGTACGTGCCGGTGGTGGTGAGGTTGCGTTCCACCTGGGTGCCGCGGTCGAGCCGGACCTCACCGGCGCCGGCGTTGACGGTACCGACGATTGTGGACTGCTCGACGAACAGGAAGCTGTCGATGGTCGCGGCCCCCTTCGGCCGCACCGTCACGTTGCCGGTCCGGGCGTCCCTCAGGAAGGCGCCGTAACCGCCGGCGGCCAGCACCACCTGGCCGGCGATCGTCGTGTCGGTGGCGTCCAGGTATCCGTCCGCGGCGACGCGTACCTCGCCGCTGACGTTGCCACCGGTGACGACCAGGTTGCCGCCGGCGGCGACGGTGACGTTTCCGGTGATCGTGGTGCCGGTGAGCGCGCAGGACTCGCCGGCCGGCACGTACAGGTCGTTGGGCACCGTCACCGCACCACCGGTGCCGATGCAGTGGGTGACCAGGTCGGCGTGCGCGCTGGGCGCCACCGCCAGCACCGAGGCGGTGATGACGGCGCTCACGGTGGCCAGCTTGGCGACGGTACGTCTGGGCATCGCTGTACTCCCTGTCGATGAGGTTCGGTGACTCATGCGCCGACGTCCGATCGGGCTGCGGCCCGGACGATGGCGCCCTGCTGCCGCAGGGTGAGAGTGTCGCCGGCCACCAGGGTCGCGGTGACCGCTTCGACGTGCCGGACGAAAGCGGCGTGCCCGTCGTAGACGGCGTCTTCGTCGATCAGGTCGTTGATGGTGCAGCCGTCGCCGGTGTCGACGTTGGCGACGCCGGTGTCGTCGCCGTCGATGATCACTCTGGCCCGGGTGTCCGAGTCGGGGCAGGCGTCGGTGCCGTCCGCCACCACCGTGAACGTGGTCGACTGCTCCGCGGAGGCGTTCCCGGCGACGTCCGTCGCCCGGTAGCGCAGGGTGTGCGCCCCGGTGGCACGGACGGAGACCGGTCCGGCGTACGCGGTCCAGGCGGCGGTGTCGACCGCGTACTCGATCGAGGCGACACCTGAGTCGTCGTCGGTCGCCGTGATGGTCACGGTCGCACCGCCCACGTACGCGCCGTCGTCGTTCTGCTCACCGGCGACCGTGGCGGACACCGTGGGCGGCGTGGTGTCCTCGGCCTGCGGCTCGATGACGGTGAAGTGGGCCATCTGCTCGGCCGACGTGTTCCCGGCCACGTCGGTCGCCCGGTAGTGCAGCATGTGCATGCCGGCCTCGTTGACCACGATCGGTTGGGAGTACGCGGTGAAGGCGGCCCCGTCCAACGAGTACTCGATCGAGGCGACACCCGAATCCGCGTCGGTGGCGGCCAGCGTGGCGGTGGCCGTACCGATGTAGTTGCCGTCGTCGTCCCGATCGCCGGCCAGGTCGGCCGTCACCACCGGTGGGGTGGTGTCCTCATCGCTCGGCTCGACGATCCGGAACGACACCGAGCCGACCTCGCTCGTGTTGCCCGCCTGGTCGGTGGCGCGGAACTGCACCGAGTGGTCGCCAACGGCGGTGACCGGCACGGGCTGCGTGTACGGCAGGAAGCTCGTGTCATCGACCTGGTACTCGACGGTTTCCACGCCCGATGCGGCGTCGGTGGCCGTGACGGTCACCGTGGCCGTACTGATGTAGTTGCCGTCCTGGTCGCGGTCGCCGGCCACGGTGGCGGAGACTGCCGGCGGCGTGGTGTCGCCGCCTCCGCCGCCGTCGGTGACCACCAGCTCGCCGACCATCTGGCTGTGGCCGGGGATGGAGCAGAAGTAGCGGTACCTGCCCGGGGTCAGGGTCACCGTCGCCTGGTGCCGCCCGTCGTTCACGTCGAACGGGTTGGCCAGGATGTTGAGCGTGACGTCGTGGTTGTAGCCGTCGGTGGTGGTGTCGAAGGTCAGCGTGTGCGGCATCCCGGTGGTGTTGCCGGTGGCCGCGCTGTTCTCCCAGATGATCGTGGTCGCTCCGGCCACCGCCTGGGTGGGCGCGGACTTGTAGCGGGTGATGTCGTCGTCGGCGGTCCAGGTCAGCACCTGTTCCGCGACGCGCGGGGCGGCGGAGGCGGGCGCACCGGCCAACGGGGTCACCGTGAGCAGGAGCGCCGCCAACGCGGCCGTCAGTCGTCGGATCATGGATTCTCCTAGAGCTCGCGCACGCGGATGTTGCGGAACTCGATCAGATCGTTGTCGCCGTGGTTCTGGAGCCCGATGAAGCCGCTGAGGAACTGCCGCAGATCGGTCGGCGGGTCACCCGCGCGGGAGGACTGCTTGCCCGGCGTGTTGTCGAACTCGTTGATCACCACACCGTTGCGGATCATCGTGTAGTGCTGCCCGACCACGCGGATCTCGTAGTCGTTCCACTGGTCCTTCGGGGTGACGCCGGCCTGGGCGAGCGGCACCAGATCGAAGTTGTAGACCGAGCCGGTCTTCTGCGGCTCGCCGGTCTCACCGTCGTAGATCTGGATCTCGTGGCCGCAGTAGATCGCCACCCACGCCTGCGAGGTTCGGGCCGATCCGACGGTGCCGCAGCTGCCCGGTGGGCGTTGCTCCAGCGGGATCCGCGGGTCCGGGAACCGGGTGAAGACGCCGGTGTTCGCCCGGCCGGTACCGGGTGCGATGTCGCGGAACTGCACCTTCAGCGAGAAGTCGGCGAGTTCCCTGGTGTGCCAGAGCATGCCCAGGCCACCGCTGGACCGCAGCGAGCCGTCCGGCTGGATGCCGAACGATCCGGACGGCGCCTGCTGCCAGCCGAGCAGCGACTCGGCGGTGCCGTCGAAGAGCGGCTCGTACCCGGTGTGCCCGTCCCGGCCGATCTCGGACGCGGCAGCCAGGCGGGTCAGCGTGCCGGATTCGCGGGCGGTGAGCAGGTCGTCGCCCTGCAGCGTGCGGGTCACCGCGGTCACGTGCCGGACGAAGCTGTTGTGGTCGGCCCAGGTGCTCTCGTCGTCGATCAGGTCGTTGATGGTGCAGCCCTGCCCGACCGTACGGCTGGGCACCTTCGTGTCCGTGTCGCCGAGCCACACCGTGGCCCGGCCGTCGGGCACCGCGCAGCCCACCGTGACCGTGGTCTGCACCGTCGCCGTCTCACCGTCGGCGTATTTGACGGTCAGCTTCGCCGTGTAGGTGCCGACCCGGGCGTACGTGTGCCGAGGGTTCGCCTCGGTCGACGTGGCGCCGTCGCCGAACTCCCACCGGTGGCTGACCCCGCCGGAACGAGATCCGTTGAAGGCCATGGTCAGCGGCTTGTTCTGGACGGCGACCGAGCTGGCGGCCGGCGCCGGGGTGGGTGCGCCACCGGTGTAGGTGATCCGGATGAGCTTCTGGTTGGGGTGCAGGCTGAAGAAGCCGCCTCCGTAGTCCAGCAGGTAGAGCGCGCCGTCCGGGCCGAACTTGGCGTCCATCCAGCTCTGCAGTCGGGCGTCGCCGTTACCGCCCGGGATGATGGCCCGCAGCGACTCGGCGAACACCGGCGGGGCCGCGGTGGGTACGCCAGCCGGGTCGACGGTGACCGCGACGCGGTTGTTCGGGTTCGACTGGTCACCGATGAGCCACTTGCCGTCCCAGTGCGCCGGCCACGCCACACCGCTGGTCGTGTCGACCAGATCGCGGTGGTAGGTCGGACCGGACATGATGGCCTGACCACCGCCGCGCAGGTACGGCTGGGTGTAGGTGGCGTCGGCGGCGACGTAGGTCGGGAGCCCGCTGCCGTCGGTGCGCTTCGGGAACACCGGACCGCCGCCGTCCGGGGAGTACCAGATCATGTTGTCCCGGGCCGGCGGGATGTCCACCAGGCCGGTGTTACGCGGCGACTCGTTCTTCAGGTTGTCGCAGTCGTACCAGCCGGTCAGCACGGTCGCGTCGGTGCTGCTGCGGTCCCGGTACGGCTGCCGGTTGCCCATGCAGTACGGCCAGCCATGGTTGCCGGCCGAGGTGATGATGGTCGCGGTCTCGTACTTGGCCGGGCCCAACGTCGGGCTGGGCGACGAGGCGTCGGGCCCCACCCAGCCGGCGGTCAGCCACTGGTGCTTTGGGTCGACCTGGAGGCGGGCGATGTTCCGCACGCCCATCACGTAGATCTCCGGTCGGGTCTTCTCGGTGCCCGGTGGGAACAGGTTGCCCTCCGGGATGGTGTACGTGCCGTCCGCCTCCGGGTGGATCCGGATGATCTTGCCGGCGAGGTCGTTGGTGTTGCCCGAGGTGCGGCGGGCGTCCTGGAACGAGATCCCCTGGTACTCCTGGGTCCAGTTGTTGCCGGAGTAGCCCTGCGAGCCCTCGGAGGAGTTGTTGTCGCCGGACCCGACGTACAGGTTGCCCTTGGCGTCGAAGGCCATGCCGCCACCGGCGTGGCAGCAGCTGTGGATCTGCACCGGGAACTGCAGCAGGTCCTTGCGGGTGGCCTGGTCGATGGTCTGGGTCTCGCGGTCGTAGGTGAACCGGGAGATGGTCCGCTGCCCGACCCGCTTGACCCGGTCGACCGACTCGTGCGGCATCCAGTAGACGTAGAGCCAGCCGTTCTCGGCGAACGTGGGGTCGGGCACGATGCCGAGCAGACCCTCCTCGTTCTTCACCAGCTCGGAGCCGCTGCCCCGGTTACCCATCACCTCGAGGGTCGTGAGCAGTTTGGCCTGCTTGGTGCGCGGGTCCCACGAGTGGATGGTGCCGCAGCCCAGGCCGACGTTCGGGTTGTTCCAGTCCGCGACGGGGCCGCTCGGGCAGGCCGCCTTGCCGACGTAGAAGACCGTGCCGTCCGGCGCGATGGTGAGCCCGTGCGGCTCGCCGATCTGGTCCAGTTGCCCGGTCTGGTTGGTCGCGGTGAGCCGCTCGACCTTGTAGTTCGCGGCGATCGTCGCCTGGCAGTCACCGCGCTCCAGGCCGGTGGTCCACTTGAGTGCCCCGGTCAGGTGCGTGCGGAACGCCGCCTCGCCGTAGCTGCCCTCGGTGTGGCCCATGCCGGTGTAGAACGACCGACCGCCGTCGTAGTCCCGGCACCAGGACACCGGGTGGAACGGCCCGTTGGCGCCCGGTCCGGCGTTGTAGTGGCGCTCCTCGACCTGGGCGACGGTGTGCACCGTGCCGATCGGGTTCGGGTCCCAGTTCTCCCACCGGTCCGACCGGGTGAGCGTTATCGGCAGCGACGCCGTCGCCGGGTGGTTGCGGTCCAGGATGTTGACGACCGCCCGGTTCACCGCCGGTGGCTCCGGTGGAGCTGTGCTGCCGGTGAACAGGCGCAGGTCGGCGAGCTGGGTCAGCGGTTCACCGCTGTTCGCGGTGATGTTCAGCCGGAAGTGCTTGAACTCCTGCGGGGTGGCGATGTCGAACCGCCGGGTCTGGAACCGCTCCGGGAAGGTCTGGCCAGTGCGTCGGTCCAGGTCGGACCAGCTCTGGCCGTCCGCCGAGCCCTGCAGGGTCCAGTCCTTCGGGTCGCGGCCGGAAGAGTCGTTCGCCGACGTCAGCGCGTACCCGGTGATCCGCTTGGCGGCGCTCAACTCGTACGCCACCCATGCCGTCGGGGTGCGGACGAGCCACTTGGTGCCGGAGTCGCCGTCGGTCAGCTTCTCCTTCGTCTCGTTCGGCGGGTTCTCGCCGCTGGCGGTCACCCGGGCCACCGGCTCGGCCACCGGGATGGCGCCCGCCGGGCGGGTGCCGATCAGACCGGTGAACCAGGCGGAGTCGACCTGCGCGCGGGCCGCGTCGGCGATGCCGACGAACCCGCCGCCGGCCTTCATGTAGCTCTGCAGCGCCGCTTCCTGGTCACGGTTGAGCGCGGCGCCGGTCGCGGAGAGAAAAACCACGCTGCGGTACGCGGACAGCCCGGCCGTGGTGAAGACGGCGGGGTCCGTGGTGGTCGTGACATCGATGTCATGACCGGCGCCAAGATCTCTGATCGCCTCCGCGGCGCGCGAAACCGGGTCCTGCTGCTCGGCCACCGGCCCGTGGAAGACGAGGACCGCTGTCTTGTTCTCCTGCGCCGCCTTGGACGCGGGTGCTTCCTTCGGTGCGGCTGCCGCTGCCGCCGTGCCCGGCAACAGCGTCGCGATGACCGCCGCAGCGGCCAGGGTTCGTCGTAGTTTTCGTGTCATCCCCATCCCCACTCTCGATTCACTCAGCTGCCGTGCGTGTGGGTGTGGCCCTGAAATCTGTGGATGGCCTCCTCGGCGCCCGGCGGCATGCTGCCGTCCGCGTTGCGCACCAGGAAGATCCCGGCCATGCCGCCGTCGGAGTGGGACTGCACGTGGCAGTGGTACATCCACGCGCCGGGCCCGACGCCCTCCCCGGCCAGCACCTGGAACCCGAACGAGCTGCCCGGGTTGAGGTCCTTGTTGTCGATCACGAGGCTGGGGTCGGCCGGGCCCTCGAGCATCCCGGTGCGGTTGTCCGCCCAGCGGTGCGCGTGCAGGTGGAAGGTATGGAAGGTCCCGCCGTGCCCGATTGCGAGCCACTCCACCCGCTGGCCCAGGTTCGCCTCGAACATCGGGGTGTCCGGCGCCATCCGGTTGTTGATCATCATGTCGTTGAACACGACCGTGAACTGCTTCTCCGGCAGGATGTCGCCGCGGCGCCGCACGATCAGCGCGCCGTACAGCCCCTTGGCCACCCCGGCGGTGCCGTGGTCGGTGCCCATGGCGTGATCGTGGTAGTGCCAGTAGCCGGCGCTGCCCGGCATGAACCGCCGGCCGGACGCGAGGAACATCTCCCGCGAACGCCACACGTACGTCCGGGTCTCGCCGGGATTGTTGAACGAGGCGTTGAGCGGGCTGCCATCCGAGTCGGTGCTGTAGTCCACCCCGTGCGGGTGGATGGACAGCCGCTGACTGGTGGTGTTGACCAGGGTGATCTCCAGCGTGTCACCCTCGTAGATCTCCAGCACCGGCCCGGGCACGGTGGCCTGGCCGGGTGCCAGGCCGTAGCCGAACAGCCCGCCGGGCAACTGCTCGGCGTAGATGGTGACCTTCTTGGTGACGCCGGCGACGGCCTGGGCCGGACTACCGCTGAAGGGGACGCCGACCGTGGACGCGGTCACGCCGACCGCTCCGGCGGCCAGCACTCCGGTGGTCATCAGGGATCTGCGGGACAGGTGGCGGGGGAAGCCGACGGGATGGTCGTCCATGGGACTCCGTTCTCGACCGGGCACAGCCGCGACAGGGCAGGGTGCGGCGACCGTCGAGACAGGAGGGACGGCCCCGCGAGCTCATGAGTCGTCGCGACTTTGCTCGGAAGACTCAGAACTTTCGACTGATGACATCAATCTATGTACCGATCTGACGAAAGTAAAGATCCTTCGATGGAAAGGCGGCCGCCGACAACGGTTTCCGCTGCCTGAGCAGGGGTTTTGTCCTCGACGGGGCCGGCCCGGGGGATCGGCAGCCCGAGCAGGCCACGACTGTCAGTCGGAGAACAGGGCTGCCGCGAGCAGTTGGGCGCCGCCTGCGCGGTCGAGTCGGGCCAGTGCGCTGTCGGGCTTGCGGGCCGGCTGGCCGGCCACGATCGCGGTGATCGCGGCGGCGAAGCCGAGCCGTGGATGTTCCTCGATGATTCGCCGGGTGATGTCCGGGGGGATCAGGTCCAGGCGAAGTCCGAACACGTCGACTGCCGCGCCGATGCTCAGGAGTGCGACCTCGGGCCGTGGATCCGTCGCGGTCTGCGCGCGCACGTGCAGGCGGATCGCTCGGCCACCAGGTCGGCGCGCGTCGCGTCGACGCCCTGCGACAGCAGGAATTCGGCGGCGGCGTCCGCGCCGATCTCCTCGAACGGCGCCGGCCCGTCGTAGCGTTCGGTGAGCCCGAGGTCGTGCAGAGCGGCACCGATGAACAGCAACTCGAGGTCCGGGTCGAGGCCGTCGCGGTCGGCCATCGCGAGCCCGAAATGGTACGTACGCAAGCAGTGGTTCACCAGCGTGGCCGGAGATGACGCGATGAGCAGATCGGTCGCCGCGGCGCTGAGGCGCGTGTCGGGGACGCGCGAGAAGATCGGTGTGATCGTCATGGCCTGACTCTTCATGATCCAGCCACGCACCACGAGTGGCCGGATCGCCACCTACTACCTGCGTGGCCTGGTGGACACACAACTGTCGGCTGTGTGCGGTGGCACGTTCGTGCTCGCCGAGGCGGGCCTGCTCAATGGTCACGCCGCGACCACGTCCTGGCTGTTCGCGCCGGAACTCGCACGGCGTTACCCGCTCATCGACGTGCAGTCGACGGCGCTGATCGTGCGCGTGGTTACGCGCGCATCTCGCCGACCGGTACGACCTCCCGGCTCTCGCGGCCGCCTTCCACGTGAGCACTCGCACGCTGCTGCGCCGCTTCGCGTCCGCGACCGGCAGCTCGCCGTTGGCCTACCTGCAGGCCGCCCGCGTGAGCGCCGCGAAACGGCTGCTGGAGACGTCGGAGCGCAGCATCCACGAGATCACCGCCCAGGTCGGGTACGCCGACGCCGCGACGTTCCGAACGCTGTTCGTGTCCACCACAGGCGTCACACCGTCGGAGTACCGCCGGCAGTTCCGACGCAGACCGGCCGCGTGAAGGCGGGTCGAACGCCGGCAGGAGCATCTCACATCACTCCCCCGCCGCCCCTCGACCTTTGCGGACTGGATTCCGACTGCACACGGTGAGGAAGCGGACGGACATCTGTCTTGATAGCCCGCGTCCGGCTACCCAACGGATCTCAACGTGCCCACCCGTCGTGACCGAGTGGAAACTCTCCACGAAGCAGGCTGATGAAGGCGTGGCCGCATGCCAGCAGCGGGCCGGTAGGCAGGTCCGAGGTGAACGACTCCTGCTCACCCCCGGCGCCAAAGGAGTTCACGAGATCCTTCGGGATGGCCGGAGACCAGGCGTGCAGTCGCCGGAGGACGCGCTCAGACAGGTCGAGCACAAGCGCGGCGCGATCGGGCTGCGTTCCGAGATGATCGTCCAGGTAGGACGACACGCATCCCATGAAGCCGGCTGTGGCCTGCGTCTCCCAGTCGTCTTGGGCGTCAACGAGCCATACGGGAGCTGCGGGGATTTTCTTGGCCTCCTGCGCCAGGAGGTACAGCCACACTTCCGCCTGAAAGTCGCGGACCCAGAAACCAGATCCGCGGTAGTCCAGGTACGAGCTGCCCACGCCGGCCAGTAGATCACCTTCGCGCAGCAGGCGGGCTCAGGGACCTGTTGTGGCGATTTCTCCGGTGCGTAGGCAAGTGGTCTCACGTGACTGGTGGACATGATCACATCAGGGGTGGCGCCTTGACCCTAGGATCACCGCGCCGCCGACCAGCCAGCCAATTGATCGCCAAGAGGGGTGCGCCGATACAGCACATGCCGTCCGTCGCGTGCGCGAGTGACCAGACCGGTCGCGTGGAGGACTTGCAGGTGTTGCGACACGGCGCTGGGTGTCACGGCGAGCCGTCGAGCGATCTCCACCGTCGGTAGCGGCTCGGCAAGAAGGTGGAGCAGTCGTGCCCTGGATGCGCCGAGGAGCGAGGCGAGGGCAGTCGCGTCGGCGGTCGGTGCCGGCGCCCAGAGCGTTGCTACTCCTCGGCAGGGGTATGCCAGCATTGGCGGCTCGTCCGGACTGACCGGTGGGGAGGGTTTGTACGAGAAGATGCACGGCACCAGCAGCAGTCCACGACCCGATACCGCGACGCGGTGCCTGCCGATCATCTTGTCGATGTGCAGGACCCCGTCGTGCCAGCGCAGGTTCGGGTGCATGTCTGCGAAGAGCAGGCGCGCGCCTCCTACGGCCAGTTGTCTGGCGCGATAGGTCATGTCTGCTTCCAGGACGAGTCGCATCTGCGGCCAGGTCGGCTTGATCGCTGCCTCCCAGTAGCGGTGCAGGTGGTCGCAGATGGTGTCGCGAAGCGCGAGCACCGGCTCATCGTCGTTTGCGGTGATCTCCCGCAGAACGGACGGCAGCCGACCACGGGGGTACACGGCGAGCACATCGCGGCGTACGACGTCCGGAGGTGTCCGGCGCACTGCGGCCAACTCTTCTTCGAAGGTCGCGGCGAACTCGGTCGGCCGGGGCGTCAGGAAGTCGGGAAGGCCACGGTCTGGCCCAACCAAGGACGTCAGCAGGTTGGCGTCGGGCGCATCGAGCCTACCGAGTACCGATCTGCGCCAGGGTAGGTGCAGCGCGTACAGGCCGGGCTCGCGTAGCACCCGCAGGCTGAGCACGGCCTGATGGATCGGTGAGATTGTGAAGCGGGTGTCGACGAGGTCTTCGACGCCGAGCAGAAAGCTGATCATTAAGCTATACGCTACATCGGTTGGCAGCCGACGCCGGGTGCCGTGGACTTTCAGCCATGACACACCAGATCAACATCCCCGGCCAGCAGGCCGATCGGCAGCGTACGGCGATCGTCACGGGTGCGGCACGCGGCATCGGCGCCGGGGTGGCCAAGCGTCTGGCGCGCGACGGCCTCGCGGTCGCCGTGGTCGACCTGAGCCAGGAAGACTGCGCCGACACCGTGGACGCCATCACCCGCGAAGGCGGAACAGCCGCGGCGTTCGCCGCCGACGTCAACGACGAGGCGGCCGTGGCCGCCACTGTCGCCCGGATCGCCGCTGAGTTGGGATCACCGACGGTGCTGATCAACAACGCCGGCATCGGCGGCCCCAACGCCGGCGTCGAGGAGACGAGCACCCAGCAGTGGGACGCGGTCGTCGGGGTCAGCCTGCGCGGGGCGTTCTTCCTCACTCGGGCCGTGACCCCCTACATGATCGCCGCCGGCTGGGGACGGATCGTCAACATGTCGAGCATCTCCGCGCTCGGCGATTCCGGCCGGGTCGACTACGCCGCCGCGAAGGCCGGTCTGATCGGCTTCACCAAGTCGCTCGCGCTGCGGCTCGGGCAGCATGGCGTGACGGCGAACGCCATCGGGCCGGGCTTCGTCGTCAGTGACATGACCAGGGTCGCGGCCCAGCGGCGTGGCCGCAGCTTCGAGGAGCACCAGCGGATCGTGGCGCAGACCATCCCGGTGCGCCGGGTCGGCCAGCCCGAGGACATCGCGCACACCGCGTCGTACCTGGTCAGCCCCGAAGCCGGGTTCGTCTCCGGCCAGGTCATCTACGTCGCCGGCGGGCCGGTGGACTGACGTGATCGACGCTTTCGGACAGGCGGTTCGCAAATGAGTCGCAGGCTGCTGGTGCTCCTCGCCCTCACCTGCGGGGTCGCCGTCGGAAACATCTACTTCCCCCAGACGATCAGCCCGCTGGTCGCCGCCAGCCTGCACGTCAGCGCTGACTCGGCCGCGCTGGTGGTGACCGCGGTGCAGCTCGGCTATGCCGCCGGGATCTTCCTGCTGGTGCCGCTCGGCGACCGGCTCCCGCACCGCCCGCTGATCGTCACCCTGCTCGGCCTCAGCGGGCTGGGGCTGCTCGCCGCGTGCGCCGCGCCGGCGCTGCCGCCGCTCGTCGGCGCGAGCGCCCTCGTCGGGGTCACGACCGTGGTCGCGCCGATCATCGGCCCCATGGCAGCCGGCCTCGTTGCCGAAGAGCAGCGCGGCATGGTCAGTGGCACGCTGCTGAGCGGCTCGATCGGTGGCATGCTGCTGTCCCGCACCGTCGCGGGCACCATCGGCGACTGGTGGGGATGGCGGGCCCCCTACCTGACGGCGGCGGCATCCGTGCTGCTCATCGCGGTGGTCATGGCCCGCGTGCTGCCGACAACACAACCGCCGTCCGGGCACCGATATCCGGCGCTGCTGGCCGAGCCGCTGCGCCTGCTGCGCACCGAGGCCGACCTGCGCCGCTCCTGCT
Organism: Micromonospora sp. NPDC005161; assembly: GCF_053599855.1. Lineage (NCBI taxonomy): Bacteria > Bacillati > Actinomycetota > Actinomycetes > Micromonosporales > Micromonosporaceae > Micromonospora > Micromonospora sp. NPDC005161. The sequence goes on from NZ_JBSFYQ010000029.1 coordinate 53,094, forward strand.
TCTACCAGGCGACGATCTTCGCCGGTTTCTCGGCGGTCTGGACCGCCGTCGCGCTGCTGCTGACCGGTCCGACGTACGGCCTGGGCGCACCGGCGGTCGGGATGCTCGCACTGGTCAATGCGGCGACAATGCTGTGCACCCCGGTCGCCGGACGGCAGGTGGACCGGCGGGGCAGCGACGCGGTGAACCTGGCCTGCCTGCTCGGGATCATCGCCTCGGCCGCCGTCCTCGCGTTCGCCAGTCTCGGCGGGGCGGGGGGCCTCGCGGCACTGGCGCTCGGCACGTTGCTGCTCGACGTCGGAATGCAGTCCGGCATGGTCGCCAACCAGGTACGCATCTACGCCCTGGGGCCCGAAGCCCGGAGCAGACTCAACACCGCCTACATGACCTGCGCCTACCTCGGCGGCAGCCTCGGCTCCTGGCTGGGGGCCCGCGCCTACGCCCACTTCGGGTGGCTGGGTGTATGCACGGTGTTGACGCTCCTCGCCGTGACAGCTCTTGCCCGCTACCTGACGTCGACCCCCGCCACCGGCCACACTCGAACCACGGTCGCTGCCCAGAACGCCTGACCAAGGATGGTTGACTTGCCAGCCTGTACCCACCGCCCACCCCTGTCGCCGGATGCACCTATGCACGATGACCAGCTCGCCGTTTCGCTCGAGATGGTGCGTGAGCTGGTGGACGCGCAGTTCCCCGAGTGGCGGAGCCTGCCTGTCGGGCGCGTCGCTTCGCAGGGAACGGTCAATGCCATCTTCCGTATCGGGGAACGGTTCACGGCCCGGTTCCCCCTTCAGCCTCGTGAGGTCGAGGCGGCGCGGCGCTGGCTGGAATGCGAAGCGGAAGCGGCCCGAGAACTGGTGGGTCGTACGCGATTTCCCACCCCCGAGCCGGTCGCCATCGGTGAACCCGGCGTCGGCTACCCGCTTCCATGGTCGGTACAGACGTGGGTACCCGGTGTCGTAGCCACCGACCAGGACCCAGGTGACTCGTTCGCGTTCGCGCTCGATCTGGCCGAGTTCGTCAGTGGCGTGCGAGCCATCGACGCACGGGGACGCACGTTCACAGGCCAGGGTCGCGGTGGCGAGCTACCAGCGCACGACGGGTGGATGGAAACCTGCTTCGGGCACAGCGAGACGCTGCTGGACGTCCCGCTGCTCCGCCGGATCTGGGAGGTCATGCGGGAACTGCCGCGGGGCGAGGCCCCGGACAGGATGAACCATGGTGATCTCATTCCGGGAAACGTCCTCGTCTCCGACGGGCGGCTGGCCGGGGTTCTCGACGTGGGCGGACTGGGGCCGGCCGACCCTGCCCTTGACCTCGTAAGTGCCTGGCACCTGCTGGAAAGCGGGCCACGTCAGGCGCTTCGGCAGCAACTCGGCTGCGACGATCTCGAATGGGAGCGCGGCAAAGCGTGGGCCTTCCAGCAGGCGATGGGGGTGGTTTGGTACTACCACCAGACCAACGCCACCATGAGTCGGATGGGCCGACGCACTCTCGCGCGCATCATTGCCGACCCGCCATCAGCCTGAGCCGGCACGCCCGAACGCGTCGTCGCAGCCAGCAAATACCGCCGCGTCGGCCCGCGCCGGATAGCCGCAAGTAACACGCAGACAGAGCGCGGAACCTCGCCGGGCCCGTATCCACCGAGCGGCGGCCTACCGCAGCATGCGGCCGTCCCTGTGGTTCGCGCACCGCCGCCTACTGGACGCGCCCTCCGGTCACGCGAACCGCAGAAGCGCAAGTAGGCAGCGAGATCACGTCATGGAGTGGGGCGGGCGGGACTCGAACCCGCGACCGAGGGATTATGAGTCCCCTGCTCTAACCGGCTGAGCTACCGCCCCGACACCGTGCCGGATCTTATCCCGCCCAGTCGTCGACGGCCAGCATCGAGCCGGCCGGCGCCCACGCCCGCAGTAGCACGATGGGCTACAGGAATATAACAGCGCGCTGCCGACCGCCCGGGGAGGCCGGGCGGCGGCCGGTCAGGCTGCACGCAGCTCCGCCAGCACCGCCCCGGCGGTACGCCAGCCGCTGGTCAGCGCGCCCTGGATCGATGGGCTGTCGCGGTGGTCACCGGCCACGAACAGCCCTTCCCCCAGCGCGACCGGCTTGCGCAGCCGCCCCTGCGGTGGCGGCGCGGCGGGTAGCGCGTCGGGGACGGCGACGGTGGTGAGGTGGGTCCAGTCGGCGGTGGACCGGCCGTACAGCCGGGTCAACTCGGCCCGTACGGTCGGCTCGGGCGGGGCCGTGGGGCCGACGACCGAGGTGGCCACGAGGTGTCGTCCGGCTGGCGCGTACGTCGGGGCGGCGTTGCTGACCACCACGGTGTTGGCGACAGTTTCCCGCCGGTCACCGTCGATGAGCAGGATCGGTTCGGTCAGCGGCGGCTCGGGCGCGCTGTGGTAGTAGGTGGTGTAGCTGTGCATCCGTACCGTCGCCAGGGCCGGCAGCAGCGCGGCCGCGGCGGGCGGGTCGACGGCGACCACGACGGCCCGGCAGCGGATGTCGCCGGCCTGGGTGCGGACCCGGCAGGGGGCGACCTCGGCGACCGGGGTGTCCAGCGTGATCAGGTCGGCCGGCAGCGGGTCGGCGATCGCCCGGGGCAGCGCGGCCATCCCCTCGGCGGGCAGCCCGATCCGGCCGCGGGCGAAGGAGCGCAGCACCATCGCCAGCACGTGGCTGGAGGTCGCCAGTTCCCGGTCGATGAGCACGCCGGACAGGAACGGCCGCAGCAGTTCCTCGATGATCGCGTCGGACAGGCCGGCCCGCCGCAGCGCCACCTCGGCGCTGGTCTCCGGTGCGGTGAGCAGCCGGGACGCGGGCAGGGTGGCGCAGCCGGTGGCGAGCGCGGCGAAACGCAGCCGGTCGAGCAGGGAGCCGACCCCGGCCAGCGCGGTGCGCGGCCCGCCGGTCGGCTCGCGCAGCGGGTTGACCAGCCGCAGCAGGTCGTCGCCCTTGCGGACGAGCACCCCGGAGGTGAAGTACCCGAGGTCGAGCCGGTCGGTGTCCAGCAGCGTGCCGAGCCGGGGGTAGGCGGTGTTGAGCACCTGGAAACCGCGGTCGATCAGGTAGCCGTCCACGACGTCGGTGGCGATCCGTCCACCGAGCCGGCTCCCGGCCTCCAGCAGCCGCCAGGGCACGCCGGCGCGGTGCAGCCGGCGGGCGGCGGCCAGGCCGGCCAGGCCGCCGCCGACGATGACGACGTCGGTCTCAGCGAGCATGGCGTGCCTCCCGCTCACCGTTCGCCCGGGACAACCGGCCCGGCCACCAGACCTTCGGCCCGATGTCGTACGCGAGCGCGGGCACCAGCAGCGACCGGACGATGATGGTGTCGATGAGCACCCCGACCGCGACCGCGGTGCCCAGCTCGACCAGCACCACCAGCGGCAGGACGGCCAGCGCGGAGAAGGTCGCGGCGAGCACGATGCCGGCGGAGGTGATCACCCCGCCGGTGACGGCGAGGCCGGCGAGCACCCCGACTCGGGTGCCGCGCTTGACGGACTCCTCCCGGACCCGGCTCATCAGGAAGATGTTGTAGTCGATGCCGAGCGCGACCAGGAAGACGAACGCGAACAGCGGGAACGACGCGTCCACCCCGGGGAAGTCGAAGGCGTGGCGGAACAGCAGCGCGCAGAGGCCGAGCGTGGCCGCGAAGCTGAGCAGCACGGTGGCGATCAGCAGCACCGGTGCGAGGAGTGCGCGCAGCAGCAGGGCCAGGATGACCGCGATGACGACGAGCACCACCGGGATGATGACGTTCTGGTCGCGCCGGGCGGCGTCCGAGGTGTCCACGTTGATCGCGGTGAAGCCTCCGACCACCGCGTCGGCGCCGGGCACCTGGTGTACGGCGACCCGCAGGTCGCGGATGGTCCGCTCGGCGCCGTCGCTGTCGGGCGGGTCGGCGAGGGTCGCCTCCAGTTGCACCCGCCCGTCGACGACCTTCGGTGCGGCGTTCTCCTGGGGCGGGCCGGTCTGCGGTCCGGCGGTGAGCGGATGGACGTCGGCAATGCCGGGCACGCTCTGCGCCACCTGCGCCACCTGCCGGGCGGTCTGCTCGGTGGCGAAGATGGTGGCCGGGCTGCCGGTGCCGGCCGGGTAGTGCCGGGCGATGATTTCCTGACCGTCGACCGAGTCGGTGCGCTGGGTGAACAGGTCGGACTGGCCGAGGGTGGTGGCGCCGAGCTGGGTGAGGCCGAGCGTGAGGATGGCCAGCACGACCGCGGTGCTCAGCCAGACCGGTCGGGCATGCCGGGCCACGAAGCCGGCGATCCGGCTCCAGATGCCGTGCTCGGTCCGCGGGTCGGCCTGGTCGGCCCGGGGCCGTCGCGGCCAGAACGCCCACCGACCGCCGAGCAGCAGCAGCGCGGGCAGGAAGGTGAGCATCACCAGCAGGGTGGCGGCGATGCCGATGGCGGCGACCGGGCCGAGCGCCCGGTTGGAGTTGAGACTGGACAGCAGCAGGCAGAGCAGGCTGACGATGACCGTCCCGCCGGAGGCGATGATGGCGGGGGCGGCGCCCTTCCACGCCGTACGAACGGCGTCCCAGGAGCGGTCGTGCCGGTGCAGCTCCTCCCGGTAGCGGGCGATGAGCAGCAGCGCGTAGTCGGTGCCGGCGCCGAAGACCAGCACGGTGAGGATGCCCTGGGCCTGCCCGTTGAGTTTGAGCACGTCGGCGTCGGCGAGCAGGTAGACGAAGACCGAAGCCAGCGCGTACGACATCCCGGCGGCCAGTAGCGGGAAGACCCAGAGCACCGGGCTGCGGTAGACGATGAGCAGGATCACCAGCACCACGACCAGGGTGACCAGCAGCAGTGGCCCGTCGATGGCGGAGAAGACCTCGATCAGGTCGGCGAGCAGACCGGCCGGTCCGGCGACGTCGACGGTGAGCCCGTCCCGGTCGCCGCCGGCGATGTCGCGCAGGTGCTCGACGACCGAGCCGATCTCCTCCCCCTCCGCGTCGTCCACCGGCACGACGACCTGAAGCGCCTGGCCGTCCTCGCTGGGGATCGGCGGGGGCAGCGGGTTGACGACGCCGGGCACCTGCGCGAAGCGGGCCACGTCGGCGCTCGCCCGCTGCCGGTCCGCGTCGGTGATGCCCGAGGTCCGCTCGTAGACGACCAGCGCCGGGATGGTCTGCCGGTCGACGAACTCGCCGGCGAGGTCCTGGGCGCGGGTCGCCTCGGCGTCGGTGGGCAGGAAGGCGGCGTTGTCGTTGGTGGCGACCTCGCCAAGGCGCCCGGAGTACGGCCCGGCCACACCCCCGATCACCAGCCAGGCCAGCACGACCGCCACCGCGATCAGGGTGGCCCGGCCGTGGCCTCCTCGTCCGGACATCCGCACTCACCCCAAGAATCGACGCACCAATCGACGCAGCGGGAGTCCAAGTCGACAGCGACCATCCTGCCGGGCGAGCGGACCGAGGGAGGGCGAAACCGGACCGAGAGGGGTGGGTGAACACGAAGACGCCCGTCGGGCTTACTGCCGACGGGCGTTGGGTGGAGAAGCTCCCCCGATTGGACTCGAACCAATAACCTGCCGGTTAACAGCCGGCTGCTCTGCCAATTGAGCTACAGGGGACCGTGCACCGCTCGACCCGGATCTCTCCGTCGCCGTGCGACGGGACAAGAGTACAGGACATCCGGGGGTGTCGGTCCAGCGGGTTGGGCCTCCCGCCTTCCATGATCCAGACGCCCAGGTCAGCAGCGCGGTCCATCGATAATCGGGGCAAATCGTCATCCGGGCACAAGCAGGTATGAGCGGGGAGCAGGATGGGTAGTTAGCTGCGGACAGAGGACGCAGGCGCGAATTGGTCGCTCCCGACGGGGCAGCCCGCCGGGGCGACGGCGCGTCAGGTACGGAAGGAGCCGCCATGCGCGGAAAGATCATGTTTCTTGGCGGGCTGGCTGCGGGATTCGTCCTGGGCGCCCGTGCCGGCCGGGAGAAGTACGAAGAGCTGGTCGTCCGGGGCCGCAAGGTGCTCGACCACCCGACCGTCCAGGAGGCGGCCGGGGTCGCGCAGGCCCAGGCCAACCGGCTCTACAGCGAGGGCAAGGACAAGCTCGGCCAGACCAAGCTGGGCGAGAAGCTGGGCACGGGCAACGGCAGCACCGGCAAGCAGGAGCTGACCGCCGCGGACGACGCGTTCGCCGGCACGCCCGCCACCGTTGGCGCCAAGGCGGGCTCCGGCTCGTCGGGCACCAGCAGCACGGTCGGCACGACCTCCGGGTCGCCGTCGGCCACCCCCCGCACCAAGCCGTCCGGCTCGGGCACCAACGCCAGCACCCTGTAGACGCACATCGAACGGGCCCGGCCGCCACAGTGGAGGCCGGGCCCGTTCGTGTCTCCGCATGTCAGGGCGGCGCATCATCACCACTGGGGAACTTTCTCCGATTTGAAGCAGAAGTTCGTCCGGTTCATCGAAAACTTCTGCTCCCAACCTCTTCTCTTTGTTCCCGAGCGCAAATATCGTCCTGCATAGAACCTGGCCAGGCTCTTGGTACTCCCCGGCGACCTCCTCAGCGACGTACCGGCGCTGAGGCGGACCCGCCCGACCAGAGCGAGGTTCGATGCGTAGACCAATCGGCCGAAGAGCCGCTAGCTATGTCAGCCTTCTCACCCTCGTCGGCGCGACGCTCGTCGCGACCGAGCCGCAACGGGCCACACCGGCATTCGCCGCGCCCGTGGCCGAGAGCAACGGTATCCAGTACAAGGTTCTCGTCTTCACCCGCTCGACCGGCGGCAGCCACGCGGCCACCGACGCCGGCGTCCAGGCGATCCGCGAACTCGCCAACGACCGGCGCTTCACGGTCCAGGTGACCGACGACGCCCGGAAGTTCGACGAGTCGCACCTGAAGCAGTTCCGTGCGGTGGTCTTCCTGAACACCTCCGGCGACGTACTGACCGACGGCCAGCAGGCCGCTTTCGAGCAGTACTACCGCGACGGCGGCGGCTTCGTCGGCGTGCACTCCGCGATCGAGGCCGAGCCGGGCTGGGCCTTCCTCGACAATGTGCTCGGCACCCGGGCTGTCGGCGCCGCCGCGCCGGTCAGCCCCGCCACGGTGACCGTCGCCGACCGGGTGCACCCGGCGTCCGCGCCGCTGCCCGAGCGGTGGACCACGACCGACCGGTGGTACAACTTCGCGGCCAACGTCCGGGGCGTCTCACACGTCCTGGCCACGGTGGACGAGAAGACGTACTCCGGCGGCGCCATGGGCTTCGACCACCCGATCACCTGGTGCAAGGACTACCAGGGCGGCCGGTCCTTCTACACCGGACTCGGCGCCACCCCGGAGAGCTACTCCGGTGCCGATCTGCGCGCCCACCTCGCCGGGGCGATCCAGTGGGCCGCCGGCACCACCGACGGCGACTGCGGCGCGACCGTGCTGGCCAACTACCAGATGGAGGTCATCGGCGCGCAGCCCAACGTCAACGAGCCGATCGGCTTCGACGTGCTGCCCGACGGCCGGGTGATCCAGACCGACCGCCGCGGCGGCGTACGGCTGCACGACCCGGAGAGCAACGAGACCACCGTGCTGGCCCAGATCCCGGTCTACACGCACAGCGAGGACGGAATGTACGGGCCGGCGGTCGACCGGGAGTTCGCCACCAACCGGTGGGTCTACCTCTACTACGCCCCGCCGCTGAATACTCCGACCGGCGGCGCGCCCACCACCAGCACCGACCCGGCCGCCTGGAACCAGTGGAAGGGCTACTTCCAACTGTCCCGCTTCAAGTTCGTCGACGGCGAGACCCCGTCGCTGGACGTGGCCTCGGAGCAGAAGATCCTCCAGGTGCCGGTGGACCGGGGCGCCTGCTGTCACGTGGCGGGTGACATCGCGTTCGACTCCAAGAACAACCTCTGGCTGGTCACCGGGGACGACACCCCGGCCGGCGGCGGCGGGTCCGGCGGCTTCTCCCCGCACAACGACTCGGTCAGCGCCACCGGCGTCTACCAGGCGCCGTTCGTGGACGCCCGGCGCAGCGCCGCCAACACCAACGACCTGCGCGGCAAGATTCTGCGCATCGCGGTGGGAGCGGACGGCAGCTACACCGCCCCCGAGGGGAACATGTTCCCCGAGGCGCAGGACCCGGGCGACAAGACCCGCCCGGAGATTTACGCGATGGGCTTCCGGAACCCCTTCCGGATCACCCTCGACAAGAACGACGTCGCCTACATCACCGACTACTCCCCCGACTCGTCGACAGCGGCGGTTGGCCGGGGACCGGCGGGGACCGGCCGGATGATGGTGGTGGACAAGCCGGCGAACTACGGCTGGCCGATGTGCGTGCAGCCGAACCTGCCGTACATCGAAATGAACTGGACCACCAACCCGATCACGCCGGTCGCGCCGTTCGATTGCGCGGCGCCGCGCAACACCTCCCGGCACAACACCGGCCTGACCGACCTGCCGGCGGTGCAGAAGTCGGAGCTCTGGTACTCGTTCCAGGCCCCGACCCCGTGCCCGGAGTCCTACCTGTCCACCCCGACGCAGACCTGTCCGGTGCTCTTCCCGGAGTTGGGCACCGGCGGCGTCGGACCGCACGGCGCGGCGCGCTACGACTACGACCCGGAGCTGAGGTCGCAGACGAAGTTCCCCGCGTACTTCGACGGATCGATCTTCTTCGGCGAGTTCACCCGGGACACGCTCAAGGAGATCAAGCTCGACGGCCAGGGCGACATCCTGAAGATCAACAATGTGCTGAACTGCGGGCAGGCACCCACCACGCCGACCAAGCCGTTCCTCTGCGACAACCCGATGGACATGAAGTGGGGTCCGGACGGCAACTTCTACCTGCTGACGTACGGCGACGGGTTCTTCAACGTCAACCCGGACGCGGCGATGCTGAAGTTCAGCTACGTGAAGGGCCTGCGGGCGCCGACCGCCGTGGTTTCGGCGACCCCGACCAACGGGAGGGCGCCGCTGACCGTCGCCTTCTCCAGCGAGGGGTCGAAGGACCCCGACCCGGCGGACTCCATCTCGTTCGCCTGGGACTTCGACGGCAACGGCACGACTGACTCCGTCGACCCGAACCCGACGCACACCTACACCGCCAACGGCGTCTACACCGCGCGGCTGACGGTGACCGACTCCAGCGGCAAGAGTGCGTCCGCCAACACCACCATCACGGTCGGCAACACCGCCCCGACGGTGACCGTCACCACCCCGGTGGAGGGCGGCTTCTTCAGCTGGGGTGACGACATCCCGTGGTCGGTGACGGTCACCGACCCCGAGGACGGACCGGTCGACTGCGCCAAGGTCGAGGTGACCTTCGTCCTCGGCCACGACACCCACGGCCACGGTGAGGCCAACCAGTTCGGCTGCTCGGGCGTCCTGCCCACGGACGCCGACGACGCGTCGCACGGTGGCTACATCTACGGCGTGGTCAGCGCCGCCTACACGGACAAGGGGGCAAACGGGCAGCCGGCCCTGACCACCGTGGACCAGCAGATCATCCAGGCCAAGCGGCAGGAGGTGGAATTCGCCACCGACGAATCCGGCACCACCGTCGGCACGAGCGCCGACACCGGTGGCGGGCAGCAGCGCGGCAGCCTCGACCCGGGCGACTGGATCGCGGTGAACAACGGCGTGAACCTGCGGAACATGCAGTCGGTCACGCTGCGCACCTCCGGCGGCAGCGCGGCCACCGCCGGGCAGCCCCGGTTCGGCGTTCAGCTGCGGCTCGACTCGCCCACCGGCCCGGTGCTGACCACCGCCGTGGTCAACGCGACCAGCGGCAACAACGCCTTCACCAGCACCACCGTGCCGGTCGCCGACCCGGGCGGCACGCACCGGCTCTACCTCGTGTTCACCACCGTCCCGGGCGGCCCGACCAGCGGACTCGGCAACCTGAACTGGGTCGAGTTCACCGGTCAGGGCATCGGCGTCGCGCCGTAGCGACCGCCGTGGGCCGGGGTCGCCGCCAGCGGCCCCGGCCCAGCGCTCCACCCGTCACCCACATCGACAACCCGTACCAAAGGAAGGCAGCAGTAGATGAACGACAGTCAGCACGGAATGAGCCGTCGCCGGATGCTCGGCGCCTTGGCCGGCGCCGCCGGCGCGGCCGCCGTCGGTGCCACCGGCCTGGCCTCCCCGGCCCTCGCCGGCAACGGCCTGCTGGTTCCCACCGGCAAGCGCGGCATCATCCTCTACAGCGTCCGGGACCGGATCAGCGCCGCCCCGGACGCCACCGGCGTGCCGTACGGCTTCGAGCGGGTGCTCGCGCGGCTCGCCGAGATCGGCTACAAGGAGGTGGAGTTCGCCGGGTACACCCAGAACAGCACCATCCTGGGCCGGCAGATCACCGCCGAGGAGATCCGCAAGATCCTGGATGACAACGGTCTGCGGGCGAACGGCTCGCACGCCTCCATCCCCAGCACGATCAACCCGACCACCCTCGCCGCGTTCGAGCAGCAGCTCGACATCGCCGAGACGCTGGGCATGACCCACGTCGGCACCGGCAACGACCCGACCGGCAGCAACTACAAGGCCGACTGGGACGCCGCCGCCGAGCGGTGGAACATCCTGGGCGAGCTGGCCGCCGCCCGTGGGCTGAAGCTCTACACGCACAACCACGACGCGGCGTACAACTTCCTGCTCGACAGCGGGCCGTTGGACGCCCAGGGCCGGCCGACCCGTTCCTCCGGCGTGCGGAAGCTGGAGTACTTCATCGGGCTGACCAACCCGGAGTGGGTCTGGTTCGAGATGGACATCTACTGGGCGCACGTGGCCCAGCACCGGTTCCGCAACTACACCGACCCGGACGGGGTGACCCAGACCAGCATCTTCGACCCGCTGGCCGTGGTCGCGGCCCAGACCATACGGTTCCCGCTGTTCCACGCGAAGGACGGCGCGTTCAACCCGGCCAGCAGCGCCGGGTACGAGATGGTGCCGCTCGGCCAGGGCGACATCGACTACGGGAACTTCTTCGCCAACATGGGCGCCAAGGGCTACCACAACCCGATGTGGGAGCAGGACAACGCACCGGGCGGCGCCGCCGACCCGGGCCAGTCGCTGCGGTTCGCGGAGATCAGCTACAAGCACATGTCGAGTCTGCGGGGCTGACGGACTCGACACGCACGCCCGGGGCCGCATCCGTCATCGGATGCGGCCCCTCGCGCCATGCGGCCGAAACACCGCCATGGAAGACTCCGGCCGGAGGTGGTGGCGATGGTGCTCGTCAGGCCGGAGAACACGCACCAGTCCCGGCTGGTCCGGCTGCTGCGCGACGACGGTCCCCGGTCCCGGGTGGAGCTGGGCGACCAGCTGGGCCTGTCCCGGACGACGCTGACCGCGGAGCTGGACCGGCTCGTCGAGCGGGGCCTGGTGGAGACCGCCGGGCCGGCGGCGTCGCGCGGCGGACGCCGCTCCGCACTCCTGCGCCTCGCCGGCGGGGTGCGCTTCGCCGGCGTGGTCGTCGCCCCCGACCGGATCACCGTGGCGGTGACCGACGGCGAGCTGAACGTGCTCGCCGAGGTCGACGAGCCGGCGGACGTCCGCACCGGGCCGGAACCGGTGGTCGGGCGGGCCGTCGAACTGGTCGGGAAGCTCCGCGCCGAGCTGGGCGTGTCCCAGCTCACCGGGGTCGGTGTCGGCCTGCCCGGGCCGGTCGGCGTCGACGCGGGGACGGCCGTGCCGCCGGTCCTGCCGGGCTGGCAGCGCTTCGGAGTACGCGACGCGTTCGCCGCCGAGCTGGGCTGCCCCGTGCTGGTCGACAACGACGCCAACGTGATGGCCCTCGGCGAGCAGCACGCGGGGGTCGGCCGGACCTTCGACGACTTCCTCTACCTCAAGTTGGGCACCGCCATCGGCTGCGGCCTGATCCTCGGCGGGAGCCTCTACCGGGGTTCGACCAGCAGCGCGGGCGACATCGGGCACCTGGCGCTCGGCGAGGGTGGGCCGGCCTGCGCTTGTGGCGACAGCGGATGCCTGGAGGCGTACTGCGGCGACGCGGGGCTGGTCCAGGCGGCGCTCGCCACCGCTCGGACCGGCCGGTCCGACGCGCTGGCCGCCCGGCTCGCCGAGGCGGGCACCCTCACCGTGCGCGACGTCGCCGGGGCGGCGACAGCCGGCGACCCGGTCGCGCAGACGGTGGTGCGGGACGCCGCCCGCCGCCTCGGTCGGTTGCTGGTCGGCCTGGTGAGCTTCTTCAACCCCGGCATCGTCGTCATCGGGGGTGCGGCGGACGGGCTCGGGCACATCCTGCTCGCCGAGATCCGCGCCGTGGTCTACCGCCGGTCGGCGCCGCTCGCCACCGGCACCATGCCGATCGTCCTGTCCGACCTGGCCGGCCGGGCCGGGGTGGTGGGTGCGGCGCGGCTGGCCAGCGAGCACGTCTTCGCCACCGGCTGACCGGGGGCCGACCGGCGGTCGGCCCCCGGTACCGGCGGGTCAGTCCTTGCTGCTGAAGGCCGCGTCAAAGGCGGCCGACGGGGCGTCGAAGGCGAGCCGGCGGACGAACTGCAACGCCTCCGGGGCACCGACCAGCCGGTCCATCCCGGCGTCCTCCCACTCGATCGAGATCGGGCCGGTGTAGCCGATCGCGTTCAACGCCCGGAAGCAGTCCTCCCAGGGCACGTCCCCGTGCCCGGTGGAGACGAAGTCCCAGCCGCGGCGCAGGTCCGCCCAGGGCAGGTGCGAGGCGAGCCGGCCGCGCCGGCCGTCCCCGGTGCGCACCTTGGCGTCCTTGCAGTCCACGTGGTAGATCCGGTCGGCGAAGTCGAAGATGAAGTTCACCGGGTCCAGCTCCTGCCAGACGAAGTGCGACGGGTCCCAGTTCAACCCGAACGCGGGCCGGTTGCCGATCGCCTCCAGCGTGCGCTTCGTCGTCCAGTAGTCGTACGCGATCTCGCTGGGGTGCACCTCGTGCGCGAACCGCACCCCCACCTCGTCGAACACGTCGAGGATCGGGTTCCACCGGTCGGCGAAGTCCTGGTAGCCGCGCTCGATCATCGCCGGTGGCACCGGTGGGAACATCGCCAGGGTGTGCCAGATCGACGAGCCGGTGAAGCCGACGACCGTCTTCACCCCGAGCTTCGCCGCCGCCCGCGCCGTGTCCTTGATCTCCTCGGCGGCCCGCTGGCGGACGCCCTCGGGCTCCCCGTCACCCCAGATCCGGCCGGGCAGGATGTCCTGGTGGCGCTCGTCGATCGGGTGGTCGCAGACCGCCTGACCGACGAGGTGGTTGGAGATCGCGAAGACCTCGAGGTTGTGCTTCGCGAGCGTCTCCCGCTTGCGATCGACGTACGAGTCGTCGGCGAGCGCCTTGTCGACCTCGAAGTGGTCGCCCCAGCAGGCGATCTCCAGACCGTTATAGCCCCACTCGGAGGCGAGCCGGCAGACCTCCTCGAACGGCAGGTCGGCCCACTGGCCGGTGAAGAGCGTGATGGGTCGCGCCATTGTCCTTCTCCCCTGTTGTGATGGGGATTCCGTGTGCGGACCGGGGCGAGGGTGACCGGTCAGACCGGTACGCGGCGGCGGGACGGGACACCGGTGGGTGCGGAACGCACCTGAGCCCGGCGGGTTGCGCCTCCCACCGGGTCACCGGCCACCGTCACGGTCGCCGCTCCCACCCTATTTCCGCCGGGCCCCTTCGCGAAAGCCCCGCCGCCGGATCGTCACTCGGCCACCTCCTCGGGAGCTGGGAGGACAGCCCGGACGACGAAGCCGCCTCCGGCGCGCGGGCCGGCGGAGAAGGTGCCGCCGATCCGCTCGGCGCGTCGACGCAGTGTGATCAGACCGCGCCCGGCGTCCCCGCCCGTCGGCGCGGCACCAGCGCCTTCGTCACGTACCTCGATGGTGATGCCCGTGGCGTCGTAGCGCAGCCGGACCGCGACCGGTGCGCCCGGTGCGTGCCGGCGCGCGTTGGTCAGCGACTCCTCGATGATCCGGTACGCCGCCGCGTCGACCGCGCCGGGCAGCGGCCGGGGCGGCCCGGCCAGGGTCCAGCGCACCGGCTGACCCGCGGCGAAGCCCTCCACCAGCGCGTCGAGGCGGTTCAGGCTGGGCGCCGGCCCGGCCGACGAATCGGGCTCCTCGGCCCGGTGCAGCAGCCGGTGCCCGTGCGCCCGCACCATCCGGCGCCACCGCGCGAAACGCCCCATGCTCGTCAAGGTACGGCAGTCAACTGCGAGTCGGTCCGTGGCCTCGCAGGCGGCGGGGCGCGAATGATTGGTGTGCACTTGCCTCCCAGGAGTCCCGCTGCCACTCCGGCCGGTAGCGCCGGTAAGCAGACAGACCATGCCCGGCCGGGCGGGGCACACTCGGCCGGGCATGGTCTGCGCTGGGGCGGGTGGCCCGGAGGGACCGTCAGCCGTGACCGGCGGCCCTCCAGGCTCAGCGGATCAGGGCAGCGTCCACTTCTGGTTGGCCGCGCCGTTGCAGGTCCAGAGGTGCACGACGGTGCTGTCCGCGGAGTTGTTCCCGGAGACGTCGAGGCACTTGCTCGACGACGTGTTGCGCAGGCTGCCGTCGGCCTGGGCCGCCCAGTTCTGCGCCCCGGTGCCGTTGCAGGTCCAGAGCTGGATCTTGGTGCCATCGGCGGTGCCGTTGCCGGACACGTCCAGGCACTTGCCGAGCGCCTTGACCGTCGAGTTCGGCGTCACGGTCCAGGTCTGCGCCGTACTGCCGTTGCAGGTGTAGATCTGGATCTGGGTGCCGTCGGCGGTGCCGCTGTTGCGCACGTCCAGGCACTTGCCGCCCAGGCCCTTGATCGGGCCGACTCCCGGCGTGCCGCCACCGCCGCCCCTGACCAGGGTGAAGTCGTCCACGTCGAAGAGCCCGGTGCCGCTCCCGGTGAAGGTGAGGTAGAGGTTCTGGGCGCCGGACGGGACACCGGACAGCGCGGTGGTGACGTTGGCGAAGGTGGTCCAGCTGCCGGTGTTCGGCACCGCGACCGAGCCGAGCACCGGGCCGGTGGCCGAACCGGTACGCACCTGGATGGTGCCGCCCGCGCCGCCCGAGACGACCCGGGACGTGAACGAGGTGACCCCGGTCAGGTTCACACCGTTGTACGCGGCCCAGTCACCCGGGTCGATGTAGCCGATGGTCTGGCCACCGTTGGCGCCCGCCTTGGTGAACGGGGTGACCCCGTTGGCCGAGCTGAACGCCTCCGCCTGGACGGTGGTGTTCCCCGTCGGCGGCGGCGTGGTGCCCAGCTCCTTGATCCGGATGTTGCGGAACGAGGCGTCGTCGCCGGTGCCGTGGTTCTGGATACCGATGTGCCCGGCCAGCGAACGAACCGGGTTCGTGTTGGTGAAGTCGTTGATCTTCACGCCGTTGAGGAAGATCTGCAACCGCTCACCCTCGACCAGCAGCTCGTAGGCGTTCCACTCCCCTGGCGCGTTCAGCGCCGCGTCACGGGCGGCGATGTCGGCGGACTTGAAGGTGTAGACCGACCCGGTGGTGCGGTCCGCCGCATCGGTGGCGTCGATCTGGATCTCGTAGCCGTTGTCCACCGCCGACCAGGGGTCACTGGAGGGCGGGAAGCCGATGAACACGCCGGAGTTGTCGTCGCCGGCCAGCTTCCAGTCCAGCTTCAGCGAGTAGTTGGTGAACTGCTTGGCGTTGTACCAGAACAATCCCATCCCGCCCACCGAGGTGAGGGTGGCGTCGGAGTTGGTGAAGTTGCCCGGACCGGCCTGCGACCAGCCGCTGGTCGAGCCGTTGTAGAGCGGGGTGTAGCCGGTCTCGGGCCGGCAGTCCGCCTTGCTGCGACCGGCCGCGTACCGGATACCGCCGAGCAGGTGCGCCCGGAACGCCGGCTCGGCGTACGACGCCTGGGTGTGCCCACCGCCGGTGTAGAACGACCGGCCGCCGCTGTAGCTCTTGCACCAGGAGTGCGGGTGGTCGGCGCCCATCCCGCCGCCGGAGTACGACGACTCGTCCAGGGTGGCCAGCACGTGGGCCGTGGACCGGGCGTTGGTCCGGTAGTTGTACCACTCGTCGGTGCGGGTCCAGGTCTGCGGCAGGTGCGCGGTCGCCGCGTGCCCCCGGTCCTCGACCTTGACGTCGGCCTGCTGGATGGCCGGGTGCGAGGCGAACCACGCGCCGACCAGGTTGCCGTAGAACGGCCAGTCATACTCGGTGTCGGCGGCGGCGTGCACGCCCACGTACCCCCGGCCGGAGCCGATGTACGACTCGAAGGCCGTCTGCTGGCTGGCGTTGAGCACGTCGCCGGTGGTGTTGAGGAAGACGACCGCCTCGTACTGGTTGAGGTTGGCGGTGGTGAAGGCGGCGGCGTCCTCGGTGGCGGTGACGGTGAAGCTGTTCCCCGCGCCCAGGTCGCGGATGGTCTGGATGCCGACCGGGATCGCGTCGTGCCGGAAGCCAGCCGTCTTGGAGAAGACCAGCACGTCGTAGGGGGCGTCGGCGGCGCTGGCCGGGTTGGCCGGGGTCGTACAGGCGAGGACGGCGAGGACGGCGGTGGCCGCGCCGAGGATGGGTCGCAGGAGTCTGCGCATATCGCTCTCCTAAGAACGGTTAGGAGGGGCCCCTTGTACAACACTAGGCGTTAACAAGGGGCCCTTCCTTTCAACTCAGGGCAGGGTCCACTTCTGGTTCGCGGCGGCGGTGCAGGTCCAGAGGTGCACGGCGGTGCTGTCCGCCGAGTTGTTTCCCGAGACGTCGAGGCACTTGCCGGACTGGACGTTGCGGACCGTGCCGTCGGCCTGCGCGGCCCAGTTCTGCGCGCCGGTCCCGTTGCAGGTCCAGAGCTGGATCTTGGTGCCGTCGGCCGAACCCCCACCCGAGACGTCGAGGCACTTGCCCAACGCCCTGATCGTCGAGTTCGGCGTGACCGTCCAGGTCTGCGCCGCGCTGCCGTTGCAGGTGTAGATCTGGATCTGCGTGCCGTCGGCGGTGGCGGCGTTGCGCACGTCCAGGCACTTGCCGGCCAGGCCCTTGATCGCGCCGCCTCCGCCAGAGGGGGTACCGGTGGTGAGGGTGAACGCGTCCACGTCGTAGAGCGCGCCGGTGCCCGACCCGGCGAAGGTCAGGTAGAGCGTCGTGGTGCCGGTCGGCGGGTTGGTGATCGCCCCCGTCACCGTGGTGAAGGTCTCCCAGCCTCCGGTGACCGGCACCGTGGCCGAACCGAGCACCGTGCCGGTGGCCGAGCCGGCCCGCACCTGGATTGTGCCGCCGGCACCGGCCGAGGAGACCCGGGCGCTGAACGACGTCACGTTGCCCAACCGGTACGGCTGGAACGCGATCCAGTCGCCGTTGTTGATGTCGCCGACGGTCTTGCCACCCTCGGCCGGGGTCTTGCTGAACACGTTGATCCCGGACGAGGTGCCGAAGAACTCGGCCTGCCGGTGCCGCGGGGGCAGCGTGTGCTGGGTGTGCGTGGTCAGCCCACCGGCGTCGGTGTACTCGGCGTCGAGAATGGCGAAGATGTTCGCCGCGTCGTCGTGCTCACCGTCGACCGGGATGGTGATCGATCCGGAGCAGCCGGTCTTCGAGGTGATCTGGTGACCGTGCTGGTCGTGCCCGAGGACGTAGGTCATCTTGACCTTCGTGCAGTCGATCGTGCCGTCCTCCGGGTCGGTCACGGTGATGCTGAACGGCACCGTGTCGCCGAAGCTGAACAACTGCCCGTTGCCGGGGTTGTTGATGGTCACCGTGGGCGCGGTGTTGCCCACGTTGATCACCACGCTGGCGGTGCCGGTGGCGCCCTGTGGGTCCCGCACGGTCAGCGTCGCGGTGTAGGTGCCGTTGGCGGTATAGGTCTTGGACGGGTTGGCCGCCGTGGAGCCGGTGCCGTCACCGAAGTTCCACGAGTACGTCAGCGCGCCGCCCTCCGGGTCCGAGGAGCCGGCCGAGGAGAACGTCACCGCCAGCGGCGCCGCCCCGGAGGTCCGGTTGGCGCTGGCCGTGGCGTTGGGCGCCCGGTTGCCGCCGGCCACGTAGTCGAAGCGGTAGAGCGCGGAGTTGGCGTCACCGTTGAAGTAGCCGGTGCCGTAGTCGAGCACGTAGTACGCGCCGTCCGGGCCGAACGCCGAGTCCATCACCTGCTTGCCCACCCAGGGGAAGCTGTCGATGGTGCCCCGGGAGCCGTCCGCGTTGACGTGGATCGGCTTGATCCAGCCGCGGCCGAACTCGGTGGCGAAGAACTGCCCGTCGAACGACTGCGGGAACTTCGTCGTCGAGGTGGACGAGGCGTTGTAGCGGTAGACCGGGCCGCCCATCGGCGACTCGGAGCCGCCGCCGAACTCGGGCGGGGTGCCGGCGTCGCCCGCGTACCGGATCCAGGCCGGCTGGGCCGGCGGCAGGGTGGGCAGGCCGGTGTTGCGGAACGAGTTGTTGGTCGGCCCGCCGGTGCAGTTGTACTTCGCCCCGCCGGTGTTGGTGGCGAAGTCCCACTCGTTGTACGTCTCGGTGGAGGTGTTGGTGCCGGTGCAGTACGGCCAGCCGTAGTTGCCCGGCGCGGCGACCCGGTTGAACTCCACCTGGCCGGACGGGCCGCGGGTGGAGCTGGTGGAGCCGGCGTCCGGCCCGTAGTCACCGACGTAGACGACACCGGTGGCCTTGTCCACGCTGATCCGGAACGGGTTGCGGAACCCCATCGCGTAGATCTCCGGCCGGGTCCTGGCCGTGCCGGGCGTGAACAGGTTGCCCGACGGGATGGAGTACGTGCCGTTGGCGTTCACCTTGATCCGCAGGATCTTGCCGCGCAGGTCGTTGGTGTTGCCCGCGCTGCGCTGGGCGTCGTACGCCGGGTTGCGGTTGGTCCGCTCGTCCAGCGGCGCGTAGCCGGCGGACTCGAACGGGTTGGTGTCGTCGCCGGTGGACAGGTAGAGGTTGCCGGCGGCGTCGAAGTCGATGTCCCCACCGACGTGGCAGCACAGGCCGCGGTTGGCCGGGACGTCGAGCACGTCGACCTTGCTCGCCTGGTTGAGTGTGAAGTCGGAGTTGAGGGTGAACCGGGAGAGCCGGTTGACGCCGTTCCAGGCCGAGAAGTCGGTGCCGGTGGCCGGCGCGTCGCCGCTGGGGGTGGAGAGCGGCGGGGCGTAGTAGAGGAAGATCTGCCGGTTGCTGGCGAAGTTGGGGTCGACTCCGACGCCCTGCAGGCCCTCCTCGTCGTGGGTGTAGACCGGCAGGGTGCCGATCACCGAGGTGGTGCCGTTGGCGTCGGTGCGACGCAGCGTGCCGTTGCGGGCGGTGTGCAGGACCGAGCGGTCCGGCAGCACGGCCAGCGACATCGGTTCACCCATGTCGGCCACGCCGCGGGCCAGCTCGACCTGCTGAAAGTCCGTGGCGTTGATGGGGTGGGCCTGGGCGGGGGTCGGGCCACCGAGCGCGGCCGGGCCGACGCCGAGCGCCACCGTGCCGGCGGCGACCACCAGGAGCAGGGCCGATCCGGTGGAGAACCATCGTCGGGACCGGTGGATGGGTACGTCCTTGATGGACATGATGTGCTGTCCCTTCCTGACGAATGACTGCCAGGCCGGGCGCGCGCCGTCGCGCCGGATGCCGTAGCGGTGGTGGTGGGGATGCCGATGGGTTACCGCGCCGCCGGTTCACCTCGACGAAACATTGTCGTGTTGGCCACGACACTAAATCGCGACGTGTCGATGTGTCTATACCTTCCGGTGGATCGCCGTGAACTTTCGTCGATACGATCGAAAGTCGGCAGGAAGCGCCATTCCCCAGACGTCGCGGACGATGTCCGGGGAACGGTGTCCGGCGCGCGCCGGCGGGTCAGGCGCGGCGGTCGATCGCCTGCGCGGCCAGCGCGACCAGCGCGGAACGGGCCTCCTCGGCCACCGCCGCGTTCTCCAACGCGGCCAGCGCGGCCTCGGTCCGGACCCGGATCATCTGCTCGATGCGCTCCCGGGCGCCGGTCGCCTCGATGATCCCGCGCAGTTCCGCCGCGCCGTCGGCGTCCAACGCCGGATTACCGAACAACTCCCGCAGCCGGGCGGTCTGCGGCCGATCAGCGGCGCTACGGGCCAGCGCCATCATCACCGTCGGCTTGCCCTCCCGCAGGTCGTCGAGGACTGACTTGCCGGTGACCGCCGGATCGCCGAAGACGCCCAGCACGTCGTCGCGGAGCTGGAACGCGTCGCCCAGCGGGTCACCGAACTCGCCGAGCGCGGCGAGCAGCTCCGGTCCCGCGCCGGCCAGCGCCGCGCCGATCTGCAGCGGCCGGGTCACCGTGTACCGGGCGGCCTTCATCCGGATCACGGTGAGCGCGCTGGCCACCGAGCCGTCGCCCACCCCGGACACCAGGTCCAGGTATTCCCCCGCGATCACCTCGGTCCGCATCAACGCGAACACCCCGTACCCCCGGTGCACCTGCTCGGTGCTCAGGCCGCACTCGTGGAACATCTGGTCCGACCAGGCCGCGCAGAGGTCCCCACAGAGCAGCGCCGTGTTGCGCCCGTACGCCTCGGGGTCGCCGCGCCAGGACGAGCGGGCGTGCAGGTCGGCGAAGAGCCGGTGCACCGACGGCTCGCCCCGGCGGCGGTCGCTGCCGTCCAGGATGTCGTCGTGGATCAACGCGAACGCGTGGAACAGCTCCAGTGCCGCGGCGGCCACCACGATCGGGGTGCCATCGGGCGCCCCGGCGCCGCGCCAACCCCAGTAGCAGAAGAGCGGGCGTAGCCGCTTTCCGCCAGCCAGCACGAACCGGTGCAACGCGGTGAACACGCCGCGTGGCGCGC
Source organism: Micromonospora sp. NPDC005161 (assembly GCF_053599855.1). Taxonomy (NCBI): domain Bacteria; kingdom Bacillati; phylum Actinomycetota; class Actinomycetes; order Micromonosporales; family Micromonosporaceae; genus Micromonospora; species Micromonospora sp. NPDC005161. The sequence goes on from NZ_JBSFYQ010000029.1 coordinate 73,753, forward strand.
CGTCCGGCCAGTCCGGGCCCTGCCGGTCGAGGAACCCGGCCAGCTCCGCGTCGAAGCGCGCCCGCAGCCCGCTCGCGTCGGTGGGTGCGACCGTGACGGTCATGGCCCCTCCCCCGGCCCGTCCGCGTCGGCGCCACCGCCGCGGGTCAGCCCGGCCAGCTCCAGCAGCAGCTCCTTGACCTCGGTGGCGGCGATCCGCTCCCGGGCCGCGGCCGGGTCGGAGCAGAGCAGCACCGGCGCGTCCGCCGGGTCGGTCGGCAACCGGCCGTGCGAGCCGCGGACCGCCCGGGCTCCGGCGTCCAGGCCGACCGCGCTCATCAGGTAGCGCATGCCCAGCTTCTTGCGGGCCAGCGCGACGCCCGCCCGACGCTTCGCCGCCCCCGGCGCGGCCGGGTCGAAGAACAGCTCGGCCGGGTCGTACCCCGGCTTCCGATGAATCTCCACCAGCCGGGCGAAGTCCGGCGCGCGGGCGTCGTCCAGCCAGTAGTAGTAGGTGAACCAGGCGTCCGGCTCGGCCACCAGCACCAGCTCACCGGCGCGTGGATGATCCAGCCCGTGCGCGGCCTTGCCCTCGGCGTCGAGCACCTCGGCCACCCCGGGCAGCCCGGCGCAGAGCTTCGCCACCGTCGGGACGTCGGCCGGGTCCCGTACGTAGACGTGCGCGACCTGGTGGTCGGCGACCGCGAACGCCCGGGACGTCCACGGGTCGAGGTACTCCATGCCCGCCTGGGTGTGCACCCGCAGCAGCCCCTCGGCGCGCAGCAGCCGGTTGACGTCCACCGGTCGGGACACGTCGGTGATGCCGTACTCGGAGAGCACCACGACGGTCGCGTCGCTGGCCCGGGCGGCGTCCAGGAGCGGCCCGAGCACCGTGTCCAGCTCCGCCGCCGCGGCCGCCGCCTGCGGGGAGGACGGGCCGTGCCGTTGCAGGTCGTAGTCCAGGTGCGGGACGTAGACCAGGGTCAGGTCGGGCGACACGTCGGCCAGGATCTGCTCGGCCGCCCGGCAGATCCACCGCGACGAGGGCAGCCCGGCTGTCGGCCCCCAGTAGGTGAACAGCGGGAAGGTGCCCAGCCGACCGGTGAGCGCGTCGTGCAGCTCCGGCGGGTCGGTGTAGCAGTCCGGTTCCTTGCGCCCGTCGGCGTAGTACACGGGGCGCGGGGTGACCGTCCAGTCGACGTCGGCGCCCATCGCGTACCACCAGCAGACGTTGGCGACGGTGTAGCCGGGCTCGGCCCGCCGGGCCGCCTGCCAGAGCTTCTCCCCGCCGACCAGCGCGTTGTGCTGCCGCCACAGCAGCACCTCACCCAGCTCCCGGAAATACCACCCGTTGCCGACGATCCCGTGCCCGCTCGGCGGCTCGCCGGTGAGGAAGGTGGACTGCACCGAGCAGGTCACCGCGGGCAGCACGGTGCCCAGCTCGGCCCGGAAGCCGCCGTCGGCGACCCCGCGCAGCCGGGGCATGTGCGCCAGCAGTCGCGGGGTCAACCCGACCACGTCGAGCACCACCAGTCGCCGGCTCATCGCGGCACCCCCGCACTGGCCCTGGTCAGCTCCGGGGTCAGGCCCAGGCCGACCAGCTCGTCGCGGGCGAAGGCCAGCTCGGCGGCGATGCCGGCGGCCAGCTCCGCGTCGGTGCCGGGCCGCCGCGCGGCCGGCAGCACCCCCCAGGTGTACGTCTCCACGTCGAGATGGTCACAGCCGGCCGCCGGGCCGGCGTAGAGCGCGGCGAGCGCGGCGCGCAGCACCGGCAGGGTGGAGCCGAGCGGTTCCTCGGGTGGGGCGTGCAGGGGCACGTGGTAGTGCACCCGCCACGGGCCGGGCAGCGCCGCGTCGAGCGCCGCGTCCAGGTCGTCGGCCGCGTACGCCGGGTCGGCCGGGTCGGCTCCGCCCGCGCAGCCCGCCCCCCGGGTCTGGTGCAGGAAGCGCGGCTCCACCCAGCGGCGCAGCGCGTCGGCGCCGCCGGCCGGGTCGGCCGCCTCGACTGCGGCGGAGACCTGCACCTTGACCACCGGCAGGCCGGCCGTCCGCAGCCGGTCCAGTGCCGCGGCCGGCTCCTCCCAGGCGCAGGCGAGGTGGGCCAGGTCGAGGCAGACGCCCAACCGCTCGGTGTCCATCCCGGACAGCAGCGCGGCAGCCTGACCGGTGCTCTCCACCACGCAGCCCGGCTCGGGTTCGAAGCCGACCCGCACCTGGCGGCCGGTGTCCCGCTGCACCCCGGCCAGGCCGGCGGCGAGCTGGTCGAGGCGGCGCCGCGCGGCGTCGGCCCGCTCGTCGTCCCAGGGCTGCCGCCAGGCAAGCGGCAGGGTGGAGATCGAGCCCCGGGCGGCGTCGTCGGGCAGCAGGTCGGCGAGCACCCGGGCCAGGTCCAGGGTGTACGTCAGGCGCTGCTCGGTGGTCCAGTCCGGCCGGTAGACGTCGTGCTTGACCACCGGCGCCTGGAAGGCCGCGTACGGGAAGCCGTTGAGGGTGACCACCTCCAGCCCGCGCGCGTCCAGCTCGGCGCGCAGCCGACGGCGCAGCGCCGGGTCGGCGGCCAGCTCGGCGGCGACCGGGGCGGCCAGCCACAGGCCGAGGCCGAGCAGGTCGCCGCCGAGCGCCGCGCGGACCGGCACGGCGTAGGTGTCCAGTTGGGCGAGGATGCCGACGAGGTCCTCGGCGGGGTGCACGTTGGTGCAGTAGCCGAGGTGCACGGTGTCGCCGCCGGCGTGCCGCAGCCGCATCAGCTGCCGCCGCGCAGGATCGAGTTGCCGGTCCCCGGGTCCACGGCCGCGAGTTCCAGGTCGGTCAGGTCGAGCCGGCCGGACTGCCCGTAGAACTGCACCGGGTTGCGCCACAGCACCTGGTCGACGTCGTCATCGGTGAACCCGGCCAGCAGCATCGCCTCGCCGGTGGCCCGGGTCAGCAGCGGGTCCGAGCGCCCCCAGTCGGCGGCCGAGTTGACCAGCATCCGTTCCGTGCCGTACTCCCGCAGCAGCTCCACCATCCGCGGCGGAGACATCTTGGTGTCCGGATAGATGGAGAAGCCCAGCCAGCAGCCGGTGTCCCGGACCAGCTTGACGGTCACCTCGTTCAGGTGGTCGACCACCACCCGGCCCGGCTCGATGCCGGACTCGGTGACCACGGCGAGGGTCCGCTCGACGCCCCGGGCCTTGTCCCGGTGCGGGGTGTGCACCAGCGCCGGCAGGTCGTACGCCACGGCCAGCGCGAGCTGCGCGGCGAACGCGTCGTCCTCCTCCGGGGTCATCGAGTCGTACCCGATCTCGCCGACCGCGACCACCGCGTCCTTGTCCAGGTAGCGCGGCAGCAGGTCGAGCACCGGCCGGCAGCGCGGGTCGTTCGCCTCCTTGGGGTTCAGCGCCACGGTGGCGTGGTGCCGCACCCCGAACTGCCCGGCGCGGAACGGCTCCCAGCCGATCAGGGAGTCGAAGTAGTCGGCGAACGAGGCGGCGCTGGTGCGGGGCTGGCCCAGCCAGAACGCCGGCTCCACCACGGCCCGGACGCCGGCGGCGGCCATCCGTTCGTAGTCGTCCGTGGTGCGTGAGGTCATGTGGATGTGCGGGTCGAAGATGCGCATCACGCCTCCGTGGGGGTGGGACGGTCGACGGTGCCGGTCCCTCCGCTGTGCGCGGTGAGCCGGTCGAGCAGGTCGGTGGCGTCGGCGGGCATCTCCCGGCCGGCGGCGTGCCGCTCGGCGGCCAGCGCGGCCAGCATCGCGGCCAGCTCACCGTCGGCGCGGGCGTCCAGGTCGGCCACGACGGCCAGCGGCACGCCGGTGAACACGCACTTGAGGACCGCCTGTCGCCAGGCCGCCGGGTCGAGGTGCCGCGCGTACGGGCCGAGCGCGGCGGCGACGAGCCGGGTGTCGTTGGTCCGGATGGCGTCGTGCAGCAGCGGCACCCCGGCGGCACCGATCGGCAGCAGCGGCAGGGCGCGCAGCACCGCCCGCCGCTCGGCCGCGTCGCCGTTCCGGTAGAGCGTGTCGGCGAGCTGGGCGTGGTCAGCGGGCAGGGCGGTGAGCAACAGCACCCGGGCCGCGTCGTCGGCCGTCCAGCCGGGTGCGTCGGGCAGTGCGGCGCGGCCGCAGCGCCGGCCGGTGGCCGAGAAGAGCCGGCTGATCGCGCCGGGCTCGGCCGCGACCCGGCGCAGCGCCGTCTCCAGCCAGTCGGGATCGGGTACGCCCCGCAGTGCGGCCCGTAGTGAATCCGGTGTCATCCCGTCTCCTCCCTCGTGCTGCTCCGCAGGCACCCCAGGTGCGCCCTTTGCTCTGCTTCACTCCACGCGACGGCCACTGTCCGGATATCGGACGGCCGCTGGTGCGTCCGTGGAAGCAGAGCAAAGGGCACCCATGGGCACCTCGTCCTCGCTGCGCCGGCCGGTCGCCGTCACGATCGCGGTGGTGCTCCGGGCCGCCGCCGTCGCAGCGGCGGCGCGCAGGAACTCGATCGACCGGGCGGCCACGGCGGGCGCGGCGTGCGAGTCCCGGGGCAGCTCGACGGCGACCAACCCGCGGTAGCCGGCCTGCGCCAGGGCCGTCAGCACCGGCGGGAAGTCGATCTCGCCGGCGCCGAACTCCAGGTGCTCGTGCACGCCTCGGCGCATGTCGTCGATCTGCACGTTGACCAGGTGCGCGGCCACCTCGGCGACGCACTGCGGCACCGGCCACGGCTCCAGGCAGCGGCAGTGCCCGATGTCGAGGGTGATGCCGAAGCGGCCCGGCTCACCGAGCGCCGCGCGCAACCGACGCCAGCCGGCGATGTCCTCGACCAGCATCCCCGGCTCCGGTTCGAAGCCGAGGGTGACACCGGCGGCGTCGGCGGCGTCGACCACGGTGGCGCAGCCGGCCACCAGCCGGTCCCAGGCGGTCTGCGCCGGTACCGCGTCGGGCCGGACGCCGGCCCAGAAGGAGACCGCCTCCGCGCCCAGGTCGGCGCCGATCCGGACGGCCCGGCGCAGGAACTCGACCCGCCGGGTCGGGTCGTCGTGCAGCAGCGTCGGTGCGTGCTTGTGCCACGGGTCGAGCAGGTAGCGGGCTCCGGTCTCGATCACCACCGCGAGGCCCAGCGCGTTCAGCCGCCGGCCCACCGCCGCGACCCGGCGGGTGAGACCGGGCGCGAACGGGTCGAGGTGGTCGTGGTCGAGCGTCAGCGCCACCCCGACGTAGCCGAGGTCCGCGAGGACGGCCAGCGCGTCGTCGAGCCGGTGGTTGGCGAAGCCGTTGGTGCCGTACCCGAGGCGCAGCGTCCGAGCGTCGGCGGCCGGCGGCGCGGTGCGTGGCTGGGGGGCGGTCATGTCGGGGAGACCTTCCGGGCCAGCCGCCGGCCCAGCGGTGCCGCCCCCGCGACGGCCAACCCGAGCAGGCCGGCTCCGCCGCGCGCGGTGAGCGCTCCCTGCAGGGCGGGCAGTCCGGTGATCCCGGCGCCGACCGCGGCGCGTACCCGCCCGGCCGACGGGTCGCGGACCACCTGGGCCTGGGCCGCGCCGTAGCGGGCGGCGTACCAGCCGGACAGTATCGCGGGCAGCGCGGCGACGAGCCCGACCGACCGGGCCCGGCCGGCGGGTGCGGCGGCGCTGGCGGCGACCAGGGCGGTGCCGGCCAGCGTGCGCAGTGGCAGCGCGGCGTCGGCGCCGGTGACCTCGCGGCGGGACAGCGCGGTGACCGTCCAGGTGTGCGCGGCGACGGTCGCCGCCGCCGGCAGCGCCCGGGTCAGCCGACCGCCGGACGCGCCGAGCAGCACGTCCAGCCCCCGGCAGGCGGCCATCACGGCGGGTCCGGCCGCGGTGTTCTTGGCCAGCAGGTCGTACCCCCAGATGCTGGCCGCCAGCGGCACGGCGAGCGCGGCGGCGCGGCGACCGCCCACGGCGGCGGCCAAGCCCAGGCCGGCGGCGGTGAGGCCGGCCGCGAGACCGACCGCGGCGGCCGGGGCGACGCGACCGCTGGGGATGGGTCGTTCGGGCCGCTCGACGGCGTCCAACCGCCGGTCGGCCCAGTCGTTGGCGGCCATGCCGGCCCAGTAGAGCAGCACCGAGGCGCCGGCCAGGGCGGGGGTACGTCGGTCCAGCGTGCCAGCCGCCGCCGCGCCGGCGACCACGTCGCCGGGGACCGAGAGCGCCGCCGGCGCCCGGACCAGCTCGGCGAGGTCAGCCAGCGTGGTCATGGGCACCGTCCCGGCCGGCGTGCAACTGGCGGGTGAAGTCGACCAGCCGGGTCCACTGCTCGGCCAGCGAGTGGGTCGGTGTGCCGAGCGGATCCTTGAAGAAGAAGCCCAGCTCGGCCAGCGGCCCGACGCGCCCGGCGGCGTGCGCGGCGGCGGTGAGCCGGGCCAGGTCGAGCACCAGCGGCGCGGCCAGCGCCGAGTCGCAGCCGTGCCAGGTGAACTCCATGCGCATCCCGGTGCCGAGGAAGCCGGCGAAGGTGATCAGATCCCAGGCGGTCTTGAAGTCGCCCAGGTCCTCGACGTACTCGATCCGCGTGCCGCCCTGGGGCAGGTAACCCAGCGTCTCGCCGAGCACCCGCTGTTTGCTCTGCACCTTGGCCGCGTTGGCGGCCGGGTCGGCGAGGGTGGCGCCGTCGCCGCCGCCGAGCAGGTTGACCCCGGACCAGGAGCGCACGGCCAGGTTCCGCATCGCGAACATCGGCGCGAGCACCGACTTGACCAGGGTCTCCCCGGTCTTGCCGTCGTGCCCCGCGTACGGCAGCCGGACCTGCTCGGCCAGCGCGGTCAGCGCCGGCAGCCGCAGCCCGGTGGACGGGGTGAAGTCGACGTACGGGCAGCCGGCCAGCAGCGCCGCGTACGCGTACAGGGAGCTGGACGGCAGCACCTCGTCGGGGCCGGTGAGGGCGACGCGCAGCGCCTCCGGATCGGCGTGCCCGGGATGCGGTGCGGGAGCCGGTTCGGTGGCCGAGACGTTGACGACCACCACCCGGTCCAGTGCGTGCCGCTCACGGAAGGCGGTGAGGTCGCGCACCACGGCGGCGGCCCGGTCGGCCTGGGTGGCGCCGACCGGCGCGGGGCGCAGCTCCCGCTCGACGGTGGCCAGCTCGTCCGGGAGCGCGGCGACCAGCCGTCCGGGGACGACACCGCTGTCGGCCAGCGCCTCGGCCCGCTTGCACAGTGGGGTGGTGGCGAGGTCGTGCCCGCCGAAGACCAGATCGGCGAAGGACGGCAGGGCGGGGCCGCGCAGCTCCGGCAGCTCGGTGACGCAGCCGGTCGGCCCGGCCAGGCCGGCTCGCAGCGCGAGCCCTCCGACGATGCTGGTGGTCGCGACGGAACCGCGCGCACCCACCAACCAGACACCCGTACGCATGGTGCTCCTTCCCGTTCAGGAGGAACCCTCGATGTAACTAAATATAGGAATATCAAAATATTTCTCGAAAAGATACGCCCTGGGTGAATGGGCCCCGCCCGCCCGCCCCGCACCGGGATGGCACCGGATCCCGACATCGGCGTCGGCGGCGACGACGCCGGGCCGGCTCCCGGCACGGGTGCGGGCAGACGGGGCTGGTAGGCAGGGTCGGTCGGCGTCTCGACCCTGCCTCCCCCGCATCCGGCCGACCGGGGCGTCGGCGTGCCCCGACCGGACGTCTCAGGCCGCCGTGCCCACCGGATCGTCGACCGGTGTACGGCCCGCCGGACGTCGGCGAGCGGAAGCGGTACGGGTGGGGGCAGCGGCGGGCGGTGCCATCAGGTCCTCCGGATCGCCGGGGGTGGTGGCGGTCCTCCGGTGCGGCCGGGGAATCCCGGTCCGGACGCACCGGACGACCGTCCTGCTCGTGCGCCACCGGGCCGTACGGCCCGGCTGCACGCCCTCCGGTGCCGACCTCGTCCCGGCCGCGGGGCGCAAACCGCGGCCGGTCCCTCGCCGGTCGACTCCGGAAAGCCGGTCGGGCGATGGCGGCGCGAACACCACCATCGCGGATGGTCAGAGGTCAGACGGCCACCGCGGCCAGCGCCGGTTGCACCTCGGTCCACGAGGAGCCGATCTCCGCCGAACGGGTCACCGCGTCCAGCACGAGCTGGACCTGCAACGCGTCGGCGAAGGAGGGAGCCGGGTCGACGCCGGTGGCGACCGCCTCGATGAAGTCGCGCATCTGGTGGGTGAAGGAGTGCTCGTAGCCGATGATGTGGCCGGGCGGCCACCACGCCGACATGTACGGGTGCTCCCCCTCGGTCACCAGGATGCGGCTGAAACCCTGTTCCACGCTGGGCCGGGTGGCGTCGTAGAACTCCAGCTCGTTGAGGCGTTCCAGGTCGAAGACCACGGTGCCCAGCGAGCCGTTGATCTCGACACGCAGGGCGTTCTTGCGGCCGGTGGCGAACCGGCTCGCCTCGTACGTGGCCAACGCGCCACCGTCGAGCCGGGCCACGAAGACCGCGGCGTCGTCGACGGTGACCGCACCGGTGGCCGAGGCGTTGCCGTCGGCCGACCCACCGCCGTCCACCGAGGCCGCCAACCCGCTGGACCCGGCCGGCAACGGCCGCTCCTTGACGAAGGTCTCGGTGACCGCGCTGACACCGGTGATCCGTTGGCCGGTGACGAACTGGGTCAGATCAATGATGTGCGCGCCGATGTCGCCGAGCGCGCCGGAGCCCGCCCTGTCCTTCTGCAACCGCCACACCAGCGGGAACTGCGGGTCCACGATCCAGTCCTGCAGGTACGTCGCTCGGACGTGTCGAATCACCCCGAGTCGTCCGTCGGCGACGAACTGGCGCATCATCGTGACCGCGGGAACCCGGCGGTAGTTGAACCCGCACATCGACCGCACCCCGGCTGCCCGGGCGGTGTCCGCCGCGGCGGCCATCGCCCGCGCCTCGGCCACCGTGTTGGCCAACGGCTTCTCGCACAGCACGTGCTTGCCGGCGGCCAACGCGGCGAGGGCGATCTCAGCGTGGCTGTCGCCCGGGGTGCAGACGTCGACCACGTCGATGTCGTCCCGGCTGATCAGGTCACGCCAGTCCGTGGTGTACGCGTCCCAACCGAGCCGGTCGGCGGCGTCCGCCACCTTCCCGGTGTCCCGGCCGCAGATCAGCGCCATCCGGGCCCGCGCCGGCAGGTCGTACACGCGGTTCACGGTGCGCCACGCCTGCGAGTGCGCGGCGCCCATGAACGCGTAGCCGACCATGCCGACCCGCAGTTCTCTGTCTGTCGTGGACAAGGTGGGTCTCCCCCCGTGTGTCAGAACCCGAGCTTCTCGTAGCTGCTCGCGTTCTCCTTGGTGATCGTCTCCGAGGCGAGGGTCACTTCCTTGGGCACCTGCAGCTCGGTGAAGTCGCCCAGGCCCCGGCCCTGCGCGATGAGCCGGGCGAGCGAGATCGCCGACGAGGCCATCGACGGGTTGTAGGTGACCGTCGCCTTGAGCACGCTGTTGTCGGCCTTGATCGCGTCGATCGCAAGCTTCGAGCCCGCGCCGCCGACCATGAAGAACTCGGAGCGGTTGGCCTGCTTGATGGCGGCAAGGACACCGATGCCCTGGTCGTCGTCGTGGTTCCAGATCGCGTCGATCTTGGGCAGCGCCTGGAGCAGCTGAGCCGCCTCGCGCTGGCCGCTGTCCGAGGTGAACTCGGCCGAACGGCGGTTGTTCACCTTGAAGCCGTAGGTGGCCAGGGCCGCCGTGAAGCCCGCGCTGCGCTCGACGGTCAGCGGGATCTCCAGACCGGCGATCTCACCGATGACCGGGTTGGTGACGCCCTTGTCCTTGAGCTGCTTGCCGATGAAGTGCCCGGCGGACACGCCCATGCCGTAGTTGTCGCCCTTGATGACCAGCCGCGACGCCAGAGCGTCGGGGAAGACCCGGTCGAGGTTGACGATCGGGATGCCCGCCTGCATCGCCTGGAGAGCGACCGCGTTGACCTCCTTGCCGTCGTGCGGCAGCACGACGATGATGTCCGGCTTCTGTGCGATCAGCGTGCCGAGCGTGGAGCGCTGCGCCTCCGACGTCGTCCCGCCGTCGACCTCCTTGAGCTCGACGTCGGAGTACGCGGCGGCCTGCGCCTTGGCGTTGGCGTGGATCGCGCCCATCCAGCCGTGGTCGGCGGCCGGGGCGGAGAAGCCGATGACGACCTTCTTGCCCGGGGCGTTGTTGCCGGCGCCGTCACCGGCGGCCTTGGTCTGCGTGCTCGCCGCCGGGGTCTCGTTACTGGTGCAGGCGGTGAGCAGGGTGGCGGCGCCGACGGCGGCCCCACCGAAAAGCAACCGACGGCGCGACAGGTCGCGACTGTGCTGGGTCATGCCGACCTCCTGGGAACGGGAATGGAGTTGTTGAGGGTGTGCGAGGTCCGGCCACTGTCGAATGTCTCGACGTCGCCAGGAACAACGTGCGGTGCGTCAGGTTGTGGTGGTGAGCCTGTTCCGCGCGAGGAGCCGAGTGAAGGACTTGAACTGGAACTGCTGGACCAGGACGGCGGCGACGATGATGCCGCCCTTGACCATGTTCTGCGCCTCGATGGAGAGGCCGTTGATGGCGAAGAGGTTGGTGATCGTGGCGAAGATGATCACGCCGAGCAGTGAGCCGACGATCGTGCCCCGGCCACCGCTGAGCAGCGTCCCGCCGATGATCGCGGCGGCGATCGCGTCCAGCTCGTAGAGGTTGGCCATCGCCGCCTGGGCCGAGGTGGCCTGGGAGGTGAGCATGATGGCCGCGATGCCGCAGCAGAGGCCGGAGAGCGCGTAGAGCAGCATGGTGTGCCGGCGGACGTTGATACCGGCCAACCGCGCGGCCTCCGGGTTACCGCCGACCGCGATGGTCCGCCGACCGAAGGTCGTCCGGTTGAGCAGGATCCACCCGGCCACCACCACCGCGCCGAGGATGTAGACCAGGATCGGAATCCCGATCACCTTGCGCGCCGCGATGTCGTTGATGAAGGTGCTGCTGGACACCTGGGTCTGCTTGTTGGAGATCGACGCCGCGAGCCCGCGAGCGGCCACCAGCATCGCGAGCGTCGCGATGAACGGCACCAGCCGCCCGTACGAGATGAGCACGCCGTTGACCAGACCCACGCAGATGCCGACCACGATGGCGGTGAAGATCATGCCGCCGGCGCCGTAGCTCTGGGTGGCCACCGTCGTGCACCAGACGCCGGCCAGCGCGACGATCGCTCCGACCGACAGGTCGATCCCGCCGCCGATGATCACGAAGGTCATGCCGACCGTGACCACGCCGACGACGGAGGCCAGCTGAAGGATGGCCAGGATGTTGTTCCAGACCCAGGTCGGGTCGTCGTAGAGGTCGGGCTTGGTGATCGCGCCGACCAGGATGAGCGCGGCCAGCACCCCGATCAGACCGAGGTTGCGCTTGACGCCGTCGCCGTTTTCACCCCGCCACCAGGAGAGCCGGCCCCTGGATGCCGTCGTGTCGCCGGCCGCCGCCGTCTCCGCCGGGTCCACCGGCGGAGACTGCGCAGGAAGCTGCGGGCGCTCCGGTGTCGCGGTGGGAGTGGGAGTCGCGTCGCTCATGCCGGTGCGCCTTCCATCAGGGACCCCGCCATCACGAGGTCGAGCACGGTGTTCTCGTCGAGTTCGCCGGCCGGGGCCTCGCGGACGACCCGACCCTCCCGCATCACCAGCACCCGGTCGGCGAGGCCGAGCACCTCGGGCACCTCGCTGGAGACCAGCAGCACCCCGACGCCCTGCGCGGCCAACGCCCGGATGACCTGGTAGAGCTCAGCCCGGGCGCCCACGTCCACGCCCCGGGTGGGCTCGTCGAGCAGCAGCAGCCTGGTGCCGCCGAGCAGCCAGCGCCCGACCACCACCTTCTGCTGGTTGCCGCCGGAGAGGGTGCGCACCGGCCGGCCGACGTCCCGGGGCCGCAGCTCCAGGCTCTCGGCGATCCGGTCGGCCTCGGCCCGCTCCTTAGCGGCGTCGGTGAAGCCGAGCCGCGCGTACCGGCCGAAGGTGGCCAGCGTGACGTTGCGGTAGATCGGTTCACCGAGCAGCAGCGCCTGGCTCTTTCGTTCCTCGGGGGCCATCCCCATGCCGGCCCGCACCGCCGCGCCGACACTGCCCGGACGCAGCACCCGACCGGCCATCCGGACGGTGCCGGCCTCCGCGGCGCGGGCGCCGTAGATGGTCTCCAGCAGCTCGGAGCGGCCGGAGCCGACCAGGCCGGCGATGCCGACGATCTCCCCGGCGCGGACGTCGAGTGAGACGTCGGCGAACTCGCCGGGACGGGTCAGCCCCTCCACCTGGAGCAGCTCGGCGCCGACCGTGTCGTCGGTCGGCCGGTCCGGGAAGACGTACTCGATGGTCCGGCCGGTCATCCGGCTGACCAGGTCACGGGTCGGGGTGTCGCGTGCCGGCAGGTTCGCCGCCGTGGTCCGGCCGTCCTTGAGTACGGTGACCCGGTCGCCGATCTCGCGGATCTCCTCCAGGCGGTGGGAGATGTAGATGACCGCGATGCCCTGTGCGGTCAGCTCGCGGATGATCCGGAACAGGTTGCCGACCTCGTCGTGGGCCAGCACCGCGCTCGGCTCGTCCATGATGATCAGTCGGGCCTCGTGCGACAGCGCCCGCGCCATGCTGACGATCTGCTTGCCGGCGGCCGGCAGCGCCCGGACCATCCGCCCGGGCGGAATCTCGCCGTGGCCGAGCCGGCCGAGGATCTGCCGGGTGTGCCGGGCCATCCGGCCGCGCCGGACGAACCCGAAGCTGCGGTGCTCGTGGCCGAGGAAGGCGTTCTCCGCCACCGAGAGATCCTCGACCAGGTCGAGTTCCTGGTAGATGGTCGCGATGCCGGCGCGCATGGCGGCCTGCGGATTGGCGAAGGTGACCTGCTCGCCGCGCCACTCGACCTCGCCGGAGTCCGGCTGGTGCACGCCGGACAGCACCTTGATCAGGGTGGACTTGCCGGCGCCGTTCTGCCCGAGCAGGCAGTGCACCTCGCCCGCGCGTACCTCCAGCTGCACACCGTCCAGGGCGCGTACCCCGGGGAAGGTCTTGACGACGTCGGTCAGGCGCAGGACGACCTCACCGGCGACGGTGTCGGCGGGGGCTTCGATCAACGGCGCGTCGGTGCCGGTGTCCGTCGGCTCGGTGGCGACGTTCTCCTCGGACTGGGCCACGGTCTCCTCCTCGCTCACGACGGTTCTCCGGCTCGCGACTGCGGGCTCATGTGGCCTCCGCGAACGCGACGTCGCTGGCGAGCACCGCCGCGCCGGCGACGCCGGCCCGACCGCCGAGCTCGGACAGCACGACCGGCAGGTTTCCGGTGGCCAGCGGCAGCGACCGGCGGTAGACGACGCTGCGGATCTCGGCGAGCAGGATGTGCCCGAGCTGGGCCAGCCCGCCGCCGATCACGATCATCGACGGGTTGGTGAAGCTGACCAGGCCGGCGAGCACCCCACCGACCCGCCGTCCGCCGTCACGGATCAGCTGGATGCAGGTCACGTCCCCCTCGACGGCGCCCTCGGCGACGTCGAGAGCGGTCACCACGCCGCGCATGGCCATCCGCTCGGCCAGCGCCGGCGACACCCCGCTGCGGGCGGCGGCGGTGGCGTCCTTGGCCAGCGCGGCGCCGCTGAACAACGCCTCCAGGCAGCCGACGTTGCCGCAGGAGCACATCGGACCGTGCGCGTCGACCTGGATGTGGCCGATGTCCCCGGCGCAGCCGTCGGTGCCCCGGTAGACCTCGCCGGTGAGGTAGATCCCGCACCCTATTCCGGTGCCGATCTTCACGAAGAGGAAGTCGTCCACCGAGTGGGCCACCCCGCCGTGTCGCTCACCGATCGCCATGATGTTGACGTCGTTGTCGACCACCGCAGGGCAGCCGTGCTCCCGGCTGAGCAGCTCGCGCACCGGGAACCGGTCCCAGCCGGGCATGATCGGCGGCGAGACCGGGACGCCGTCGCGGAAGCTGACCGGGCCGGGCACACCGATGCCCACCGCGTCCAGCCGCTCGTACGCGCCGTCGACCTTGGCCTTCTGCAGCAGCTCGTTGACCCGTTGCAGGGTCACCTTCGGTCCGTTGCGGATGTCGGCGGCTTCGGCGTAGTGCGCCACCGGTTCGAGGCGGCCGTTGACCACCTCGACGTCCATCGAGCTGGCGCCCAGGTCGACGGCCGCGAACCGCAGCTTCGGGTTCAGCTCGACCAGCGTTGAGCGACGTCCGCCCCGGGAGGCGGCCAGCCCGGCTTCGGCGACGTAGCCCAACGCGACCAGTCGATCCAGCTCGGCCAACAGCCGCGGGCGGGGCATCTGGAGCCGGTCGGCCAGTTCGGCCCGGGACACGGCCCCCTCGTCGCGGAGCAACCGCAACAGGCGGACGTGCAGGGGGTCGACGGTCCGCACCCGGACTCACCTCTTCATTGGACTCGTTCACATCGGCGCAATGCCGATGTGTCGTGTCCGACACAGTAGGAGCGTTCCGTGCCGCCTGTCCAGAGCTTCAGCCGTTCTGATCCCAACTTTTGTCCATGCGAACAAAAGCTACTAGTCGATCAAGAAAAGGGTCGCTCCCCGCCCGGGTCCGCTCGCCCAATGTGCCGTCGCCGGACACGCCACCGCCCCGCCACCTGACACCCAGGTGGCGGGGCGGTCGGCGGGAGTGGTCAGCGACGGCCCGCGGCGTTCCGCTTCTTCCTCAGCTTGCGGTCGTCGCGCAGCTCGACGTACGGCTCCTCGTCGGCCGAGTGGCCCGCCGAGATGGCCCGGCTGCGCTCCAGCTCCGCGTCGAACTCGGCGCCCAGCAGGATCGCGATGTTGCTCAGCCAGAGCCACACCAGGAAGATGATCACCCCGGCCAGCGTCCCGTACGTCTTGTCGTACGAGCCGAAGTTGCTCACGTAGAAGGCGAACAGGCCGGAGATCACCAGCCAGATCACCACGGCAAGCACGCCACCCGGGCTGACCCAGCGGAAGCCGCCGTGCCGCGCGTTCGGCGAGGCCCAGTACAGGATCGCGAACATCAGACTGACCAGGATCAGCAGCACCGGCCACTTGGCGACGTTCCACACCGTGACCGCCGTCGAACCCACCCCGATCGCGTTTCCGACCAGTTCGGCCAGGCGCCCGGTGAAGACCACGATCACCGCGCAGGCCAGCAGCAGCACGCCGATCACCGCGGTCACGCCGACCCGGATCGGCAGCGTCTTCCAGATCGGCCGTCCCTCCGGCACGTCGTAGATGGTGTTCGAGGCGCGCATGAACGCGGCAACGTACCCGGACGCGGACCAGAACGCGGCCAGCAGACCGATGATCGCGGCGATGCTCGCCAGCCCGCCGTTGTCACCCGCCTGGGTGATCGCGTCCGTGATGATCTGCTGAATGTTGCCCTCGGGCACCGCCTGCTTGACGGTGTCCTCGACACCCTGGGTGGCGGCCGGGCCGAGCAGGCCGAGGATGGAGATCAGCACCAGCAGCCCGGGGAAGATGGACAGCACCCCGTAGTAGGTCAGCGCGGCCGCCCAGTCCGTCAGGCTGTCGTCCTGGAACTCGGTGACCGTGCGGCGCAGCGCCGCCTTCCAGCCGCTGCCGGGCAGGTCGGTGGGGCTGTCCGGCCCCTCGTCCGGGCCGACCGGCCCACGGGCCGGGTCACGGTCACGCCCGCTGCCAACGGAAGACTGGTCGGAGGCCATCGCCCCTCCTCATCGTCGTGGTGTCGCCTCCGACGTGCCCCGAGGAGGGCGGCGCGTAACCCCTACCGGTAGAGCAACCTGCCCATCCGGCGGGAAGCGACCAGCAGGCCGAGCGCCATCATCGCCAGCAGGTAGAGCACGTCAAGCAGCCAGAACCAGCCGCCTGTGCCCAGCGCGACGCCGCGGATCAGGTGCACCGACCGGTAGAGCGGCGTGACCTCGATCAACCAGTGCAGCAGGGCCGGGTAGGCCTGGGCCGGCACGAACGTGCCGGAGAAGAGGAAGAGGGTGAACTGGGCGGAGCCCATCAGGTCGAAATCCTGCCAGCTGCGCATGAAGGTGGACAGCGCCATGCCGAGCGCACCGAAGGCGAACCCGACCAGCACGGCCGCCGGAAGCGCGGTCAGCGCCCGGGCGACGCTGGTCAGGCCCAGCGCGACCATCACACCGAGGAACGCCGCCGAGTAGGCGCTGCCCCGCAGCATCGCCCAGCCCAACTCGCCGAGGGCGATCTCGAACGGCCGTACCGGGGTGGCGATCACCCCGTCGTACAGCTTCATGTATTTCATCTTGCCGAAGAAGTTGAACGTGGTCTCCGCGAGCGCCCCGGTCATCGCCGAGGAGGCGAGCATCGCCGGGGCCACGAACTCGGCGTACGAGACCAGCCGCCCGTCGGGCAGCGGCAGGTCGCCGACCAGCGTGCCGACGCCCACCCCGATCGAGAGCAGGTAGAGCAGCGGCTCCACGAAGCCGGAGAGCAGCAGCAGCCAGTAGACCGACTTCAGCGCCGCGACGTTGCGCTCGACCACCGACGCCGACCGCCGGGACGCGGCGGAGACGTCGACCAGCCGAGGCAGGATCAGCGTGACCACGACAACTCCCCTAGACGATGAGCTTGCGACGGAACGCGCGCAGCGCCAGCAGCCAGCCGGCGAGTGACCAGGCCGCCAGGTAGAGCAGGTGCCCGGCGATCGACCACTGTGGGGCGACGCCGAGCGTGGCCGCACGGCAGAGGTCGACGGCGTGCCACAGCGGTGTCCCGTACGCCAGCCAGCGCAGTGCGTCGGGCAGCGACTCGACCGGGAAGAACACCCCGGCGAACAGCGTCATCGGGATGACCGCGAACCGGAACAGCATCGCCAGCCAACTGTCGCTGGTCACCAAGGCGGCGTACGCGAAGGTCGGTGCGGCCACGGCAAGCCCGAGCAGCGCCACCACCGGCAGGGTGGCCACCGCCCACGGTGAGCGCAACGCCCCGAACAGCCCGGTGACCAACAGGAACGCCGCGATCGTGGTGAGCACCCGGAACATCACGAAGGCCAGGTGCCCGGCCAGGACGTCGGCCACCCGCAGCGGCGCCGCGCTCTGGGCGAAGTACGTCTTGATCCACCGGAAGTTGCTGAACACCGGCCACGTCGAGTCGCCGACGGTCACCTGGAGGGCGGTCGAGGCGATCAGCCCGGGGACCAGCCAGTCGAGGTAGCGCACGCCGCCGACGCCCTGGTCGATGTAGGCGCCGACGCCCAGCCCGAAGCCGAGCACGGTCAGCACCGGCAGCAGGAACGAGGAGAACACCCCGGCCCGCCAGGTGCGCCGGTAACCCACCAGGAAGTAGTCGAACACGGCGAGCGCCGGCACCCGTGGCAGCGCGGGCCGAGCCCGCTCCCGCGCCGAACCAGCCACGCTCACCACGACCACCCCCGCCACACCACGCCCGCCACACCGACCTTCCTACCCCGGGGGTACGACAGGCCGCCGGTCACCCTACGGCCACATCCGCCGACCTGTCCCCCGGGTTTCGGGCCGATGATCGACACGGCTTCAGGATGTCGGGGTGTCAAAGCCACCGCGACACCCCGACTTCCCGGAAGCCGAGTGGATCTAGGAGCGGATCGGAACGGCGTGGCCGCTATCTACCGGCGAACGGCGTCGGACCCGACGAACGCGCGCCAGGCATCGGGCGTGAAGGCCAGCACCCGGCCGGTCGGATCCTTGGAGTCGCGCACGGCCACCAGCGCGGGAAGGTTGTCGGCGCCGCGTGGCCCTGCTCCCCAGCCCGTCTGTCGCTGCTCGGCGAATACCGCGAGGACCGGATCGGCCTGCTCATCTACCTCGCCACGCTGCTTTACGAGGCGGCCGGGGACTTCGCCGGCCAGGCCGGTCACGACCGACTCAGCGACCGATTCCTCACCTGGGCCAGAGCCCGTTGAGCCGTGATCGTTGGCGGCTCAGCAGCTCGACACGCGGGAAAGGTTGCTGCTGAACCGTCAACGATCGGACCGTGTCGACCTCGGCGGCGAAGCGCGGGCCGGTCACACCGGCCGGTGCGCGCGGGTCAGCGCCTGCACGGCGTAGCCGAGCAGCAGCAGCCCCGCGCCGGTGCCGACCACCAGACCGGCGGACACCGCCGAGGCGAGCGCGGTGACGAGGCCCGCCACCGCCACCACGCACAGCGCGACACCGAGCGGCCGGAGCAGCGGGTCCCGCAGCAGCGGGGCGAGCGGGAAGAAGTGCAGCCCGACCACGGCGCAGACCAGCACCGGGATGTACTCGGACCAACCGGCGGCGGCGAGCACGGCGGCGCCCAGCCCGGCGGCGGCGAACTCCGCGACCACGATCAGCAGGTACCGACGGTCGGTCGCCCGGTCCCGAGGGCCGCCCGCGCCCCGGGTGCGGGCCGACAGCACGCCGCCCACCACGGCGGTGAGCAGTGCCGCGATGCTGCCCACCACCAGCAGGGCACGCAACGGCTGCTCCGCGGCGGGCACGCTGAACCAGACCATCGCGAAGATGCCCAGGTAGAGGGCGGTCAGCCCGGCCTGATGCCGGCTGTTGGTCTGTACGTCGGACATGAAACCCCCGTGGTCAACTCCGGGTCGGGCGGACATGCCGACCCGGGCGCCGATGCTACGCAAGATCACTCCGGCGGCGCACCCCCGGTCATCCGCCATCTGACCCGTTCGTCGGGCGCCCAATCGGGTCAGTCGACCAGGGTGCGGCCGGTCAGGTGCAGGAAGACGTCCTCCAGGCCACTGCGCCGCACCAGCACATTGGCCGGGCTGAGCCCCAGCGCGGCGACCTCGGCGACCGCCGCGTCGCCGTCGGGCACATACAGCAGGACCCGGTCGGGCAACACCTCGACCCGCTCCCCCAGCCCGTCGAGCTTGCCGGCGAACGGCTCCTGCGACTCGGCGGCGAAGCGAAGCTCGACCACCTCGCGGGTGGAGTGCTGCTCGATCAGCGCCCGGGGTGAGCCCTCGGCGACGATCCGCCCGCCGTCCATCACCACCAGCCGGTCGCAGAGCTGCTCGGCCTCGTCCATGTAGTGCGTGGTGAGCACCAGCGTGACGCCCTGCTGCTTGAGCCGGAACAACCGCTCCCAGACCAGGTGCCGGGCCTGTGGGTCGAGCCCCGTGGTCGGCTCGTCGAGCAGCACGATCTCCGGGTCGTTGACCAGCGCGCGGGCGATTGTCAGCCGGCGCTTCATCCCGCCGGACAGCGGCTCGACCTTGCTGTCGGCCCGCTCGCTGAGCTGGACGAAGTCCAGCAGCTCGGCGGCCCGCTCCCGGGCCACCCGCCGCGAGATGCCGAAGTAGCGGGCGTAGACGGTGAGGTTCTCCCGGACGGTCAGCTCGGGGTCGAGGTTGTCCAGCTGCGGGCAGACGCCGAGCCGGGCCCGGATCGCCGGCCCGTCGCGGACCGGGTCCATGTCGAGGATGCGCAGCTCGCCACCGCTCGGTGGGGAGATGCAGCCGACCATCCGCATGGTGGAGGACTTGCCGGCGCCGTTGGGGCCGAGGAAGCCGAACGCCTCGCCCGAGCGCACCTCGACGTCGATGCCGGCCACGGCGGTGAAGTCGCCGAACCGCTTCAGCAGCCCGCGAGCCTGAATCAATGGTCGCCCCGAAGTCACCGCCCGACCCTAGCCGCCGGGTCCGACAGCCCTCCAGGCAAATTCCGGCAGGGACGACGGGACGCTGCCCCACCCTCGACCGCACTGCGCCGAAACGGCCGTCGATGCCCCACCTGCCGCTTGATCGACGTGTATCGTCCCCTCGTGTCGTCCACCCGTTCGCCCGACGGTTCGCCGCCACCCGCACAGCCGGCCAACTCCCCCGCCGATGAGCCCACACCGGGCGACGGCGGCGCACCGCCCCGACCGAGAGCGGCCGAGACCGACGCGCCCGCTGCGGCCGACAGCGCCGATCTCGCCGGGCGGGCCGACGACGACGCTCGCGCCGACACCGAACGGGCGACGCGGGACCTGGCCGCCCAGTTCGAGGACGAGAAACCGGGGCGGGTGTTGTCCGGGCCGGCCGGTCTGCTCCTCACCGCGGCGGCGCTGGCGGTCGGCGCACTCGCCCTCTGGCAGGTGTTCCGCCCCCTCGCGCAGGGCAGCAAATACTATTTGATCTTCTTTCTGGCGGGCGTACTGCCGCTGGTCTTTCTGGTCTACCCGGCCGACCTGCGGCTCGCGGCCCGGCTCCGGGCCCGGCTGCGCCGCACCGGCGGCGACCGACCGGTCGGGCCGGGCCTGCCACATTCGGCGCCGGCGCGACCCACCGCGGTGGACTGGACCCTGGTCGCACTAGCGGTGGCCGGCTGCCTCTACCCCGTGCTGCCCATCAGCATCGGTACGGGCGGCGGCGGCTACAACGCCTTCCTCGACCGGCAGGGTCTGCTCGTGCCGATGGACCTGGTGATGGGCACCCTCCTGCTGCTTCTGCTGCTGGAGGCGTGCCGGCGGGCCACCGGGTGGATCCTGCCCGCCGTCTGCCTGCTGTTCCTCGGCTACGGCTACTACGGCGGGCTGCTGCCGCAGGCCTGGCCGGTCGCGCACTCGGGGCTCGACTTCAGCCAGTTGATCGACGCGTTCTACAACTCGGACAGCGGCTTCTACGGCACACCCCTGGATGTGGCCGCCTCGTACATCGTGCTGTTCACCATCTACGGCGCGGTGCTGGAGCTCTCCGGAGCGGGGCGGTTCTTCGTCGATCTGTCGGCGGCGGCGTTCCGCCGCTCCGGAACGTGTCAAGGATTTGAGGCCAGCGGGAGTTATGCGGCTTGAGGTTCCGGCTCTGGTTTGTTGATCCAGACCTGTTCGGGCAGATCGAGG